>JAGBSP010000045.1 GCA_017631855.1 Clostridia bacterium | reverse complement strand
TGGGAATCATCGATGCGGCGGAAGCTGAAAAAGCACCTGTCATTCTTCAGGTATATCCAAGACTTCTCAATGAAAAGGTAGGATTTTATCTCTGTCCCGCCGTGGTTGCCGCGGCACAGAGAGCAAGCGTTCCCGTTTGCTTCCACCTGGATCACGGTCCCACCGAGTGGGAGGTCATGCGTGCGCTCCGTTGGGGCTGTACGGGCATTATGCTCGACGGCTCGGTGCACGATTTTGACAAAAACGTAGAAATGACGAAGCATATCGTCGAAACCTGCCGTTCGATCGGCGTTGGCGTCGAGGGCGAGATCGGTCACGTAGGAAGCGTGAACGACGACGCGATGGACGAGTTCACCTCGCCCGAAGAAGCGGCAGAATTCGTCAAGCAGACCGAGGTTTGCTGTCTTGCCGTCCTCGTCGGAAACGCACACGGTCACTACAAGAAGCCGCCGAAGCTCGACATTGAGCGCATTCGCGCGATCCGCGAAGCGACGGGCGGTACACCTCTGGTGCTTCACGGCGGCTCGGGCATTCCCGAGGATCAGGTCAAGGCGGCAATCGAAGCAGGCATTCGTAAAATGAACATCGGAACCGACGTTTGCTGTGCCTTTGCCGAAGGAACCAAGGCGACGCTCGACGATCCGAAGCGAAGCCTTGCCATCGACCTCTTTATGAAAAAGCCGATTCAGACCGTCAAGGAGCTCGCCGTAAGTAAGATCCGTCTTTGCGGCGCGAACGGAAAGGCGTAATATGACAAAGAAAACAAGCATTGTAGGAATCGGTGCCAACGTATTTGATACGCTCTACAGCCTTGAAAGCTACCCGAAGGAGGATACCAAAACGCGTGCGACCTCGTGCAAGGTGGCAGGTGGCGGTCCCGTCGCAACGGGACTCGTTGCCGCCGCAAAGCTTGGCGAATCCGCCGCGTATCTCGGTGTCCTCTCGGACGACAGCGCGGGCATTTATCTGAAACGCGATTTTGAAAAATACGGTGTGGACACGTCCCTGACCGACGTAAAATCGGGATACCGCTCCTTCGCTTCGGTGCTCTGGCTCTGTGCCGATACGGCAAGCCGCACCTGCGTCTTTGACCGAGGAAATCTTCCCCCTTTGACACTCAACGAAGCACAAAAAGAGGCAATCCGCAAGGCAGATCTTTTGATGGTCGACGGAAACGAAATGGATGCCGCCATCGAAGCGGCAAGCATTGCCCGCAAAAACGGCACGCTGGTGCTTTACGACTGCGGCGGACTTTACCCGAACGTCGACAAGCTCTTGGCGCTGACCGATATTATGATCCCGTCCGAGGAATTTGCTCTGGGGCATACGGGCTGCACTACCGCAAAAGACGCGGCGAAGAAACTCTTCGAAACCTATTCCCCCACGGTCGTTGTCATCACGCAAGGAAAGCGTGGCGGACTTTTGTTTGACGGAAAAGAATTCATCGAATATCCGATCTACCCCGCCGAGGTCAAGGACTCCAACGGCTCGGGCGACGTCTTCCACGGTGCGTTTGCCGCAGGTCTTGTCAAGGGCTTCGACTTTGAGAAATGCTGTCATTTTTCAAGCGCCGTTTCGGCAATCAAGTGTATGGGCGTAGGAGCTAGAGAAAGCGTCCCCACGTTTGAAAGAGTGAAAAACTATTTAAAGGAGAACGGTTATGAACTATAAAAAAGCATATCACCCCTCAAAAGGATATACTCCGATCTGCAAGATCGGCGAATGCTCGCTCAAAAAGCTGGAATTCGGTATCATTGAGCTTGACGCAGGAGAGGCAATCAATTTTTTCACGGACGATAAGGAAACTGCGTTTATTCTGCTCGAAGGTCACTGCAACGTCGCCTTTGACGGCAGCATCTGGGAAAACGTTGGTAACCGCCAAAGCGTATTCGAAAACCGACGCGCAGAAAGCTTTTATATGCCCATTGAGCAGCATCTGACGATCGAAGCGATCGACCACCTGAAGATTGCCGTTTGCGCAACTCCTCTGACAGAAAAGACCGAGCCTCAGCTTCTCCGCGAGGATCACGTCGTCTTAAAGCTTCTCGGCAGAGTTCCCTTCCAAAGAGAAACCAGCTTCATCATCGACGGCAACAGCAACGCAAAGGTACTGACCATCGGAGAAGCTTACTGTACCGAAGGCAACTGGGCGGGCTTCCCGCCTCATAAGCACGACGAGGACAATATGCCTACGGAATGTATCGCAGAGGAAATTTATTATTTTCTCTTCGATCCCAAGCAAGGCTTTGCCGTTCAATGCCTTTATACCGCTGACGGTGAGATCGACGAGGCGTATCGCGTAAAGAACGACGAGCTGGTCGAGCTTCCCTACGGCTACCACTCTACGGTAACGACCCCCGGATATCAGTCCTATTTTCTTTGGCTGATGGCAGGAGATTATCAAGGCTTTAACCGCTCGAACGACCCCGAGCACGATTGGATCAAATAAGGTCGAAGGGAGATCAAAATGCTACATCGATTGAAAGAACTGAATCAGACTCTCTCGCTTTACGACGTATTTTCCGAAGAATTTTCCGAGTACGGCAGAGTGATTGAGCGTCTTGACGCTTCCGCGCTGATGACCGAGGCGAAGCAAATCCCCTACCCCAAAAACGGATCGTCCTATCTACCGTCGGTCGCATCGCTCGAAGCAACAGACGTGGCAAAAAAGATCAAAGAAGCCGTGTTCGGAACGCTCGACACGCAAATCGGCTACTGCTTCGGTCATAACGATACGCTCGGCGCGACCGAATGGCATTTTTCCTCGGAGCTGAACGTTGCGGTAACGCCTCTCGTTCTGATTCTTGGTAAAAGAAGCGATATCAAAAACGGAACGATTGATTCGGGAGATATGAAGGCTTTTTACGTTCCCGAGGGAACGGTCATCGAGGTCTATGCAACTACCCTGCACTTCTGTCCGTGTCAGGTCAGTGATGATGGCTTTGGCTGTATCGTCGGACTTCCCACGGGAACCAACACCCCCTTGGATGCTCCCGTCGATGACCCGATACTGTTTCGGAAAAACAAATGGATTCTCGCACACGAGGAAAACGCCGCACTGATCGAAAAAGGTGTCCTCGCAGGAATCTTTGGAGAAAATTACAAGATCAATTACTGATAAAATTCCGCTTTTGCGGAGAAAGAGGAATCCAATGATTGAACTGAAAAACGACCGATTGGTTGCTAAAATTGCCGAGCGCGGCGCAGAGCTCAAGAGTCTGTGTCACGACGGCAAGCAATACCTTTGGGAAGGAAGAGCCGAGGTATGGGGTTCTTCCGCACCGATCATGTTCCCGATTTGCGGCGGACTCAAGAACGACACCTACACCTTCGGCGGTAAGACCTATACGCTTCAAAAGCACGGCTACGCGCGCTTTATGGACTTTGAGGTTGAGCATCAAACCGATACCGAAGCGGTTCTTCTGCATCGCTCGAATGAGGAAACCAAAAAATCCTATCCTTTTGATTACGAGCTTCGCGTGCGCTATTCTCTCGAGGGAGATTCGCTCCGCATCGAGTATCTCGTAAAAAATCTCGGAGAAGAAACGATGTACTTCAACGTCGGCGCACACGAGGGCTACTATACCCCCGAGGGCATCGAGGATTTCGACGTGATCTTCCCCGAGCGCGAAACGCTCGACACGTTCGTGCTGTACGGCAATCTCGCATCCAATCAGCGTATGCCGATCATCAAGGACACGAATACCCTTCCCCTCTATGAAAAGTATTTTACCATCGACGCACTCGTCTTTAAGGACCTCGTCTCGCGCAGTGCCGTGCTTCGCAACCGTAAGACGGGACGCGCGCTTCGCGTCGATTTTCCAAAGGCAAACTATTTTCTGCTCTGGCATAAGCCGAATTCCCCCTACATCTGCCTTGAGCCGTGGAACGGCTTGCAGGATACGGTCGATTCGGACGGTGAACTGACCCATAAGGAAGGCATCACCGCGCTTGCCGCACACGAAGAATTTTGCTATCCGCACACCATTACGGTGCTTGCGTAATCACGGGAGCTTCAAATGAACTATCTTTTGGGAATTGATTTCGGCGGCGGCGCCTCCAAAGCAACGCTTGTCGACGAGAACGGAGTCATCGTTTGCGAACATACGGTAGAATATCCAACCCTCCACCCCGAAGCGGGCGCGTGTGAGCAAGATCCGCGGGATTGGCTTTCTGCGCTCTGTGAAAACACCCATGCAATTCTTGATCGCTCGGGCATCGATGGCAAAGAGATTGCGGCAATCGCGATCGATTCCGCCACACATACCTATCTCCCGTGTAATGAAGAATTTCAACCACTCTGCAACGCGATCCATTGGACCGACTCACGAAGCCGCAAGCAGGCAGACGCACTCCGCAACGCATACGGGGATGTCATCTTTGAAAAGACCTACCATAAGCCAGACCCGATCTGGACACTTCCTCAGCTCGTTTGGCTCAAAGAAAACCGTCCCGAACTGTTTAAAAAAATCAAGTATATTTTCTTTGAAAAGGATTATATTCGGTATTTTCTAACGGGCGTTTTCTGCACCGACTACATCGAAGCGCAAGGAAGTATGCTGTTTGATTGCCAATCGATGCGTTGGGACGAGGAGCTTTGCGCATTGGCAAGTATTGACCCAAGCGTTCTGCCCCCCATCAAAAAGCCGACGGAGATCATCGGTGAGGTAACGAGAAAAGCGGCAGAGGCAACGGGTCTTTCCGAAGGCACGCCCGTCATCTGCGGAACGACCGATACCGTCATGGAGATCTTTGCGTCGGGTGCCGTGCAAACGGGGGATATTACCGTCAAGCTTGCCACGGCAGGCAGAATTTGTGTCATCACCGACAAAGCGTTTCCCGATCGGCATATGATCAACTATTCTCACGTCATCGATGGTCTTTGGTATCCCGGCACGGCAACGAAATCCGCTGCTGCCTCTTACCGATGGTATCGTGACACCTTTGGCGGAGACTACCGCGCACTCGACGAAGGAGCGCAATCGGTCAATCTCGGCTGTGACGGTCTTATGTTCCATCCCTATCTCAACGGAGAGCTCACTCCGTATGCGGATCCCACTCTTTGCGGAAGCTTTACGGGAATCCGCGCAACGCACACGAAGGCGCATTTTTCCAGAGCCGTTCTTGAGGGCGTTTGCTTTTCTCTTTTGGATAACAAGTACTATCTTGATACTATGAAAATCCCCTATCGCCAAACGGCAACCCTCATCGGCGGTGGTGCCAAAGGAAAGCTTTGGCAACAAATGACCGCGGATATGTTGGGAATAACCCTGCGTACCACCGAAAGCTCGGACTCCTCGCTTGGCTCTGCGATGCTGGCAGGCGTGGCAATCGGTGTTTTCAAGGATGCAGAAACGGCGGCAAAGCTTTGTGTTAAGCAAAAGGACGTGATCTACCCGAACGAGGAAAATCACAAAAAATACCAAAAGCTCTTTGAACGCTATCAAAAAATTCACGATGCGCTTGCAGACGTCTATCACGAGGATTTGAAGCTATGAACATCGTCGTATGCGTCAGACAAGGACTCGATGGCGAGCTTGGACCGTTCGATGCTTCCGCCTACGAAGCAGCACTGCGAATGGAAGGGGCTGAAATCACACTTCTTTCGATGGGGCCTGCGAGCGTGGGAGAATTTCTGCAACGCTTGACACGGCTCGGAGCAAAGAAAGCCATTCTTTTGAGTGACCCGATCTTTGCAGGAGCAGACACGCTGGCAACGGCATACACACTCTCCAAAGCAATCCAAAAAATCAAGCCCGAACTGATCCTTTGCGGCAGACAGACACTCATCGGTGACACCGCACAAACGGGCGCGATGCTTTCGGCACTTTTGGACTGCTCGCTGATGACCAACGTGATGAGCATTGATTCGATCGAAAACGGTAGCATCTCGTGTACGACGAGAGACGAAGGAACAGCCAACGTTCCTTTTCCTGCATTACTTACCGTAGAACGCACGTATTCCTTGCGATTACCTCGTCTTCGTTCGAAAGCAGGAGAACTTGAAATTTGGAATTCCAAGGACGTTGGAGCCGATCCCGAGCAATCCGGCTTGAAGGGTTCTCCGACAAGAGTCATAAAAACCTTTGAAAACCAATCCGGAAAACGGAAATGTCAATGGATTTCGATGGAAGATCTCGATCACGTGATCCGCGAATCGCTGAAAAAAAGCCAACCTACGACAAAAAAGCCGACCGAACAAAGCAAAGAACTCCTATCGGACCTTTGTATCGTTGGAAAAGCACCTCGCTCCTTTGCCGAAACGGTCGCAGAAAATATCATTGAACTTCCGCTGACCGATGCCGACGAGATCATACAGCGCATCAAAGAAATCCATCCGTCTGCCGTGCTTTGGGGAAGCGATGCAACGTCCAAACGTCTGGCTGCCATCGTCGCGGCGAAAATGAAGCTTGGACTTTGTGCCGACTGCACCCTGCTCGAATGTGAGGCAGGCGAGCTGATGATGTATCGTCCCGCCCTCTCGGGGAGCGTGATCGCGAAAATCAAAAGCCTGACTCGTCCCGCGATGGCAACCGTTCGAACCAAAAAAGAAACGGCTTGCGATATCATCGTTACCGCAGGATTTGGCGTCAAGGATCAAATGAATGATCTTACGCAGTTTGCCGAAGACCTCGGTGCGATGCTGTGCGCCTCGAGAAAATTGGTCGACCACGGCTACGCCCCCTATGAAGCTCAGGTCGGATTGACGGGAAAAACGGTCAGCCCTCCCATCTATATTGCCATCGGAGTTTCGGGAGCCGTCCATCATATTGCGGGAATGCAACGCGCAGGGACGGTCATCGCAATCAACCCCGACCGAAACGCCCCCATTTTTGAGTATGCCGATTACGGCATTATTGATCATTTTAAAAGAATTTAAAGGAGAACAGCATGTTGAATTACAACGTAAAAATCGGACTTGTTGCGATGCGTCGAAATACCACCGACCGTCCGAGAGGAACCTTTCTTACCTGGTATTCCGCCGAGCAGAGAGGAAAGAAATTCGTCAATTATATCGAGGAAAATTTCACTACCGACAAGGTGACCTTCGTCGACAACAAGGGAATCGGCATCGAGGATCTCGTTTTTGACGATGCCACCGCCCAAGAGGTCGTAGAGCGCTTCCAAAAAGAAAAGGTCGATGCGGTAATGATCATTAACTGCAATTTCGGTAATGAGGAAGCGGCGGCAGATATCGCCAAGGCACTTGGTAAGCCCGTACTTCTTTGGGCGCCTCTCGACGATGAATATTACGTGGATGGAATGCGCCCCACCGATTCTCAGTGCGGTATTTTCGGAGTGTCCAGACAAATGCAACGCTATGGCGTTCCCTTCTCGCACATTCCGTCTTGCGAGGTGGAATCGGACGAGTTCCGCGAGGGCTTTGAACGGTTCGTAAGAGTGGCTTGTATGGTCAAGAATTTCACGGGACTTCGCATCGGTCAGATCGGCGGACGTCCTTCCCCATTCTTCTCGGTCATCTGGAACGAGGGTGAACTGATGGAACAGTTCGGCATTCGTATCGTAGCGCTCAATTTCGCAATGATTGAACAGAGAATGAAATCGGCTCCCGAGCTTTATGCCGAGGAAATTGCCGAATACGAAACGTATTTCACCGAAAATTATACGCTCGATGAGCTGACGCCGAAATTCATCAAGCCGATCGCAACGCTTGCTGCCGTCTATAAACATCTCTTTGAGGAATTCAATCTTGACGTGCTCTCGGCAGAATGCTGGACGGCAACCCCGATTATGTTTGACGGACTTGCTCCTTGCGCGGCGTACGGACTGCTCAACGACCTCGGATATATGATCTCCTGTGAGAGTGATATCCACTGTGCGATGACGATGGCACTTCTCAAGTGTGCAACGCTCGGAGAAGGAAAGCCGCTCTTCGGTGAATTTACCGTCCGTCATCCCGAAAACAAAAACGCTGAGCTTCTCTGGCACTGCGGACCGTTCCCACTCTCCCAAAAAGCGCCCGATAGCGAGGCGCGCCTGGTTAATCAAAGAGAGTGGTTCCGAGGAAAGGACGGAGAATACACCCTTGCCCGCATCGACAGAGAAACGGGCGGAAAATACGTCGTTCTTCCTATGACCTGCAAAACGACCGAAGGACCGAAAACGCACGGAACTTATATCTGGGGCGAATTTGATGACCTTCGTGCCGTCGAGGATAAACTCTTTGACGGACCTTATATCCACCATTTCGTAGAAATGGAAGGCGACCTCACACGCGAAATCAAGGAATTTTGCAAATATTTCCCGAACCTTCATATCGATAAGGTATAACAAAGAAAAGACGGCTCTCATCGAGAGCCGTCTTATCTTTTTTTACCGCGACGCAAGTTTCGAGGTGTAATAACATTGACAACTTTTGAAATATATGTTACAATAACAAAAAAGGGGGCTTTTATGGAAAAACAAACCAAAAATATAATCACTCGCAGTTTCGTGAAAGATCAACTTCGTTTTTACAACACAGCAGACATCCGATCAACCTTAATTTTATGTGTAGCCCTATCTGTTTTTTTCTTACCTCTTACCATTGCTTCGATTTGGGCTACTGTTACATTGCTAAAAAACATATTTCTTAAGATTATACTCTCTATTTTAGTTGGTGCACTTCTTAGCGCGCCTATCTGGAGCAATCTTCCATCATTGTATCGTAGTTTAAATGAAAGAAAATTACTTAACAATGACGATTTTGACATTGTTACTCGTACAGTATTATATAAAAGTGAAAAAATGGTTTATCGGCACATGGGAAAATTTCTTCATTTTCAAGGATTTAACGAAATTGCCGTTAATTATACCATTTTCCAACAAACCACAGAGGGAGATGCTTTTTATATCGTTCATTATCGAACCCAAAAAAATATCAAACTCCTCTATTTTTCAAAAATGTACGAATATAAATAACTTTTAATAACTGGCTACGCACAAGTGCGTCTTGGATTGGCCTGCCAGCCATGCAATTGTTACTTGCTACCCGTAAACGGGTTCCACCATAAGCCTCCCTCCGAGAGGAAGGTGGCACGGCAATGTTTGCGAAGCAAACTTGCAACGAAGCAAAGCGAAGTATGCTTGCCGTGACGGAAGGAGCCTTCTCCAAAAAAACTTTCTGTGCTGACTTTTTATTTGCTTTTGTTTATCGGCATAGCCTTTTTTGAACCACGCGACGATCGCGTGGTTTTCGTTTTACAAAGAAAGACGACTCTCATCGAGAGCCGTCTTTTCTTTTTTTACTACGACGCAAGTACAGAAACACATTACCTCTGCACTCTGCCGCTTCCGTCGCCGCCTGCGAGCTTTTCGACCTCTGCGATGCTGACGCGGTTGTAGTCGCCCTCGATCGAGTGCTTGAGTGCCGATGCCGCCACGGCAAATTCGATTGCCGACTGCGTATCCTTGCCCGAAAGAAGCGAGTAGATCAGTCCGCCGCCGAAGCTGTCGCCACCGCCGACTCGGTCAACGATGTGCAGATGGTAGGACTTCGAGAAGCAATAATTCTCGCCGTCGTAGAGCATGCCCGCCCAGTCGTTATCGCTGGCAGAGATCGAAGAGCGGAGCGTGATGGCTACCTTCTCAAAGCCAAACTTATCGGCAAGCTGCTTTGCAACCGACTTATATCCCTCGTGGTTGAGCTTTCCACCATAAATATCGGTGTTCTCTGCTTCGATGCCAAAGACGTCCTTGGCATCCTCCTCGTTGGAGATGCAAACGTCCACGTATTCGCAGAGCTTCGTCATTGCCTCTCTTGCTTCAGCTCTCGTCCAGAGCTTGCCGCGGTAGTTGAGGTCGCAGGAGATTTTTATGCCTTTTGCCTTTGCCGCCTTACAAGCCTCAAGACAGATTTCCACCATATTGCCACCGAGCGCAGGCGTAATTCCCGTAAAGTGGAACCAATCGGCACCGTCGAAAATTGCGTCCCAATCAAAATCAGAGGGAGATGCTTCTGCGATTGCCGAGTGCGCTCTGTCATAAATGCAGACAGAACCTCTCTGCGATGCGCCCTTTTCAAGAAAGTAAATGCCGACACGGTCACCCCCGCGGACGATCTTGGAGGTGTCAACACCGAAATATCTGAGCGAATCCACCGCCGCCTGACCGATAGCGTGCTTCGGGAGCTTGGTGACGTAAACACTGTCAATGCCATAGTTTGCAAGCGATACGGCAACGTTTGCCTCACCGCCGCCAAAGGTTGCCTGCATCTGATCGTTCTGAAAAAATCTGTAATATCCGTTGGGGGCGAGTCGGAGCATCAGTTCTCCAAAGGTAACTACTTTTGCCATTTCAGTTTTCCTCCATTTTTTCCAGTGCTTCCTTGACGAAGAAGCTACCGCCAATCGCGGCAACCTTGTCAAAGGCTAAAAATTCGTCGATATTGCTTCTGTCTACGCCGCCCGTAGGAATGAATTTGATCTGCGGGAACGGAGCCGAAAGCGCCTTGAGCGCCTTGAGTCCGCCGTAGACGTTCGCGGGAAAAAATTTGACCGTGGTAATACCGAATTCCAATGCCGCCATAATTTCGGTGGGGGTGACACAGCCGGGATAGTACGGAATATTTCTCTCCACACAAATCTTTGCAACAGCGGGCGAAAAACCGGGCGACACGATAAAGGTCGCGCCTGCCGCGAGAGCAGCTTCGCACTGCTCGGCATTGATAACCGTGCCCGCGCCGATCTCCATCTCGGGGTAGTTCTTTACGGCATACGAAATTGCCTCTGCCGCGCACGCGGTACGGAAGGTGATCTCAGCGCAAAGAATATCGCTCTTCTTGAGTGCTGTCAAAATCTTGTCGGTCTCAGCCATCTCTTTGATGACGACGACGGGAATGTATTTTTGCATAGTAATTCCATCCTTTACTGTTTTGGTATGATTGGATAAAGTTGAATCGTATTACCTCCGTCCACCACAAGCTCCGCGCCCGTCGTGTTTCTTGCGTGTGCCGCAAAATAGAAGACGGCATCGGCAATGTCCGCACCGACGGCAACGTCACCGATCGGCGTAAATCTCGACGGTACGTCGCGATAGAAGTCGGGATTTTTCTCCCAACGGTCGGTCTTGATCATACCGGGGAGAACGGCATTGACACGGATCTTGTACTTGCCGAGATCGAGTGCGAGTGCTCTCATCAGTCCGAGCTGACCGCCCTTGGACGCGACGTATGCAACACGGTCGGGAATGGCTCGGTAAGCTGTGTTGGAATTGACGAATACGATATTTCCCCCGCCCTGCTCCTTCATACGCTTTGCGGCATGCTCCGAGAGGCAGTAGTTCCATACTACGTTCGTGTTGATGACCTTCATCATATCGGTCAAAGGGTTCTCAAAGATCTTCTGTCCGAGCCCCTGATCGGCGGCATTGAGCACGAGGGTTTCAATAAAAATACCTTTTTCGTCAAGCTCCGCAAATAGACTCTCTACCGAAGCTTCGTCCACTGTTCTCTCATCGAGAAGCGAGTCGATGTGGTAACCGATAATTTCCACGTTCGGGAACTGTGCTCTGTATTCTTTTTCTTTGGCATGTACCTTCTCGGCATTTCTGCCCGTAAAAACTACGTTATATCCCTCGGATGCGAATTTTTCAACAATCGCAACACCCGTATTGATACAAGCGCCTGTAATGAGTGCTGTTTTCATTCTTATTCTCCTTGCTTTTACTTATTCAATGTTACCGAATACCAGCAATAGCGGATAATCCCTGATGGGAAGGCGATGAAGAATGATTCCGCCATACGCATTTCTCTCCATCATCCCCTCGGGGATCTCGTATACCACACCGTCCATCGGATCGACCAGCTTCGGTACCTCGTCAAGCGCCGCATAACAAAAGCTGACGGCGCTCTCAAAATCCTGCGTCAGATGATTGACGGGCGCCCAATACGCGTACGCATACGAGCCGTTTGCCAGACGGAAGCCATAGCTTTCGATCTCGCCCCACGACAAGGTAGGAATATTACCGCAATGCGGTGCCGTGTCGGTTTCGGGAAGGATCGGCAGAGTACAGGGGCTGATCTCTCCCGCAAAGAGCGAGGCAAGATAGGAAAGCGCGTAATACGAGGGCTTGGGAGGATAATCTCCCGTTGCCACACCGTCCTCGTCAAACTCTGCGCCAAGCACGCCGAAATAACCGAAATCCTGATAGCTCTTCTTGTCGCCCACCTTACCGCGAAGTGCCTCCATCATATCCATTGCGGAGAAATACGAGGTGAACTTCACACCCATACCAAGGTCGATGATTATGTGGCGAAGCAGATGCTTACACTGCTTTCTCGGGGTCCACGCCCCGTCCTTCAAGGCACCGTTACCAAAGGGACGCGACTGTGCCCCCGATTCTCCCTGAATGATCTCAAGCGCGGGATTGTAGCGATCGAGCAGAGCGCGAAGCGCGGCAATCGACGGCGCAAGCTTGCGATCGTCAAAGGAATATACGTGGAAGGAAATCGCATCGAGCTCCTCTGCCATGCCCGTACTGAACGCTTGGTTCAGATACGGAAGATTGACACGGCTGAGCGCTCCGCCAATCAGATAGACCTCGGGATTTCCCCTTCTCAGCGCGCGAGCAGTGCGAACGGTAAATTCCCCAAGCTCGATCGCGCTGACACCGTGCTTCCAGCTATAACGTCCGTCGGGCTCGTTCCAAACTTCAAAATGCGTCACTCTACCGAAAAAATGCTTTGCGAGCGCCTCGCAGTAATTGTCCCACGCCTCTCTCTGCTCCTCGGTAAGAACGGGAGGGCAACCGACCGCACCGAAATTCTCCACCGCAAGACCGCCGTAGATCTGATTGCCATAGCAAACGCACATCCACGGGATCATACCGCGCGACAAAAGATTGTCCACGATCGAATCAAGCCAAGCAAAATCGTATACGCCCTTTTCTTTCTCGGTCTTTTGCCAGCCCGATTGAATACGAACCCACTTGACACCGATCTCACTGATCTTATCGTATGCCTTTTCGGGATCAAAGGCGTCACGGTCAAGCTTTTCAAAGCCGATACCAAGCTTTGACGTGGTAATTTCGGAAGCGCTTTTTGTCTTGATTTTTTCAATAGGATTCAGTCTATGCATCTACTCACACCTCAAAAATAAAATTCTGTCTTTGCAGGACGAATATCGGTCAGCGCACCCGTGTAATGACGGAGATTGTGCTCGACGTAGGGGTGCTTTAAGCACTCTTCCTCATTCAGCTCAATACCGAGTCCGGGCTTGTCGCCGATCTTGATGCGACCGTTCTCGTAGATGAGATTTTCGTCGGTGATATACTTTCTGTAATCCACGTCGGAGTACATAATTTCAAGAATACAGAAGTTCGGACAGCACGCGGCAAGCTGAAGCGTTGCAGCATTGGCAATGGGGCCTGACGGATTGTGGGGCGCAAACGGAATGTAATTCGCCTCGGCAATCGCCGCGATCTTCTTGAGCTCCATAATACCGCCCGCGTGCGAAATATCGGGCTGAATGTAGTCGCAGGCTCTTCTGCGGAAGAGCTCGTTGTAGTCAAAGCGGGTATAAAGTCTCTCGCCTGCCGAAATGGCAACGGGCGATTTTTCACGCACTGCCGCGAGCGCCTCGAGATTGTTTGGGGGAACGGGTTCTTCCAAAAGCATCGGCTTGAAGGGCGCAACCTCTTGTGCGATCTTGATTCCCGTGGGAACGTCAAAGCGTCCGTGCGCCTCGATCAGAAGATCAACCTCGTCGCCCACCGCCTCACGCACCGCCGCAATACAGCGGAGCGCCTTGTCGAGATCCTTGTTGGAAATCTGCAAATAGTTCTTTCCAAACGGGTCCCACTTCATCGCAGTCACGCCGCGCTTGACAGCCTCTGCCGCCTTTTCACCGAACTCTTCGGGCTCCTTCGCACCCGCAAACCAACCGTTGACGTAAATGCGGCACTCCTCGTTGACCTTGCCGCCAAGCAGCTGATAGACGGGAACGTTCAAGGACTTTCCGAGAATATCCCACAGAGCCATCTCCACGGCGGAGAGCGCGCTCATCAGCACCGCGCCGCCTCTCCAGTAAGCATCGCGGTAAATGTCGTGATAATGCTTTTCGATCTGTCGGGGGTCCTTGCCCACAAGAGTGCTTTCGATATGCTCGATCGCGCCAACGAGCGCCTTTTCCTTGTATTCGAGCGTGCCCTCTCCGACACCCGTAATTCCCTCGTCGGTATAAACCTTCACAAACACCCAGTTGGTGCGGAAGCAATCGACCACAAATGATTTGATTTTCGTAATTTTCATTGCTGACTCCTCATTAGTTTTTAATATCAAATACGCGAACGTAGTCCACCCAGAACTCGTCGCCTGCCTTGGCGGCGGCAATGGCTTCGTCGGTGGGACGGTGATTTTTATGACGGTAGCCCTTGGGCTCGGTCGAAATCAAAATAAACTGATCGATCGCAGAAACGTTCTCGGTCACAACGCCGTCCTCCTTGCCGTCTACGTAGAAAACGTAGCGATCGGGAAGCCAAAGAAGTCCGTAGGTATGGTACTCGTCCACGGGGACGGTGTACTCGCCACCCACGTAAAGTCGCTTCATATCCTGACCGTAGCCGCCCGTAAAGACGTTGTGGCGATGAACCTCACCAATATGGAAGCACTCCATAATGTCGACCTCACTTCCCGTCAGCTTGGGATCGAGCGATGCGCCGATGATGGGCGACTGAAGCCAGAACGCGCTCCACCAACCCTCCATCTGCTGAAGGCGGCAACGGCACTCATAATAACCGTAGCGGTGGGTGTATTTGTTTTCCTTGAGCTTTCCGATCGGCCATTGCAAATGCTCCGCGCCAAACATCGTCTCCTTCACAGGCTCGTCCATAAAGTTGTAGCCCGTCTGAAGCTGAGAGGAAACGATCTCGCCGTCCTCCTCAAAGATCGAAAACTTCGCAAAGCCGTCCTCCACTCTGACGCCCTTGTCGGTCCATGCGGGGTGGCGCTTGCCCATCATCGAAAGACGGTAATCCCATTTGGTTTCGTCCACTCGGTCGCCGTCAAACTCGTCTGACCATACGAGTTCAAACTCATATCCGTCGGGAAGAAGGCTGGGTGCGTGATCCTTCACTTCGTATTTTTTCATTTTTTACACCTCTGTTTCTTCATAAATTTTTAAAACAAGACGCTGCTCTGCCCCAAAAATTTCGGGGGTGAGCTCGTCAAACATTCCTATGTGATACGGTACGGCACGCTTCGCTCCCGTGCACTCCGCAAAGCGAAGAGCATCGTCGGCATTCATATTGTTGCCAACACCGTTGACGGGCAGAAAAACAAGATCGATCTTTTCGGGAAGATCTTCAAAGATCTCGGTATTGTATAGCGTATCCCCCGCCACGTAATACACCTTGCCCTCTTCCAAATCCTCAATGAGAACTCCAATCGCACAAGGATCGCTGTGCGCCGCCTTGACGGCAGAAAAGCGGAAGCCGTGCTCGGTCCATTCGGTGTGTCGGTTGAATTCCACGTAGTTGTGTCCGCCGCCGTGCTGTCTCGCCTTTTGCCAGACCGACGTCGGGCAAAGCACCGTCATCCCCTTCTCCGAGTGCTCCAAAAAGCGAGGCGCGGTTTCGGGGTCATAGTGATCGAGATGATCGTGAGTAAAGATCATCACGTCGGGAAGAACGCCAAAGAATCGATCGTCGATCGGAACGCGGCGGTAATTCAGAGGATTGACCTTCACCACACTGTCCGAAAGATAGGGATCCACCATAATTTTGGTTTTTCCGTTGTCAAACAGTAGTCCTGCCTGACCGAGCCACGTAATTTTCATAAAGAAGACTCCTTTCTCTTGACAATACTTTAATTTTATTATATAATATATCTTGCTCACTAAATATAGGATTTTTGTCTTATTTTTTAGAAATATTATCTTTTTTGAGGTTTTATGAAAGAAATTATTTTGCCGCAGATCGTATCACTTGGCATTTATAATGCACAGCTGGTCATCAAAAACAGAACGACTAGCCAAAACAGAAAAACCACGATGTTTGAAATTGAGCTTCCCATGGAAGAGGGTGGGATCTCTTATATCGACTCTACCTCTCATCCGATCGTCGAAAACGTCGTCATCTGCGCAAAGCCGGGGCAGATCCGCCACACCAAGCTCCCGTTTCGATGCTATTACGTTCATCTCATCGTAAACGAGGGTCAGCTTTATGAGGTGCTGTCCGCACTGCCAAACTATATGGAAATTGAACGTACCGACGAGGTGCGAGAAATCTTTCTATCGATGATTCAGCACTATCATACGGGAATTTCCGAGGAGAGTATTATGCTCCAAAGCCTGATTCTTCGGTTGGTGCACACGCTGAAAAAAAACGCGCCAAATCATCTGATTTTACGAAAGCCGAAGCATAATAACCGAATTGTCATCGAGCAAACGCTGAACTATATCAATGAAAATATTGCGGAAGAGCTGACCTTGGAATCACTTTCGGAACGCGCAAAATTCAGCCCGATCTATTTTCACAAGCTCTTCAAAGCCTCCACGGGAAAAAATCTGCACGAGTACGTCGAGGAGCAACGACTCAGAAAAGCGATCGACCTCTTGCTCTCGACCGAAATGACTCTGGCGCAAATCGCCTACGAGTGCGGATTTTCCTCGCAATCCTATTTCAGCTATGCCTTTAAGAAAAAAATGCAAATGACACCGAGAGAGTACGCAAAAAATATGTTCTTGAAATATGAAAAATAAAAAGAGAGCAGACGTTTATCTGCTCTCTCATTTTTTAATTATTCCGCGTCGAACGAGTCCTTGTCAAGACCGCAGACGGGGCAAACCCAATCCGCGGGAACGTCTTACGGAGCCACGCTGAGAATCAATTTTATTTTAGAAAATCGTCTTTTCCACGGTCTTTTCCACGTAAGAGGAATAATCATCGATCTTTTGAAGGAATTGCTCATAGCCCATAGCAAAAATATTGGTTTTGTCCGCAAACTGGGCATAGCGTTCTTCCGCAATTTTTTTGCGCTCCTCGAGCGATGTTTTCTCCACGTAGCGTTCGGGAACGAAGACACAGTATTCAATCAGATTCACGAGATTCAGTTCTTGCTCACAATCATAGCGCTCCCGATTCCACGCTTCCCATTCGAAGGGAGTATCAAAATCACATTCATCGATCTCGCCCAGCTCCTTTAAAAAGATCTGCGCCATTAAATGATGTCCTTCCTCGGTCGGATGCACACGGTCGTGGCAAATAATGTCACGCGTTCCAAGCATCGGATAGAGAATCTTCGGAAAATCCACTACGGGACATCCGTATTTTTCGGCAAGCGAACGAACGAAATCTCCGCATTCGTTCAGCGCATCCTGACATTTCATGATCGGCTCTTCCCCACCACTCACGTCGTCGTAAGGAACGGTCACGCACAAAATCACCCGTGCTCCCGCCGCCATACATTCCTC
>JAGBSP010000044.1 GCA_017631855.1 Clostridia bacterium | reverse complement strand
GAGTCATTGACCGTTACACATACGCCCTGCTGACACTTGCCCATGCAGAAGGTGCTGCCAAGCTCCACCTTATCACCGATGTTGTTCTCTGCGATCAAACACTGAAGCTGCTCTACTACCTGACGAGAACCCTTAATGTGGCAAGAACTTCCGATACAAACTGTAATTTTAAGCATAATATTTTTACCTCACAATATTTTTTTAAATTTTTTTGATTGATGCGATCGATTTTCTCGCATCCATCGTGAACTTCGATTCTATTACTGATAATCTACACCGACGACCCAGCCCATAAGGAACTCGCGCTCCTTCTCGTTCCCCTGAACCGACTGAGCTGCGGCTACGATAGGCATCCACTTCTGAACGTACTGCTTTGCGGTACCGCTCTTTTTGCAGAAGGTGTCGAGATAAGTTTCCGCACCGGAAATATCTCCGTTCAGCCAGAACAGAAGATAGGTGCGTGCAACGTCTGCGGAAGCGTTCCCCTGAGTTGCGTGAGACCAGTCGAGAATGTAAGGAACACCGTTCTCGGTGATAATGATGTTGGAGGGGTTGAAATCTCCGTGACATACCTTGTTGTGCTTGGGCATTCCTTCAAGACGGTTGTGAAGATCGTAGCGAGTGGTGGCGTCAAAGTCTGTCTGTGCGATCTTGCGGCTCATCTTGTCCTTCAGCTTGTTCAGGAGAGGACAGGTCTTTGCGTGAACGCTCAGTTGAAGGTCTACGAGAAGCTCAATGTACTCGCACTTCTTCTCGGGGTTTTCTTTCATCAGCTGTGCAAGCGTCTTTCCCTTGACAAACTCGGAAACGATTGCCCACTTGCCGTCGATCATAGTTACCTCAAAAACCTTGGGGATATTCAGTCCGGTTTCCTCGATTCTTGCCAGATTGAGTGCTTCATTGAGCACGTCAGCCTTGGAATATTCTGCGTTAAAGATCTTGATACATCTGTCACCGTCACGGTAAACGGTCTTGTCATTTCTTACTGCGATTACTCTATCCAGTTTCATTTGCTTTTCCTCCTATATTTCACGCCTTTTGCCCTTGCGATAGGGAGTCTTGGTTGCATGGGGAGTTGCAACGTCAAGATTGCTTGAGGCATCTTGGGCTCTACGAAATGATTTCCATAGTAAGCGTTAAAATACGTCTGCTTGAGCTCGCTCATCAGAGGATAACGGAGGTTAGTGCCCGTACACTATCCACGATTTCGTAAGCTTTTGGTTCCATTTTCTATACCCTTTTAAAAATTATTTGCACAATTGATTGTTCAGATATGCGAGAGATAACGCCAGGTTTTCTTGCTTCAAAAGCACCCCCGAGGGAACTCTTAAGGTACACGGTGCAAAATTCCATATTGCTGTAATTCCGCTTTTCACCAGCTGGTCGCAAACATTTTGCGCCGAACCTTGACCCACCGTGATAATCCCGAGCTTGACCTCGTTTTCGATGCAGTAGGTTTCAAGATTCTTGATGGGCAGAATGGATTTTGAGGTGTTATCCATTTGAATTACCTGCTCGTTACAATCAAAGCCTGCAACGATCTTCACACCAAAATCCTCAAAGCCCTCATAATCAAGAAGCGCTCGACCAAGCTTCCCTGCGCCAACGAGAACAGCATTCGTCAGCCGCTCATATCCGAGATGGCGTTCAAGATCTCCTATCAGCTTATCGCGCTCATATCCGATCTTAGGTTTTCCCGCACCGCTGACTGCTGCAAGGTCTTTTCGTACCTGAACGTCGCCAAGCGATAACCCCTTGGCAATCGCTGTTGCCGAGATAGTACGGTGTGATTCGGATAGATTTCTCAAATATTCAAGATACTGCGGAAGCCTTCCAAGCGTTGCTTTCGGGATAGAATATCCGTTCATTTTCCACCTCCTCATTTAACTTTTAATATTTTAACACAAGTTCGACTTTTTGGGAATTATTAAAATGTTATATCGGTATTATCAATATCGATATAAGTTGTATCAATACAAAAATGGCTCTGCATTTTTGCAAAGCCATCGTTGTATTATAACGCATTATTTAACGAATTTCCTTCTTGATTCGCATAACGCGGTAATGAAATCCTTATCGAGTTTGGTGAGTTTATATCCTTTATGATAAACAAGAACGTCTTTATAGATCCTCTTATTTCCTTCGCACACACGCTGCACGAGATTATATCTGTCAAGAATCTGCTGCGATGCGGGAGATACCCACATAAAGGTCTTGTTGTTTTCGGAGAGAAGGTCAAACTGACTTGCTCTCTCAAAGACGAATATTCTCTGTCCGATATGGTCGGGAAGCTCCTCGCGGAACACCTTTGACATTGACAGCGAGGGGACGTACGGATCTGCGTGCGCTATCTCAATGTAAGAAGACAAGTCATCGTATGTGATCGTTTCTTTCTCAGCGAGAGGGTTATCACGGCTCATAATCAGAACGTACGAGAACTCGGCAACCAACTCAAAGGTAAGTCCCTTTTCCTCAAGCATCGTCTTGTAATACTTATCGTAGTTTTCCGAATAACGAATAATGCCGAGCTTGTATTCATTCTCCAAAAGCTTCTTGATCGTCTTTTTAGAATTCGTTTCCTTATAGTATATTTCTACGTCAACATCACCGATATTCTTCGAGAATTCCGCGAGCGCCGCAGAAATATAGCACGCACGAGGAACGGAGATGGAGAACTTGCGCTTCTTGTGTGAACCGTCACGGTAGGACTGCTCGATTTTATCGATACGGTAAAGAATATCACGCGCATAGTCCATAAACTCCTCTCCCTCAGGAGTCAAAACCATTCCCTTTGCACTTCGTTGAAAAATCGTAATACCAAGATCTGCTTCAAGCTCCTTGATAGAACGGCTAATATTCGGTTGCGCGATCATAAGCGTTTCAGCAGCTTTGTTTAATGAGCCGAGTCTTGCTACCTCGACCGCGTATTTCATATGTAGTATATTCATAAACAAGCCTCCTTTCATCTTCGCGCTGCTTGTATATTTGATTAATTATATCACAAAATCGTAAATAAATCAAGAATGTTCGACGGATTTGTATAATTTTTAAGGACGGAGAGCAGGTTGCGATCCGCCTGATTCATTGTTGCTGATTGATGATTCGATCGGTCTGCACCTCCACCCTTGAACCTCGCTCCAGCAATCGTCGAACTTTTCGAAAATCTCTTTCTGCTCGTCGGTCATCGTTTTGAGCAGGTCATCGTGATGTCTTGCCATATATTCCATCAGCTGCTTTATTTCGGGGGAAAAGATACAGCTTGAACATATGATTCATTCAACAATTTAAGGAAGTCTATGCCGGATTTGAATACGAGAAATCATGATTGTAGTGCGTCCTTAAATTGAATTCGGTACAACTTTTTTACCGCGTGTAGCTTGACAAAGCAAGCTTTGCGTGCTATACTTTTACCGAATATACCAATCAGTGAGGGGAGCTTGCGATGAAAACCGAAAAAAACATTCTCATTGCCTTTCTTTTAAATCTTTTCTTTTCTGTCTTTGAATTCTTTGGCGGAATCTTTACGGGAAGCGTTGCCATTCTGTCCGATGCGCTGCACGATATCGGGGACGCGGCAAGCATCGGCGTTTCCTTCTTTCTCGAAAAGAAGAGTAAAAAACAGCCCGATGAGAAATACACCTACGGCTACGCGAGATATTCAGTCATCGGAAGCGTGATCACAACGCTCATCCTCCTCGTCGGCTCGGTGGCGGTCATCGCGGGCGCGGTTGGAAGAATTCTCTCCCCCACCGACATCAACTACGACGGAATGATCCTCTTTGCCATCGTCGGCGTGTGTGTCAATCTCCTTGCGGCATTCTTTACCCGAGAGCGTGGCTCACTCAATCAAAGAGCCGTCAATCTGCACATGCTCGAGGACGTGCTCGGCTGGGCGGTCGTGCTGATCGGCGCGGTCGTCATGAGATTTACCGATTTTGCGATCATCGACCCGCTGATGTCGATCGGAGTGGCGATCTTTATCCTGATTGCCGCCATCAAAAACCTCTCCGAGGTGCTCTCGCTCTTCCTTGAGAAAACGCCGCACGGTGTCAAGGTCGCAGAGCTTCGGGAGCATCTTCTCGAAATTGACGGAGTCATCGACGTGCATCATATCCACGTTTGGAGCATGGACGGCGAGAGCAATTACGCCACGATGCATATCGTCACAAGCGCCGACGCGCACGAAATCAAGCACAAGGTCCGAGAGGAGCTTTCGGAGCACGGCATCGGACACGTCACACTCGAGCTCGAACGTGAGGGTGAGCACTGCCACGAGGAGCATTGTCACGTCGAACACCACGAGCACGGCGGACACCACCACCATCATCATCACCATTGAACACCATCGGAGACACCAATGAAAAACTATAAAAAAATCCTTCTTCTTTTGTTTTGCGCCATTCTCTTCGTAAGCATCGTACCTTTGCTCTTGTTTTGGAACAAACTTCAAATCACAAAATACTCAATTCCTGCCATCGGTTTACTAACCTTTCATTTATTATACGGACTTTTGGCATACGTCTTTCAAAACAAAGGGAATTTTTTGGCATTCAGTACCTATTTTTTGCGCAATGCAGACATCATTTTATTCAGGAAAGATGCGGAATACACCTTTACACAAGAATACAAGCAATCCTTCCATCGAATGTTGGCGCTTTATTACAGCGTCGTTCCTATGTATCTGCCCTGTATTCTTTTAACGTCGACTCCTGCCGCGATGCCGATTGCTTTGATTGTGTTTTTCATTCCTCAATCGGTTTTCTTATTTCAAAAAATCCAAGAAAAACGCGCCTTCATCAAAGCAAAAATCCAAGAAAAACAACGCATGGAAGAAGAACTACGGGAACAAAAGCGTAAAGAAGAATTGGGAAAATGGAAATAACAGAAAACAGCGTAGCCGCAAACACGGCTACGCTGTTTTGTTGAGATTTTTTCTAAAAAATCCCGCCGTTATATTTGAACATCGCCCAAAAGGTCAGTCCAAGACCAACGGCAAGGAAAACAATCAAAGCCACTGTGCCAAGCACCGCAGAGCTCAGCGAGAGCACCGAAAAGAGCACGAGTCCAACGCCGCAAAGAATACTGCCAAGACCGACCGTTCTGCCATACGGCACACGATTCTCCTCACTCACCCGATGGCGGTGATAGCGATGCAGCGTCGTAAGATTTCCCGTCATATTGATCGCACCGAGCACAATGCATAAAAGACCGACAATCATACCACCCAAAAAAGATTCCATCTTCTCTTCTCCTTTCGTTATACCGCGGAAAGAATATGTAAATTTCGCACAGCTTCGTTCGCAATGCGATCATTGACCGCGTACGCGTGCGCCTCAAGCTCGGCGTCCTGTCGGTCGGAAAGATTTTGCGCACAAAGCTCCTTTGTGATCTTCTCCGCAATTTCTTCCACGATGCCCTGCTTGCGTGCGAACTCACTCGACGTATTTGCGCTCGAAATCAAGAATTCCAAATCCGAAGCACAGTCCGATAACAGCGGCAACTCCCGCAAAGCGCGAAAGCTCCATTTGTAATACGGTAAATATCTGCGATTGAGTAGAAAAATCACGTGTTGAATACTCTGCACAAATTCAAAAAGAGCCAACTGCGCGGCAGCACGCTCACCGCGACGCACACATCGCGCATAGTTGTACTGCCCCGACTGCGCCGCAATCAACAGCTTGCCCGCCAGCTTCTTTCGGCGCACGTCCTCAGGAAAATACGAAAGCCGCTCCCGTGCCGAGGTCAGCGCGCCAAGATCATCTCGGAAAATCCTTCCGTTCGTCAGCTCGAGCAGCGACTGCTCGGGCACGAAAAACCAATCGCGAAGCGTCAACACGCCATCCTCTCTGCCCGTTTTCTGCTTCAAAAGCTCCGAAAGACGAATCACGCCGTGGCGGTTACCGCCCACGGGATTCATCGGAGAGCGCACTACACCCTCAAATTCTCGCGGAAGCTTGGCGTAGGCTCGCTCGAGCGCAAACTCCTGCTTGCGGTCCACGAGTGACTCGTCGGGAAGAATGAGGCAAAAGCCCGCCTCGAAATCGTGATCGCGGGAAATCTCGTCATCGTACCCAAAGCACTCCGAGCCACTGCCGAGAAGTCCCACCGCCACGAGAGAGCATAGCTCGGGAAACTGTTCCCGCAGCATCGGCTCACCGTGCGCAAGATAAAAACGCTCTGAGAGCTCAATGCCTCTGCTCATAAATCCTCCTTGCCCGCTCCGCGAGCTCGTTTCCGTAGGAAAAGCGACCGTAATAATGAAAGACCGTCGCGCATTTTTCACACGCGAACGCATAATTTCCGTCGCGCAGACGCACACACTCCAAAAGCTCTTCGGCGCGATCAAGATGATCCGAGATCCGCTCGTCGGCGTCGAGAAGTCCAAACTCCTTTTCCGCCGCCGTAGCAAGATTGAGATGCGTGATCGCCGCTTCGGCTTCTCCGCCCTCACACGAAAGCATCACCGAGATTGCCTTGCCGTAAAGCTCTCTTGCCTCCGCAAAACGACCGAGCTCCACGAGCGTCAACCCCATATTGTTATAGAGTCCGCCAAGTCGACGATCCTGTCCGTCCAGCTCTGCTTCGTAGATCTCTCTTGCCTTCTCAAAGAGAGAGATCCCCTGCTCTGCCATGCCAAACGCACAGTACACGGTGGCGGCGTTGAGATAGGTCGTCGCCGCACCGACCTGATACGAGATTCCCATCTCATCGATCTTCGAAAGAACCTCGTCTACCACACGAAGTGCCTCGTCCCGACGAGCGAGCTTTCGGTAAATTCCCATTCGCTCGTTCTGTACGAGGATCTCGGCACGCCCGTCACGCTCCGCCCTTGCCTCGGAGAGCCAGAAGCTGAGGTGGCGCTCTGCCGACGCATAGTCGTTCCGATGCAAATATTCGTCTAATTTTTCAAGAACCCGATCGATCGAAATCATACGAGCACCTCCATCCCTTTTGATTTTATTATATCATAAAAAAAACGAATTGTCTATTCCTTATCTTTCATATTTTTCAAATGAATCGCATACCGTAAAGAAAAGGAGATTTTTATGAAACCTTTTCTTTTTATCCTGGGTACTCGCCCCGAAGCCATCAAGCTTCTCCCCCTCGTCTGGGAATTTCAAAAGCGAGACCTCCCCTTTGAGATTCTTCATACCGATCAACATACAGAGCTTCTTGATACAATGTTTGCTCATCATGCTATCGTACCAAACTACCGTTTGTCTATTGGCAAACAGTCCGACCTCGCCCAAACAAAAATTGAGATGCTTTCGCAAATGCGGGACATTCTTACTCCTCAAAAATTCTCCTCCGTGATTGTTCAGGGCGACACACTTTCAACACTCGTCGGAGCAGAATACGGATTTTTCCACGCTATCCCCGTCATTCATATTGAAGCGGGAATGAGAACCTATTGTAATGAGGATCCCTATCCCGAGGAAGCATTCCGCCGAATGATCAGTACCGTGGCAACACTCCATTTCTGCCCTTCCGAGGATGAAGCAAGAAATCTTCGCAGGGAGGGAATTCCGCACACACAGATCTTTACGGTAGGAAACACCTTTGCCGATTATTGGAACACGATTTCAAAACCGAATGTCACGCCAAAAAAGCAAATTCTCATCACGCTCCACCGACGAGAAAATCTATCATACATTGATAGAATCTTCGACGCGCTCGCCGAACTTTCAAAAGAACTGAACGAGTACCACTTTTTATTTCCTCTTCATCCTAATCCGGCGATCGTCTCCTGTGCCGAAGCACACCTGAGAGGAGTATCAAATTTTTGTCTCACAGCTCCTATGAAGCCAGACGAATTTTATCGAGAACTTCTCCGCTCCGAGATGATTGTCACCGATAGCGGAGGAGTGCAAGAAGAGTGCATTTTTCACGCCAAAAAGATTCTGATTTTACGAAAGGTCAGCGAACGAAGATCCAATTTCCCATTTTCTATTCTCGTTGATCCCGAAGATCCTTTCCTTAAAAACAAATTTTACACGCTGCTAAAACAGCCAAATAAGGAATCGCATAGTGATTATTACGGACGAGGCGATTCAGCAAAAAAGATTGCTGATATTTTGCTGAAACAGAAAGCATAAAATTGAAAAAATTTGGCTCATATTCAAACCATAATAAATTTCCCGAGGAGTTACAGACAAAAGCAAGTAACGCCTCGGGCTACGAATATTAATGGTAAAATATCAAATTACAATCCGATTTCTTTCAGTAATCGCGTCATTTCGGTGACGTTTTCTTTTGATATCGAATTGTTTGATTTAAGCTCGTTTACAGATTGCCTAAACCTATGACCATTGCTAAAAATTTTAAACCACCTATGAATCTGACAAAACGGGGTAAGCCAAATATGCTTTTTAATACACGGATAATAATTCATTAACGTCTTGGAAGTAAGAAAAATTCTCGACCAAGCATACTTAAACTTTCCGCCGCTTATCCCCTGTTTGGTTATCACTTTGTTTTCCAATGTTCCATACACGCCACCTTGCAAGATATACGACTGCATTTTCAAAATAAGATCGCTTTTCGACTTATCTTCAAACCAAGCGTGCATCAATTCCGTAACTTTTTCATAAAAAGTCTGTAAGTTACATATGGAACAAAATTCTCGTACTGTTTCCAAATTAAACTCAATGTTTTTCTGAATCAAAAACAAATCTAAAAATGGTTTTATTCCGCAGCCACCATTCACAAAATGATGCGCCATATGTGCAATACAATAAAAAATTAAATATTCGTTTGTTAGCCGATATTGATACTCCTTTTCATCAATCAATACGGCATAAGACCACACCTCGGAAAGCAACTTATCTATTGAATCCATATTTTCCTTGATCGAAAAATGAAGTTCTAAATGTACACCATTGGAGGAGTACATCGAAATATCGTGATAATTTCTCTCTCCGTCAGTCGTGTAGCCAAGCTTCTCACAAAGCAGAGCCACGCACGAATCCAGCTGAGCCTCGTCCACGAGCACGTCAATATCACAGCTCGTCCGAAGCCACGCCACGGGATAGAGCGAGCGAAGCACTGAGCCCTTGAGCGGCAAGAAGCGAATCTTTGCCGCTTCGAGCACACCACGAATTTGAGAGAGCTCGTAATCTAGCCGCTCCTGCCGAAGGATGGCGATCATCTGCTGCTTTTGAAATTTTGCGAAAAAGGAACTTTCATGAGACAACAGCTTCTCTTTTTCCAAGGCATAGCCAACGATATGCGCCACGTCCTGCTTTTTCGAGAGGGCGTAAAGCGATCCCAGCTCTTCCTCGGAGAGCTCCATGCGCTCATTCTCCGAAAGAGAGCTTTCGCAAAGAGCGCAACGAAGCAACGAAAACATCAGCTGTTCTATGTTTTTCTCCACGAAAACTCCTCCCTTCCGTGTTTGCTTTTTTCGCTTAGAATTTTCTCCAAACCATCTTGTCGACCACGCCCGTGTAGGACTGAATGATCTTAACGACCTTCGTCGAAACGTTCTCCTCAATATAGTCAGGCACGGGAATGCCGTAGTCACCGTTTTGGTTCATCGTCACCGCCGTATCGACCGCCTGAAGGAGCCCCTTCTCATCAATGCCCGAGAGAATAAAGCACGCCTTGTCAAGCGCCTCGGGACGCTCGGTTGAGGTACGGATACAAACCGCGGGGAACGGATGTCCAATGCTCGTAAAGAAGCTCGACTCCTCAGGAAGCGTTCCGCTGTCCGAAACAACGGCAAACGCGTTCATCTGCAGACAGTTGTAGTCGTGGAAGCCAAGCGGCTCGTGCTGAATCACACGCCTGTCAAGCTCAAATCCGCTTGCCGCCAAGCGATTACGGCTTCTCGGATGGCAGGAATACAGAATGGGCATATCGTATTTTTCCGCCATCTTATTGATCGCCGAGAAGAGCGAATTGAAATTCTTCTCGGTGTCGATATTCTCTTCTCTGTGGGCAGACAAAAGGATATACTTGCCCTTTTCGAGGCCGAGACGTGCGTGAATGTCACTCGCCTCTATCTCAGCAAGATTGTTATGAAGCACCTCAGCCATCGGTGAACCCGTCACGTAGGTTCTCTCCTTCGGCAAACCGCAATCGGCAAGATAGCGGCGCGCGTGCTCGGAATACGCCATATTTACATCGGAAATGATGTCCACAATACGGCGGTTAGTCTCTTCGGGCAGACATTCGTCCTTACAACGGTTGCCCGCTTCCATATGGAAGATCGGAATATGCAAGCGCTTTGCACCGATGACCGACAAACAGGAGTTGGTGTCGCCAAGAACCAAAACGGCATCGGGCTTGATCTCCACCATCAGCTTGTAGGATTTTGCAATGATGTTTCCGCAGGTCTCGCCAAGATCCGCACCCACAGCCTCAAGATACACGTCGGGATCGGCAAGCTTCAGATCGCGAAAGAAAATGCCGTTGAGATTGTAGTCGTAATTCTGTCCCGTGTGGGCAAGAATCGTGTCGAAATACTGACGGCACTTGTTGATGACCGCCGCCAGACGAATGATCTCGGGGCGAGTGCCCACGATGATCAGAAGCTTGAGTTTTCCGTTATTTTGAAATTGTGCCATATCATACCACCTCAAAGAACGTGTCGGGGTGATTCGGGTCAAACGGCTCGTTTGCCCACATCACCGTCACGAGATTTTCCGTATCGCTTAAATTGATAATGTTGTGCGTGTATCCGGGCAGCATATGAATTGCTTCGATCTTCTCGCCCGAAACCTCAAAGCGAAATACCTCGTCCGAGCCAATCTTGCGCTCCTCAATGAGTCCGTGACCGCTGACGACGATAAAGAATTCCCACTTGGTGTGGTGCCAATGCTGACCCTTGGTAATTCCGGGCTTCGAAATATTCACCGAAAACTGTCCGCAGCTTGCCGTCTTGAGAAGCTCGGTAAAGCTGCCGCGATCGTCCACGTTCATCTTCAAGGGGAAGGACACCTTCTCCTTCGGAAGATAGGACAGATAGGTGCTGTAAAGCTTCTTCGCAAAGCTGCCCGTCGGAATTTCGGGCATCACAAGGGTCGACGGCTGATCGCGGAAGCTCTCGAGCAGCGACACGATCTCGCCAAGAGTCACACGGTGCGACACGGGAGCGGCACAGTAGCGACCATTCTCACAGAGAACCGTCGAAATGCCGTCAAATTCGCAACGGTGCTCCCTGCCCTCCAGCGCCACAATCATCTCGTCGACAAGATCGTCGATGTAGAGAAGCTCCAGCACAATCGAAGGATCACTCACGGTGATCGGAAGATCATTTGCGATGTTGTTACAAAAGGTTGCAACGGCAGAATTGTAGTTCGGACGGCACCATTTTCCAAAGAGATTCGGGAAACGGTAAACGAGCACCTTTGCGCCCGTCTCCTCGCCATACGAGAAAATCAGCTCCTCGCCTGCCTTCTTCGAGCGTCCGTAGTCGCTGTCGTATCTGCCGATACAGGTCGCCTGAATCGACGACGAGATCATCACGGGACACTTGTTCCCGTTCTTTTTCAGAGTGTCAAGCAGCGTCGAAGTAAATCCAAAGTTTCCTTGCATAAACTCGGCAGGATCCTTCGGTCGATTCACGCCCGCAAGATGGAAGACAAAGTCCGCTTTTTCGCAATACCCGTCAAGCAGAGAGGGATCAGTGTCAAGATCGTATTCAAAGATCTCGCCAAGCGTCAAAGACGGATGGGTTCTGTCCTTGCCGTCACGAATGTTTTTTAAGGCAGCACAAAGATTTTTTCCGACAAAACCCTTTGCGCCGGTGATCAGTATGTTCATATTACTTCGATTCCTTTGCAAGCTCGTCCTGAATATACTTCAGACTTGCGATCTTTGCCTTGGTTTCTTCTACCGAAAGAAGATCGGTGTTGTTCGAGTTGAACTCGGTCAGAGTGTTGCGCTCAGCGTCACCTTGGTTGAAATACTTGTCGTAGTTCAGACCGCGCTTGTCGCAAGGAACACGGTAGAAATTGCCCATGTCGATCGCGTTCGCACATTCCTCGTTGGTCAGAAGAGTTTCGTACATCTTCTCGCCGTGACGGATACCGATCACCTTAATGGCGGTCTTGTCACCACCAAAGAGCTCGCAAACAGCCTCAGCCTGCGTCTGAATCGTGCAGGCAGGCGCCTTCTGAACGAGAATATCACCGCTCTCGCCGTGCTCAAAGGCAAAAAGAACGAGGTCAACAGCTTCGTCGAGCGACATAATGAAACGAGTCATCGAGCCGTCGGTAATCGTAATCGGCTTGCCTGCACGGATCTGGTCGATCCAGAGCGGAATGACCGAACCGCGGGAACACATCACGTTGCCGTAACGGGTGCAGCAGATCTTGGTCTTCTCGGGAGAAACCGTGCGCGATTTTGCTACGATGACCTTCTCCATCATCGCCTTGGACGTGCCCATCGCGTTGACGGGGTACGCAGCCTTGTCGGTCGAAAGACAAACGACGTTCTTAACACCTGCCTCAATCGCGGCAGTCAGAACATTTTCGGTGCCGAGAACGTTGGTCTTAACCGCCTCGATCGGGAAGAACTCGCAGGACGGAACCTGCTTGAGAGCAGCAGCGTGGAAGATGTAGTCAACGCCGTGCATCGCGTTGCGAACCGACGCGATATCGCGAACGTCGCCAATGTAAAACTTGATCTTGTCAGCCACCTCAGGCATCTTCGCCTGAAATTCGTGACGCATGTCGTCCTGCTTCTTCTCGTCACGCGAGAAAATGCGAATCTCACCAATGTCGGTCTTAAGAAAACGGTTAAGCACGGCATTGCCAAACGAGCCCGTACCACCAGTAATCAATAATGTTTTGTTTGTAAAAAGTGACATAATTTATCCCTCTCTTAAAATAATAATGTGGTTTGTTTGGTTATGAATTCATTGAGCTGTCATTTTCATTTGTACTGACTTTTTTTACCGACAATCCCTCGATCTTACCAACATACATCGCAATAAGACCAACAAGTATCGCTGCCGAACCAATAACTATGACCCATGGATAAAATTGTTTGTATAAGAATATAGAAATATTTGCACCAATATCTCCACCAATAAAAATTGCAATTATGAATGGAATAAGCGGAAGTATGCCCGCGAAAAATGATACTGTCATCATTATTCCGTATATTCTGTTAAGTATAGTGTATATTTTCTTACGCATACAACTTCTCCTTTATTTTATCAATCCTATCAGCGGAATCCACCCAAGCAAAACAACCACAGAAAGAATATAGTGAATCACTACCCATATCATACAATTCTTCAAAGTAGGCTTAAGTTCTGACTGAGCAATCCCCATACCTGTATAAACACAGGCACAATATGGGGGGGTAACTCCGTGCATCGCTCCACATATACAAGGAAGCATCGCGGCGACTAACATAGGGTTTCCGCCCGCACCTGCGAGAATAGAGATAATAATGCCACCAAAAATCTTAACTTGTGTCGAACCGGGAAGGAGCATTCCAAGAATAGCCATAAAAAGCGGTATGATGAGACAAAGAACAAAATACGGCATATTGAACGATTGAATAAATTCACCGATTGCAACCTCTACTTTTAGATCCTCAAACACATTGCTCACAAAATATGCGAACAGCACAAGTGCCGATGTAGGAACAACCTTAGACATTCCTTTCTCAATCCCTTCAAAGCAAACCGTAGGTGTCATTTTTTTAATCGTTTCTTTACCCGATAAAAGAATGCCGCAAATAACGATCAGTGAAGGAATAAACAAGATAATGCTATTATTGAATGAAGACAGCCCGGCACCAAGGCGAGCAGCAAAAAAGCCTTCAAAAACGCTTGTCAAAAGGAATGGTAGAAATACAATGATCGGAAGAAACACAGCCTTCCAACCATATTTTAAGGATTTTCTTAAACTGGGAATATCCTCTTTCTTCATTGGTTCAACCTTATAATACCGACACATAAAGTACAGTGTTATAATACGTTGGAAGACAAACCAAAGTGCAATTCCCCACAACAGTATCCAATATTGTGCCATGGTATATGTATTCGGATAAAGTGTATCTAGAGCTGCAAAAGCAATACCAATCATTCCAGCAGGTGGAATCATATTTCCCATAGTACTTGCATGTGCTTCTACATTGGCAGCAAGATGCGGCGGATATCCCGATTTAATCATTGCAGGAATAGTAAATACGCCGGTCGTTGCAACATTGCCGGGACCGGAACCGGAAAGAGAACCCATGTATGTACTGCCTATAATCGATACAAATCCTGCGCCACCTCTCAAACGACCGAAAATGGAAAGAATGATAGCAATACAATCATCAATAACGGTTGTTTTTGCCAGCAAATGAGCAGAAATTATAAATACAAAAATAATATACATAGTAGGCTCTTTTAGAGCATCCCATATATAGCCTCCTATATTCGCCCATGTTCCAGTAACGGTAACCAATACGATGAATGCGGCTAACATGCATTCGTAAAGCGGGCGCTTTACGATCATAAATCCAATTATCGCCACCGCAAATACGACGGCAAGATATAAAAATTCCCTTGGCATAGTCTATCCTTTCAAATTTAGATTATTACAGACCGAAAGATGTAGCAGCATTGATTGCTTTAAGGCAGCGCTCATAAGAAAGCGGCTCTAATTGCATTTCATTGCCCGTTGTGGATATGATTTGCAACGTGCTGCTGATGCGAACCAAATTTTCTGATAGTTTTTCGGGTGTCTCTCCTACAACGTGGATTCGTAAGCAAACGCGCTCAAGAGCATTGGTGTCCAATATTTCCTCACCTTCATGCGCCATAACGGTTATATTTAATACACCATTAAGCTTTTCGGCATCCTTGACACCGCCCATTTCAGCAATTACGCCCGCCTTCAAGCCAACGTAATAGTTACAGCAAGGATGACGGAATCTCGCATTATCACTCTCCACGATCAGCTTATCGTTCATGCTACCAGTAAGTGCGTAATTAATCATATAATTCAAAGAGTTATTTCCATTCTGGTACTCTGAGAAGATATAATTCTGTGCACCGCCCATTCTAAAGCCCGCCTCAAATACGTAAAAACGTCCGTTTTTATAAAAGCTTTGGAGAGTCATAACGCCGTCACGTACATCAATGGCGCGGAACATCGCCTTAACACTTTTGTGCACACTTGCAAAATATTCCTCTATGTATTTGCTGGGATACATATGGAAGATAGGAAGTATTAAAGATTTGTTCTCACTCTTAACAAATACTTTGGTAAAGCAAGAGGTCAAAGAGCATTCTCCGTCCTGAATAGTATATTGGAAGAAAACTTCGTCAGCATTTGTAATAAGTTCTTCGACAATAACTTCTTTCTTCTTGGAGAATCGAAGGGCTTCTTCATATAAATTGTCGAAATCATCAGCGGAATAACAAGCATTCATTCCTCTCGCCCCTGAGCTGTCGGTGGGTTTGAGAAGAACGGGAAAGCTCAGTTTTTCCACATCCGCGCGAGTGTATCCGGGTTTTATTTCAAATTCCGGTACGACAGGCACTCCATATTTGCGACAATACTCCTTAAATTTCGCCTTGTTTGCAAGTATCTCCCATTGATGACGGGTCACGTAAAAATGACATCCAGTTCTTTCACTTACCGTGATAGCGGGATCAATATTTACCTCAGAGGAGCCAACAAAAATGCCGTTAACACCTTCTTTTTTTACCACCTCGCAAACTGCGTCAACATTTTGCGTGTCGATCTGATAAAACGAATCAGAAATCTTTGCAATAGGGGTCCCGGCATCTCGTCCAAGAGCAACAATTCGGAATCCCATTTCGTCCTTGTATTTCTTGATATCCTTCGCATAAGCGCCGCCACCCATAAGCAGTAGTGTTTTGTTCTTTAATTCCATAATAAAATTCCTCAAAATCTATGTAGTTAGTTTTTTCATGTTAAAGGTTTTCTTAAAACCTCGAATAAAACCATATTCCTTTACAAATTTAAATCCGACTTTTTTTAATCCTCTTTCGGAAAATTCGTTTCCTCGCTCTACCGCTATGTAAAAGGTATTTGCGGTATTTTCTTTTCTTATCAGCTCGCTTATTATCTCGTGATATATTCCATGCCCTCTCATTGTTTCGTGAACGAAAAAACGGCACAAACAAACGCATCCTTCATCAATTTTGAAGAAATAATCATCCGAACCGGGACGCTTTACCCAGCCATATCCAACAGGCTCATCATCCAGATATGCATAGTACCCAAAGTCCCCGAGTGAAAGCTGATATCGAAACTGTCCTTCATATATAGGATCTCTCAAATCGCAAACCAACGAAACATTTTCTTCCGTTATGGGAATCATCTTCAACGCCAGATTGCTTTTTTGGTAAACAACATTGATGTCCACCGAAAAATCAGCAAATCTTTTGGAAGGCGACGTGTGATCACGATCGGCAACGATGGTATATATTCCCATTGATTTGGCGGTTGAAATAATCTCTATCATTTGAGGGAAACCACCAAGAATTAAAAGTTTTTTCATTATACCGTAACTATTTCTATCATTTTACACGCTTGTTCACATATCCTAACAGCTTCTTCGGCTGTATTGGCCTGTGCTATGACAAAGCCTGCTCTATCGGTACTACTTCCTATTGAACCGACATTGTCGCCAACATTTTTGACAAAAGAAATCTCACAAACCCCCTTGATCTCAGAAGCAGCCTCTACTCCGCGAATTTCCTTTATCTCACCAGGTCGAGGATTAAAATATCTGATAGCACTTCCCTTATTGGTCTTTGTTTTAATATCTGGGATTTCTCCACAGGCAATTCGTATTGTGGATTCTATCATATTCACCCCTGTAGATAAAGGAACAAGGTGTGTTGTAATACAATCGCCGCCCATACGCGCACCAAGCTCAACCATTTTCGGACCATTATCCGTCAAAATGATCTCAACGTGCGCAGGTCCGTTTTCTATTCCAACCGCCTTGACAGCGCGACACGCAAGATCCTTGATTTTGATTACGTCGCTTTCCGGCAATCTGCTGGGTTGAGAATGACCCATTTCTACAAAGTGAGGCGCACCGGTCGTAAGCTTGTCTGTCACCTGCAAAACATGCGGCTGCCCGTCAACCGAAATAATCTCCACACTTACCTCCGGACCAACCATATATTCTTCTACAATCACACCGCCGCATCTTCCGTTGCTTGAACTGTAGGAAACAGCATCTCTTAACTCGTCATCGTTATGAATAAGTATAACGCCTCGACTTCCTGAATTATCCGTAGGCTTACTAATACAAGGGAACGTGATATTAGCAATCACATCTTCAAATTCATTAGGGTTAGACAGAATATAATACCAAGGATGTTCCACTCCATTTACTTCAAATGTCCGGATCATTTCGCCCTTATCGGTGGATTTGATCGCAGTATCAAAGGAAATACCGCAAAGCCCCAGTTTTTCACACGCCGCTGCAATAGAGCGCATCGGCATATCGGTAGCAAGAGTCATAATTCCGTCAGGCTTGAATTCTTCGGCGGTCTTTACAACGCCGTCAATATCTATGGTGCTAACGCAAAAAAATTCATCTGCGTAAGGAACGCCGATAGCGCTTGGATTGTAATCGATAACACCAACGTAATATCCGAGCTCTTTTGCTAAACTAATGGCGGGAAGCTGAAGAATAGATGCTCCTATTATTAGCAATCTTTTATCATACTTGGTATCATTCATTTCACTTTAGTCCTTTCTATGAAATTTGTTCTTTATTATATTGATTCCTTCTAATAGAATATCTCTTTTAAAAATGACCGTCATAACCGCATAAATTACAACTCCGACAACTACTTGAATCAGCAACTCTATCCAAACATTTAACGAAAGATTCGTCAAAATATTAACACCCACGAACATCACTAATGACATCAACAACGGGAAGGCGATATCTGAAACCTGCTCCCGCAGAGTATATCCAATAAGCTTTCGGTTAGGAATGATATTGATCACTAACTCCAGAGGTGAACACAGAGCAACGCCAATGGCTATGGCGAGGGGGGTGGGGAAGCAAAGCGCAGTCAAGATCACAACAGTAATTCCAATAGCCTTTTTTATGAGTGTCAGATGCAGAAAAATGTCGCTACGACCAATCGCCTTTATTGCTTGTAAATTGCAGGAGTTGATTGGACGAATCGCATAAGCTAAACATGCAAGTTGCAAATAGATCACACAATCCAACCATTTTTCAGTCAGCGCTACCAAAACAAAGTTTTCAGCAACTGCGGCAAATCCAAACATAATAGGAAACAACAAAAACGAACTATACGATACGGTTTTTCTCATGATTCTTTTCAAGGAATCAGTATCATCTTGTTCAGTCGAAAAAACTGGTAACATCACTGACTGCACAGCGGTATTCAAACTTAAAATCAGCGTTTTGGGATATTTATCCCCATTGTTGTAGTATGCTAGGTCATCCTTGGTGTATCGCTTGCCAATAATCAATGCCTGAAGATCGATATATAGAGTATCAACCAATGAGGAAACTAGCATTTTCCAACCGTAGGAAAAATGTAATTTTAGTCTCTTGAGAGAAAATTGCATCTTGGGTTTCCATGGAATGATCATAAATAGTACAAGCACAGAGGTAACGCTGGCAGAAACAATCTGCGCAATAAGAGCCCAAATTCCTGCGCCAAGCATAGCTAATACTATACCGCAAATACCAGATAGAATACTTGCAAAAACTGAGCTAATGAAAAGCCGCTTAAACAGCATATTTCGATAAACATATCCAAGCTGGGTAGCGTTAAATGGAGTAAGGAAAAGTATTACCCCTGTTACACGGAGATACAAATTTAGTTCCGGTGCTTCATAAGCTATTGCAATATAAGGTGCAGTCAAATATAGCACAATGTAAAGAACAACTGCCAAAAGACCCGATGTGTAAAACACCGTGGAATAATCCAAATCATCCACTTTTTTCATTTGAATAAGTGAGGTGCTTAGTCCGCCTTCAATGATTGCGCTTGCCAAATTTGTAAATACTGTCAATATTGCAATAATTCCAAAATCCTCAACATCTAACAATCTTGCAAGAACAATACTGACGATAACCGACATCCCTTTTGTTAACAGTTGCTCTAGAAACTTTATAGCTAACGAATTTACAATCGTTTTATTGTGATACTTCATAATACTAAACGCTCTTTGTTACAGAGTCATTTCAAGGCAATCAACAACAAAATGCTTTGACGAGCGCTCATATACTTTTTTAAATCCTCTGTTACTTAAAAAACGTACAGCACTAACACTCTTTTGATATACCGTTGTTCTAAGGAGACTTTTTTCCCTCTTCTTCGCCTCGGCTTTTATCCAATCAATACAGAAAGTTCCAATTCCACTGTTCCACAGTTCAGGCGTTGTTGCCATTTTTCCAATAAATAGCGCATTGCCGTCAGGCGTGAAATAGGAATTATTTTCGCCAAATGTGAAGAACGCCACACTTTTATTGTCTTTTCTTACAACATAGGTTTCTCTTTTTAATACCATATCTTTAACAAAAGACACCGACAGCGCATCTGCCCAATGCAACAACCCTTCTTCCAAAAACATCTTTTCTCCGCACTCTTTATAAATGCGAGCAATATCACTCATAAGATCGGTATCTTTATCCCAAACGCGTACTATTGACAATGATTCACTCTTGTTAGAATTCTCATTCTTTTCTAAAATTCCTCTGAGCGTTTGAGCTACATATACCGCTTCTTCATCGGTTAGCAAAGTATGCATCGGCAGTGTAATCTCATTTGCATACTGCGCATAAGCATTTGGATAATCCTTGATATCATACCCCAAATCCTTGTATGCAGTCATCATTGCCAATGGTTTGAAATGTACATTACAAGCTATTCCTTGCTCTGCCATTTCAGCAATAATCTCTCTGCGATGATTTTCGTCAATTCCATTGATCCGTAGCAGATACAGATGGCAATTTCCCTGTGTATCGGGTGCGATATCATGCTCAAGCTTTATACAATTAAGCCCTTCAAGTTCTCGATTGTATATTTTATAGATGTTATTACGACGTGCTAACAATCCCTCAAACCTTTGCAATTGAGCTAATCCAAACGCTGCGGTAAGATCGGTCATGTTGCACTTGTACCCGGGATAAACGATATCGTATTCCCACGATCCAAGTTTCATTTTATTGAGAGCATCCTTGCTTTGTCCATGCAAAGACCAAAGCATCATTTCTTTATAGATAAATTCGTTATCAATGTTCTCATTATCTCTCCATGTCACAGCACCTCCTTCTGCGGTAGTTAAATTCTTAACTGCATGGAAGCTAAAACTTGTAAAGTCTGCAAATGAACCGGCTTTCTTTCCATTTCTTGTGGCGCCGAAGGAATGTGCAGCATCCGACGAAACTATAATACGTCCATAAGCTTTTTGAATATCATTACTTGGAGTAAACAGCTGTTTTTTAGATTCGATTATTTCGTAAATTTTTTCATAATCGCATATAACACCGCCGATATCAACAGGTACAATAACTTTTGTCTTTTCTGTTATTGCTTTTGCCAACTGTTCATAATCCATCTCATATGAATCTTTTGCAGTATCTACGAAAACAATTTTAGCTCCTACATGATTTATTGTTGAAGCCGATGCTGTATATGTATATACTGATGTAATAACTTCGTCACCAGGACCTACACCTAATATTCTTAAAACCATTTCCAATGCGGCAGTTGCAGAATTCAAACAAACTGCCTTACTTGTGCCACAAAACTCTGCAATTTTTTGCTCAAAAAGTTTTGTTTTCGGACCAGTGGTTATCCATCCTGAGCGAAACGCTTTGATGACTTCTTCAATTTCCAAATCGGAAATATCAGGGGGAGAAAATTGAATATGCATATTTATATACCTTTATCCTTTCTTACTTTTTCACACATTTCATTTACAAAAAGGCGTTATAGCACTAGTCACGTAATGCTAAACCATTCTTGCATATTTGTAGCATTTATATTTGATCTGCCAATATTTGATTTTCTTTAGTCGTTTTTTCCACCCGACTAACAAGATACTCAATAAACTCCCTATGCTTTGTATCTGTTGCCTCAATGCTGAAACGACTAATTGCATAAGCGCGACACGCTGCTACACTCTCTTCTGTTTTGTGTGGAACACTCCTAATGGCTTGTGCAAGTTGCTCAACATTAAACGGTTCAACAAATGTACCAAACTCATTTGGTGCTATGAATGGGACTCCCGAGATATTGAATCCAACAATCGGTATTCCGCATCCCAAAGCTTCCAAACAGGCATTCGGTTGTGCATCAGATTTACTTGTACACACGTATACATCCGCCAACGAATAATACTCTGCTAATCTATCCTGATTTGAAACAAAGCCAACCGCTCGGAAATTTTTTGGCAATTCCGATCTATCACCATCAAAGGAAACTTGCACAAAAACAATGTTGTCGTCCGTGCACAAGTTAGCAGCTTCCATAAAATATTCCGCTCCTTTATAAACATTTGAGTTTGCGGCACACAACAAAGCAACCTTTGCACCCTCGGGGATGGAAAGATCTTTTCGAAGTTTGTTTGTATCTCTAGGATAAAATATGTTCATATCTACGCTTGAATCCGTAGTTGCAAACTCCTTGCCTTTTAAGAGCATTGATTTACTCGCTTTATCCACCACATACGGAGCGGAACGAAAGATAATGTCATCCCACCCCTCATACGCCTTTCTCTTTTTATCAAATATTCGTTTTGAATTGTCAAAAAAATAGCTTTCAGGATATTCCTTCAAATGTTCACAATGATGACAGCCTGTAAGATATTTTTCACATTCAAAGGAACTACAACATTTTCCGAGGAAAGGATATTCATCAACCATGCTGTACACCGTAAGAATGCGCTTCTTTTTGATATAGGCAAAAAGCCTGTTCCAATTCAAATAAAAGCCGTGCATTCCGGATAACCAGACAACATCGGGCTTGTAGTCATCCAAGTATCGAAGCAATTTTGATGTAGCAATATTGGAAAGTGATCCTTCTAAGCCAAAGCATTTACATCCAAGTAAGTGGATGGCTCTGCTAAAAGGCACACCAAAATAAATGACATTTGGATCATCAACATCTTGTCTTTCTGCGCCATAGAAAACCTTTACTTCGTGTCCAAGTTTTTTGAGCCTGATATAATTCTTTTTAATACCCTTTCCTGTACTTCCAAACTGGTAGTACACGTTTATCAAAGCAAATTTCATATGTATTTTCCTTCCTGCCAAGAATGGATATCTATCATGCAATTTGTTCTTTCTCAAGCCTCTGCCACTTTGCTTCAAACACGATATTCTTCCATTGCCTTGCGCAAATACGCTGCTGTTGTTTCCGGCATGTTTTTCCTAAAGGTTTCTCGAATATAATCTATAGACACAGTTCTTATCATATTTTCAATGATAAATTTCTCAAGTTCTACGGCTTGCTTATCCAAATCTTGCTCTCTCTCATCTACCATAAATGACAATGGGTATTTGTTCAGATATGGAATGCATGCCTCCTTGTCAATACTGAAAGTAGACACAATAGGCTTTCCTGTGGTCATATATTCGAATATTTTTCCGGAGATTGCCGTGCTTCGAGTAACGCCCATGTTTAAAAGAACATTTGCTCCGTTCAACTGCTCACGTAGCTTATCATGCGAAAGTTCTCCAAGAAATTCTATGTTCTTCTTATTTGCAAATACTTCTTGTCTTGCACCGTACCCAGCAAATATAAAGTGAATTCGTGGATTCTTGACACGGGTAATCAGCTCGACCATCCGTGTGACATTTCGCATCGGCTCATGTAGCGTGCCACCATAGAACACCCTAATATCATCCTCGTTTTGTGATGATGTTACGCCGACACTAGCTTCCTTGGTGGCTACACGGTCTTCTTGATCTGTAGATTCTAAATTCAAAAGTGGAATATCCATATAGACCAACTTGTTATAATACGCTTGATCTCTGTTATTTTTTTCATGGTTATGCCTGCTGGACTCCATTACAATTACACTGTCGGCAGCATCCAGCACTCTCTTTTCCCATGCTTGCCCACGCTTTACCATCATTTTTTCCGTGAACATTTTTGGTCCTATACCATCCGAGAGGGGATCTAAAAAGTATGGAATTACTTGTATATCTTTTCCTTCTTTTTTCAGCTTCATCTTTAACCGTTTCGCTGCAATCAGTGGGTCAATCTGTTTGTATACCGGCACAATGCAATCTACATTATACACGTCGTGTAGGTGTTCCATTTTTGCATAGAACCTTTTCGTATACATAGGAGACAACCACGGCCAAGTAAAAATGGATACAAGTAGCTTCAATTTATTGATCCCAAAGAACAACAACTTTAACATACGCTGTTTTAACGAACCATCGACCGATTCTTTGACTCTATCATACAATGTGGTAACAAATCTGGGTTTAATTGTGAAATATGGAATACCATCAATGGTGTAACGCTCTTTCTCCCCTCCTTCACGGTTGGTCAGGCACAAAACATTACAGTCATCCTTCAATCGTTTCATCACTGTATGACAGCAAACTCCATTTGCCGATTTAGACTCGGCTACGACGAATAAGATTGTTTTCTTCACAGTTAGACCTCTCTCCCTTCCAACCATAAAACACTAACAGGTAAAAGAAAGGAACCTGTTCAAAAGATTCCGTAGAAAATAGCAAAATAGCAAACACTAAAACTGCTACTTTATTCAGCGGCTCCCTTACTTTCGAGACTAGAACTTTCATACAACCTATTAGAGGAAGAAATCCCCAAAGCAGACCATAGATTGTAAAGCAGTTAATAAATGTAAATGTAGCTATTCCATTACAACGCTCTTCCAACATAATCAAAAAATTATTCAGTCCAATTCCCCATATTGGAGAACCCATAAATTCTTCAAAAGGAATGCTTATGGAATTCAAGCGTACAGTAGCACTTTCATTCATATTTGTTATTTTACCGAATACTTGGTAAAGAAAATATTCACCCGATGTCGCAAGATAAATACCACCACAGATCAATACTGCAGCAATCATCCATTTTAAGGATTGTTTCTGAACACGGTTGCTTCTAAACAGCACAATAACAAACAATATCAGCATAACACTGATGCCCAAAGTTGAGTAGGTCGTCAAAAGTGTAATTATGTACAGTATTACATACTTTATATTTGTCTCGAAATACAAGAATTCAAAAAACAGGGCCACCAAAAGAAATATTGAATATGCGCCTGGTTCAAAGAAAATGCCAAAATTTCTAAGAGTAGAGCCTGTATCAACGATTACAGCGAAAAATGCATTGTATGCGGTGTAATTCTGATTCATCACCGCCACGGGCATTCTTTGGATCAATATAGGAGCAATTAGGTACACAATATAAATCGCAAGCGAAAATACTGCAAGGAACACCATAATCTTCCGAAACATTATCCAAAAATCTTGTTCCTTCACACTTATGCTAACCAACCACGCAAAAGAAATGAGTAATATGAAAATTGTGGACTGTTTAACGTTCATCGTGAATGCCATGGAGATAATTGGTATGAATAAAAGTGCCCCTAGCGCGAGCATATCTCTCGATCTAACCGATTTTACTCCGGTTGATATCAGCACAAACAAAGTTGCCACACCATCCACTAAAAGACGGGTTGTTCCTGATGTGGTTTTGATCATCACGAATGACACTTCATTTACAATAATGGTAAATATGCCGATACACAATAATATTTTTTTAAAATCAAACCTTAAATTCAATGTCATGTTTTCTCCCCAACATCCTCCGTGTTAATATATGCCTACTACCAAAAACTCGCTTATCATTTTTTTGAGTTTCGATCTCTGTTAGTTTTTTCTTTTCAGTTCAAATTTGTCCATACTTTTGCGACATTTATTCTTTCGTAAGTGCTTGGTTTATCATTCCATTCGATAAATTATATTGCACCATAACCCTGTCAAGCTCCTTATCACAATTAATGACGAATTCATTTTTTTTAATGTTAGAGTAATCTTTATATAGTTTTTCTGCAAAATCCTCATCGTAAGGATCAACAGCAAGACCAATTCCTGCTTTTTGTGCCACATCAGCCATAAAAGATCCCCTCATAGACATAAGCGGAATATAGAAAATTGCAGAGTCATAGTATTTGTTTCCCATTGCAAGCAAAGTGTTTGCATCCTTATAAACATTGTGTATTATGTCCGTATTGCGAACAAACTCATATCTATCCTCGGGTTTATATTCGCCATGGAAAAACACGTTAGTAACGTTAAGATCTTTTGCGTATTGTTTAAGATTCAAAGCAACCTGTTGCTCTCTTCCGTAATAATGAAGCTCGAATCGAGTGTCTGCCGAAATTTTTTTGATCAATTCGCGATTTATCTCTTCGTGGCGGATAAATCCCCAAAAAGCAATTCGAATTTTGTCAGACGTCGTGCCATACTTTATCTTCTCATCGCGATGTAAAAGAGAATCCTTGAGTAAATTATGAGATGTAAAAATCTTTTCTTTGCACTCTGCGGGTAGAAAACGACGAAAAGCATCACTGCTTACAAACGTTGCAGATGAACACTTGACGATTCTTCCTACTACATTTTTGAAGGGAACAATACTTTCATATGTGTAATCCCTGTAGTCGAAAATAAATTTCTCCTTGTATTTTTTACACAGAATGTCGCACAACAAAACACCGGGGAAAGTATGAAGAGCAATAATGTAATCAAATTTTTCTTTGTTGATGATATTTTTTGCGTATTTTCTATATTTGAGAAAGCTCCTGATTTTTGAGCGCTTTGCAACGTCATCCTCTTGTTTACAGCAAAACTCATGCAACGTAATTCCCGCTAAAACAGAGGTGTCTTCCTCTTGTAGGTCTCGGTTCCAATATATTAGATGTACATCATTTAATGTCGTATTGATATTCTCAAGATAAAAATTCATATACGGCATATATTTTATTTTTGAAAATCCAATTATAAGTATCTTCATATTGACCCCTCTTACTAAACTTATTCTTGCATTTCATTCATCAATTTTTCTAGTTCCCCTACGACCATATCAATCGCAAAATGCTCATCATAATATCCTTTGGCATTTGCTCTCATAGAATCCAAGGTGATCGATGGAAGAACAACATTTTGAACTGTGTCAGCCAATTTATCGGCCTCCTGCTCACAAACGAAACCACATTGTGCCTCGTTAACTACACGTGCGCTTTCACCGCCTGCTGCGGCAAGTATCGGTGTTCCGCACGCCATATAGGATTGAAGCTTGGCAGGAAGCGTCATGTCGAACAGCTTATTTTTCTTAAAGGACAGATATGCACAATCAGCAAAATGTATATATTGATTTGCTTCCTCTTCCGAAACCTTACCAACAAATGTAACGAGCTCACCAAGATTATTTTCACTAACCTTTTGTTCAAGGCGTTCTCTAGCACGACCGTCACCGACAATAAACCATCTTACATTTGTATCTTTAAGCTTATTAGCGGCTTCGACAAGCAGATCAAGTCCCTGTGCTTCTCCGATATTACCAGTAAAAACTATATTAAAACAGTTTTCAGAATAACAACCAGGTTTAGTTGCATTTAAAAGCTGAGGCTCTGTACAAAATTGAGGCCAAAAAACAAGTTTGTCTCTGGGCACGCCACGTTGTGCAATATTTTCAACAAAAGAGTTTGAGGAACAAAGTATTCTATCACTTGCAGAATAAACTTTATCAACAATTTTGTTAATTGCTCCAATGATCAACTTATTATGTATTCCCAGAATTATTTCAACATTCTCAGGCCACAAATCTTGAACGTTGAAATAAATTGGAGTTCCAAATTTTTTCTTATATTCAACTGCTGGCAAACCAACCGTAACCGGAGAAACCTCAAAAACATATATGGCATCGTACATTTCTTTGCATTTTCTGACCCACTTTTTTCCTTCATGAACAAATGAATAGCAATTCCAAAGCAATCCGAATGGCGTTTTTCCTCTTGGACGCATCCTGATACGTTCGATCTTTACTCCGTTCCATACTTTTTCATAAGGAACGTTGAAGCCGTATCCATCATATATTTTTCCTTGTGGATATTGAGGATATCCGGTCAACACGGTCACATCGTGTCCACGTTTGACAAGCTCGGTACACAATGTGTTGACTCTGAAGGTTTCCGGATAGAAATATTGGGTTATAACCAGTATTTTCATGTTATTTCTCGGTCTTAATTACACTTTCTTTAAGTTCTGTTTTCCTGTAATTGTCCTTATACTCACTCAAGCTCATATCATAACTCAAGCTACCGAATGCTTTATTTACAAGCCCGGTAACATGACTCATAATCTTCAAGGACCAACCAAATCCTTTGATAAGATATACCTTTTTTCCATGAGCCTCAGCGATCATCTTCACAAGCTCGCTCGTATTGCTATACTCTGAGTTTTGCGGCCAAAAAGTTCCTTGCTCGTTGTTTTCGACCATTGCGCGAACGAATTCGCACAAGTTTTCAATATAAAGCATCGAACGCTCGTTTTTAACATAGGGAAAAATTGGCGTTTTAAGTGCGATTTTAGCAAGTAATGGATAATTGCCTTTACTACCTCTACCATAAATCATTGGAGGACGGAGGATTACTACACTGAAACTATCATCATTCAAAGTTTTTATTCCGTTTTCTGCCTGAACTTTACTGTCACCATAACAATTTGCAGGGCTAACGGGAGTTTCTTTGGTAATAACTTTCTTTTTACCAATAGGCGCGCTTCCCCCATATACAATAGCACTACTCATAAAAATGAACTGATTTACGCCATCCGCTTTCGCTTTTTTCGCAGTTTCTACGGTTAGATCGGTATTAACTGCATAATAGAGCTTTTCTTTTTCTTCACTAATTTTTCCATTGTCCGAATGCGCAATCCCCGCTACGTGAAAGATGGTATCATATTCCGAGAAGCTCTTGGCTCTCCAACTTCCATCGATCATATCAACGGTATCTACCGTATAGTCCTCGGAATAATTCTCCTTGATGTATCTTTCAAACGAAGTGCCGATGTAACTATTCGCACCAGTAATCAATATTCTTTTCATTTTACCGCTGTCTCTTCTTTCTTATCGACTTCCTGTTTCTTCATCTCACCCGTACCGCCTTCAACCACGCCGTCGGATTTCAGTACGGATTTGATTGTCCCAAAGAAGCATTTACAGTCAAACGCAAAACTCATCTTTTCTACGTATTCGCCGTCAAGCTTTGCCTTCACAGGAATCTCAAGTTCATCACGCCCATTAATTTGTGCCCAACCAGTCAGACCGGGTTTGATATCATTAGCACCATATTTATCACGTTCAGCAATCAAATCATCTTGATTCCAAAGCGCAGGTCGAGGACCAATAATACTCATCTTGTTGAACAAAATATCGTACACCTGTGGAAGTTCATCCAAACTTGTTTTACGCAAAAATTTTCCTACACGCGTAATATACTGCTCCGGATTTTCGAGAAGATGCGTGGGAATATCCGGAGTTTTCACTTTCATACTACGGAATTTGTGTAGCCAAAACAGTTTCTTGTTTTTTCCCACTCTCTTTTGTTTAAAAATCACAGGTCCAGGATCATCTATAATAATTGCAATACAAACAATAAGAAATATCGGTAATAGCAAAATACCACCCAAAAAAGAAAGTACAATATCAATAAGTCTTTTAAAAAAATGTCTATACATATTTAAATTCCACCCTCAAAACAACAATTTTTCAACAATAACAAACATTTTTACCCTTTTGGGGGTTGAAACACCATTCCGCACTCAACCTTAGTGCCCGGCAACACATTCATATATCCCGCAACCGTTGCGTTACAATCAACATGAACCCCATCCCCAAGCGTACTAATATGATTAATCACGGCCCCTGCGGAAATGAAGCAACCCTTTCCCAACACGCATCCAGTATGTACAACCGCCTTCGGCTCAATAATACACCCTTTTCCAATTTTTGCAGAGGAAGAAATATAGGCGTAAGGGGATACCAAAGTTACAATCTGTATCGTAGGTTCTAACTCAAGCTTCTGCAATAACCGCATTCGGGTATCTGGATTTCCAATAGCGACAACAACGCTCGAAAAATCAGAACTCAAACGCTTAATATCATCTATTTTCCCAAAAACAGCACTTCCATCGGAAGCTACTGTTGCTTGATCATCTACGAATTGGATTTTGTCGAAGCAACACATACTCTCGGCAATTTCTTTTGCAACAAGAGAATACGTTCCTGCACCGACAATCAGCAAATTTTTGTTCATAGATTCTCCTTTTTTTGCAAATTTCTGTTCCCTGTTACAATAGAAACAGAAACCAATCTTTGGATTTGGTTTCCATCAAAAAATTATATATAATTTATTATGTATATAATATCACAAATCGCCTATAAAGTCAATAGTTTTGGGGAATAAAAAGTCAAAAAGCGACAAACAACGTCAAAAAATTCGGCACAAAAAGAACCGACTTTTAAAAAGTCGGTTCTTTTTTAAATTAGCCTTAACCAACACCAAGTTTGTTGTGATGTTAGTTTTGACTAATTTTAATCAAACGGAATCCCAAAATAGGTGACGGTCGGTGTTGTTTGCTCATTCAGCTGGTAGATCATCGAAAGCTTTCTGTCGTTTCCGACCGTACGGAACGTTCCTTTTTTCGCGCCGAGGGCTTTAACAATCTTCGGCGCAACATTCATATCACCCAAAAGCTCAATGCCAACGAGCGTTTCGTTTTCTTTTCTTGCCGCAAGAAGAATTTGCTCGCCACGGTAAAGCTCGGCTTGTGCCGCAAGGTAGGTCATATTTTCCTTTTCCTGTATCACACCTCCGCTGGGAAGTATCTTTCGGCGCAATTTTGCGTATTCCTCTTTTTCAATCCGAAGCAGCTCGATTGACTCGTCAGCCGCGGCACAAGAAAATTCCGTCACCTTTGTGGCAGTTTTGTAGCCAAGTTTTTCATAAAATCCGAACAGCGAAGGCTCGGATGGAACGAGAAGCGCCGCGGCATAGCCCAGCGCCCTCAGGTGCTCGTGCGTATTTTCCATCAGCTGTCTGCAAAGTCCCATTCCTCTTTGCTCCTTAGCGGTCGCAATGGCATAAAGATATGCGATTTTTGCTCCCTGATATTCGCAATCAAACCAATAGAGTGCCGCCGCCAGCCGTCCGTCGAGTGTGAGTTGGCGGCAACGGTCGGGCGAATACGCCGTCCGCTCAAAGAGATCAAGGAACTCCTCCGTGTCGCCAAAGGCTTCCTTCCAAAGATCTCGAAGTGCCTTGCGATCGCTTTGGTTTGGTAAGTCTAACTCAATATTCATAACCTTCCTCCCGAAGATGCGCCCAGCATTTTTCGACCATATGATGCGGATAATAGCTCTTTTTTGCCTTCCGCAAGCCTTCAAGTCCCATATCCTCTTCTCTGTCCAGGTACTTGACGTCAGGATATTTTTCACGCAGATAGCGGGCAAACTCACAGTTAACGGCGGCGTATGCGCCCTGCACGTCGGAGAGTGCCTTTTCGAAGTGTACGTCGAAGGTATCAGAGGAGAGGCGACTACCGAGCGTGACGGCAAAAACACGCTCCCCGTCCATTATAGTTAGTCCCTCCAAACCGAGTGTCTCCCGATCACGGAGCGCGCGTTCGATGGCGGTCTGTTCCATCCGAAAATCGCTGTTTGGATTTTCGGAAAGCCTGATTTCGTACCATTCCTTGACAAAATTCCGAACGAAAGGCGTGAGCTCTTCGGTCAGCGGACGTGCGACGGCATTGGGAAAAGCTTCGCGGAAGCGATTGAGGTGATTTCTCTTTGCGTGATATTTCTTTCCCGCGAGGTCGGCAAGATCGTCGATCGCATACACGTAATCGAACGAGCCCTCGTCACAGTGGAAGAGAAATTTTTCGGGATAAAGCTCCTCAAGTAGTGCACGAGAAGCGGCGGAAAGTCCCGTAATTCGGCAAGAAATCCCCCTCGCATGGGCATCGTCGATGATCGCATCGAGCGCAGCTTTTTTCTTTTCGGGAGTATTCTCCCCGACAGGATAGGGGTAGACACTGCGTCGGTCAAACTGCGAAAAAAATACCATCTGCCCGTCGAGCTCGGCAAAGTTCTGCCGCCCCCAAAGATAGAGATTGGCAAAGGAAAATTCGCACCCGCGCCCCTCCTCGGCAAAAAGAAGCTTTTCATAAGCCTCCTTATCCGAGAGTGCTATGCGGCGAAATTCAATTTTTTGAAGCGGTTTCGTGTTCATATGCAACTTCCATTCTTTTGATTGCGTTATTGAAATTTCAGTTCTGCCTTGAGTCCGAGATAAGAAACGTCGATACGGCGCGGAATGATGCGCAGACAAAGCTGTCCTGCCCCGTAGTTCGTACCAAACAACATTAACCGCTCTTCGGTGAGAGTTTCGAGCGTTTCGATCTCCCACGACAGTGCGTCCTGACATTCCTCACACTCGGCGCTGACCGTTAAAAATCGGTCATCCTCCCCCACTCCCTCTGCGATCCCAACCACGGCACTGCGATCATACGCTGACGTACGGAAAAGCAGAAGCGAAAGAAGCAAAAATGCCGTGAATATTCCAAAATCAAAGCTTTCGGAATCGCGGACAGTTTTCCATTCGCCGAGCGCCACCTCGCATCCCGCAAGCTCGGACAAAACACCGACTCTCTTTTTCAAAAATCCATCAATCCGATCCTCTTTTCCTTTGCGTGACGGAGCAAGCGAATCAAACGATAACGCCTCGATCTCCCAAAGCAAGCGTCCAAGATCTTCTTCATATTTTACGACGTTGCCCGGCAACCGTCCTGACGCTTCGACAGCAAGCGCTTCGTTCCAGACAAAGTCAATCCCGCTTCGTTTGGCAAGAAAGCGCAAGAGAATCTTACGATCGATCTGCGGCACGAGCACGACGGCAAGCGTGCTTGACGGCATCAGCGACGGAATCACGATCAATATCTGCCCGTTCACCGTTTCACTCACCGTCGGCTTCATTTCGTAGGACATCAGATATGCCAAGAGTCTTGATCGCTCTTCTTCGGACAACAGCTCCGAGAAATTCCGTCCAACGGCATTCCTCTCCCACGGAGCACGGCAAGCAACAATATTTGCTCCCTCTCGCAGATTAACCACCCAAAGGTCGGAGGGAAACCTCTGTATTTTTAAATTCATCATACCTCTCCCATCTCTACGTCAAAAGCAATAACAGCTCCGTTGTGAAGGAAACGGAGCTGTTGTTGATTTGCAAGATTCAAACGATTGCACAGATCTTCTTTGTCCGAAGCTTTCTTTCTCCGCGAAGAAGCGGAAGAATCTCGTCCATACTGCTAAGATCCGTCGTCATCGAAAATTCCTCAAAGAGCATCGTTTTTGCGCGATACATCGCATTCTCATCGGTCGATCCCACCTTTTTGCCGAGCTGTCGAATCATTTCGCTGTGCTCTGCCACGGTGTTGAGAAGTACGATCAACTGCTTTCGATCTCCGTCCGCAAAAATCTCGCGAAAACGGGCGTTGCGCGCACGGCTCTCCTCAATCCATTCCATTCGTTCATCGCGAAGCTCCTCGACCATCTGAAGAATTTCATCCGCCGAAAGCAAAGGACGCATCATCGACAAAAGTCTCTCATTGTCCATAGGAACGAAGACGGTGGATTTTTCATCACCGACGGGGGACAGAATATAGTATTTTGCCATCGCTCCGAGCGCACCGAAGCGCTCCTCGCGAATATCCGAGATCATACAAACGCCCTCTGCCCGATAACTCACATAGCTTCCGATCTCAAACATATCCGTCCTCCTATTTCTTTTTTTGGTGTTGCCCAAGGGATCTCTTTGAAACTACTTATATTTTACCATATTTTTTGATTTTTTTCTTGGGGCAATTTCACCAAAATTCAAGTTTTTTCTTGGGTGAATTTACCTATTTATAGCGAATGTTTCGTATATGGAAGCATTTCTCTCTCACAAACGATCGCTTCTCGCTGATGGCAGGTAAATAGCAGACACTGCAGATCCTGCTCGCCGAGCCTTGCAAGCAGTGTCAGGATGCGTACGATGCGACGATCGTCGATCTGACAGAGTGCGTCATCAAGCATCAGCGGCGGGAGCTCCTCGGAAAAGAGCTGCATCGCAAGAGCAATGCGAAGACTCAAGTACGCCGCGTCGCTCGTTCCCGCGCTAAGCAGGTCTGCCGGAACGGTCAACCGGCTCTCGTCGAGCAGGGACGGAGTGTAGTCCGCGCCCGCTGTCAGCGTTTCGTAACGCCCCGCGCTGATATAGGACATCATCTCGCCCGCTCTGCGACCGAGTGCAGGTGTGACGTTGCCGCTCATCGTTTCGGCAGCAGCGGAGAGTGCGCCAAGCGTCAACTCCAGCGTTTGATAATACTCGTCCGCGCGCTCGTATTTGGCGCTCAGTATCGCTACTTGATCGGCAATTGCCATAGGGGATTGGGCATTCGCCTTGGCGGAAATCAGCTCAATCTGCGAGGCTTGGAAGCTGTCTGCCAGCGTCTGCGTCTGCATTTTTAGAAATCTTCGTTCAGTTTCCAACCGCACGGGGTCAAGTCCTGAAAGCTCTGATAGATCGAGCGTCAGACTCTCCCTCAGCGCCGCTTCGTCATATTGTGAAAGCCCCTCGCGTTCATTGGAGATCGACTGTGTCAGTGCCGCTTTTTTGGCACAAAGTCCGCTTTGCTCTCGCAAAAACGCCGAAATTCTCGTCATTTCCATCTCCGCCGCCGTAGCGTTGGGAAGGACCTCAGCCTCGGGAAGAGTTCGCAGAAGCGCCGTGCGAAGCTGTTCGGTGATCTCGCGCACGAGCGTTTCGGCCGCGCTGAGCGCCGCCTCGATTTCGGTGCTTTCTCGTATCATCTCGCGTTTTGCATCCAGCGCCGCAGTACAGCGTATCAAATAAGCTTCCAGCGTGTCGGGCGTTTGTCCGAAGGAGGATGAGATCTTTTTCCGTTCTACTCCCGCAATCACACCCACAATACACAGCGCCACTCCAAGGAGTGCGGAAAGTGCCACAAGCGGATGCAGAAAAAATCCTACCGCACTGAGTGCGATAATAGCAACGCCTGCGCCGACGGTCAGTCCCGTTCTGCGAGAAAGCTGTTTCATTTTTTTCAGAACAGACGCTGCACCGCCCTCACGTTCGAGCATTTCAGCGATCTCAGCGTCAGCTTCGTCGTAAGACTTACGCGCCAAAAGACGGACTTTTTGCTCGTTTCTTACATCCTGACGCGCAATTGCCGCACGAAGATGATCTGCCAGACTACGAAGCTCTGCCACATCCGCCTCACAAAGCGCACGATCGGTCTTCTGTGCGCGCCGACGCAAAGTGGAAATCTCCTCATCGAGCACGCGTTCCTGCGCTTCCATGGCGCGAAGCCGCTCAAAGCGGCGCAAGAGCTCGAGTGTTCCGAGCTGTGTCAGGCGCTCACTGACAAACGCGAGCCGCCCCTCAGTCTGTGCCGCCTGCGCTTGATTTCTTTGCATTTTTTCTTCGAGCAAGATCAGATTTTTTTCGGTATCCTGTGCACGCTCCAAGCGTTTTTTCGCATCGTTGAGTTCTGTGCCAAGCTCACCGAGCCGTCCGCCCTTGCCGTTCTTGTGGCGGTACTGCACGCGAAGCTTGTCGAGCTTCGCCTCAATGTGCGAAATATCTACCGTCTCGTCGGCACCCGAAAGAAGATTTCGAATAGCGTCCGCGCCCTTCTTTCCGCCAAGATTGGAAAGTTGCATCTGTCCGATGCCGCAAGTGCTCTCAAAGACCTCGCGCGGTACACCGAGAAAAACCTCGCCCGCTTCCTTCCCCGCAAATACGAGTTCCCCCGTCAGATGACGGTAGATCGATAGCTTATCGTTACCAACTCTGCCGCTTTCGGTAAAGTTACGTTCAATACGGTATTCCTCTCCCCGATATTGCACACGCATACTGCCGCTTGCACGATGGGTGCGCCAGCTGACCGACCGATCGCGATCCTCGTGTCCCTTGCGCGGCATTCCATACAGCATAAACTTGATAAAGAGCCAAACCGTGCTCTTTCCCGCTTCGTTTTCTCCCTCAAAAATATTTAATCCATCGGAGAGAACGATGTGACGATCACAAAGTCCGCCAAATTCGAGAATATGAAGCTCTAAAATTTTCATTCGATATCCTCCTCGGTGGGAATTGTTCGTCCGTCGATTGCGCAAAGTCCGATGCGAAGTGCCTTTGCCGCCCGTCGACGTACGGCGGGATCCTCGTCGATCAGCTTAGGATATAGTTCACGGTAGAACGCGCCGCGGATGGTCATATCTTTTTTCAGAAATTCTCCATCGGCAACAGGAATTGTCAGGTTGATCATCTCCAACGAACGTAACGAATTCTCTCTTTGGTTAGTTTTATCTAACGTAAAAGAGAGAATGTCGGGGTCAACGTCTCCCACAAGGTAAAGTCGCAGATCGGTCACTCCTCGGGAAGCGGCATTTTGAAGTGTTTTTTGGATTGCCGCATCGATGGATTGCTCGTCGACGCAGGCACTCAGATCCAGCTCCTCCACGCCATAGCAAGTCTGCGACAGAATTTTTCGTTCAATGCAAGGCGATTTCCCCTCTTCTAAGGTCACGATCAGAACACCGCCCTCACCAAGCTCATCAAAACTTCGACCTTCGGCAAATCCGCAGTATCGGATCTTCTCTGACGAGAAGGCGGGGGGATTGTGAATATGTCCGAGCGCCGCGTAATCAAAATCGGCTCGGAGAATATCGCCCTCGGTCACGGGAGCGGTGCGCGAGATCGGAGAGGTCAGGTCGGCGTGCGCGCAAAGCAAATGCCACCATCCCTCTTTTTCGGGCAACGAAGCGCCGCTTAAGGGGGATTCGGTTAGAAATGACGAGCCGAAGGCATAGCCAAAGACGCGCGTCTTGATCGCCTCGATCTCAAAGCATTGGAGCTCACTCGAGGTAAAGAGATAGACGTGCTCGGGCAAATTGTTTTTTTGATAGGTGTGGTAAAATCCACCCTCGGCGTAAGGGTCGTGATTCCCCGGAGCGATGACCACGGGGCAAGGACTTTCGCGCAACAGCTTTTCGGTCAGTGCCGCCGTTTCGGGGGTCACGGTGCGGCTGTCAAAGAGGTCGCCCGCAATCATTACAAGATCGCACGCTTCTTCCTTGGCGCAAGCAAACACACGACGCAAAAGCTCGCGTTGCGCCTCGCGTCTCGCGTCAGCTTTTTGCGCATCTTCCGCACAAAACGCGCTATCGAGATGCAGATCTCCCGTATGTAAAATCTTCATACAAGCATTCTCCTTTCAAAAAAGGATTTTTTCGGTTAGTTATTTCTAACCAACATTTCTTTTCTTCTTATTTTCAGTATACCATATTTCCGCGAAAAACGCAAGAAGCACTTTCACTTTTTTTGATTTTTTACGTATACTGAAAACACAAAGCACCGAGAGGAGGAAGAAGATTTTGTTATTGAACGTTCCATACAACCGTACGCGCGCCGTCGAATACGCCAAGCGCTGGGCGCTCTCGCGCAATCCGCTTTTTATCGACTTTACGGGTCAGGGCGGAAACTGCACCAACTTTGTTTCCCAATGTCTGTTTGCGGGGTGCGGCGTGATGAATTTTACGCCGACCTTTGGGTGGTACTACCGCTCTCCCGACGACCGCGCACCCGCGTGGTCGGGGGTCAATGAGCTCTACCGCTTTCTGATCGGCACGCCAGAGTTTGTCGAAGCTAACGGCGGTGTCGGTCCCTATGCCACCGACGCGCGTGAGAGCCGCAACGTCGAGCTCGGCGACGTCATTCAGCTTGCCAACGAGGAAGGAAGATTCTATCACACGCTGATCATCTCGGGCTTTACCGACAATGACGTGCTCGTTTGCGCACAATCCGACGATGCCCTCGACCGCCCGCTCTCTACCTACAACTACGCCTCCCTCCGCGTCCTGCATATCGAAGGCGCACGCATTGAATTTGATAGTGATGAGAGTTTTGAAAAGTTACTGAACGGAGAGGAATTGGTACTTTTCTTTTGAAAAAGAAAAGTACCCAAAAGAAAACAGCACAAACAAAAAAGTGTAAAAGTTTTCGCCCGCCTTTTTCAAAAGGCGGCACGGATCCAACGCCGTGTGGCGTTGGTCGCCCGTCGCAACGGGCGAAACACCCCATCGTTCATAAGCGCCCGAAAGGGTGAATTTATGTTTGCATAGCAAACATAAAGAGGGAAAACCCCACTTGTGGTTTTCCCTTTTCTTTTCGTAATTTTTCAAGCTTTTTCCGTGGGCGATACCACGAGAAGTGTGAGCGGCTTATTTTTCTTTTTGGCATATTCGGCAGTAGCCCGTGTTCCCTTGGAGCTTCCGTCCCATACGACCAAAACCATATCTGCAATCTCCACCATCTGTTCATTACGCTTAATAGGTGCCGCTTTTCCATAGCGCTCGTATTTCGGAAGAAGGATCAACTTGGAAATTCGATGCTCGTCCGCGTACTTTTCGGCGATGCGATCCATTCCCTTTGCTCCACCGCTGATAATGAGCTCTGTTTCGGGGGGAACATACTCCGACAAATCAAAACGTTCAATGCTTCTGGATCCTACGATTAGCAATTTCATCTTGTTCTCCTATCTGTTTCTTATAAAACCTTATATTATACCTATATTTTCTTATATTTTATCATATAATCTTTTTCTTGTAAATAGGGTATAATATTTTTGTAAGAATTTTTTGAGAGGTACAAAATGCTGGATAGTCAATATAAGATGAATTTAATCAAAATCGGATTGAATATCGCATACTATCGAAAGCTCCAAGGAATGACGCAAGAGGAGCTTGCCGAGGCTTGCGATCTTTCCGCGGGATATATCTCTCAATTAGAGGGTCCCGGCAGTTATTTTTGCCCATCCTTGAAAACGCTCTTTAAGATTGCGGAAGCTTTAGGTACGACAGTTTCCAAGCTAACCGACATTGAGGATTGAAAAAACGCCACCGAGCTCGGTGGCGTTTTCTTTTTTATTTTACATCTCCACAATCGCGGTCACGGCAAAGTGATCCGAATAATAAATTCCGTCCTCGGGCGCTTCGGTTACGACAGACGCCTCCTTGACCTCGATCTCTCCGCCAACGAGAATATAGTCGATCTTCGCATTCAATCCGAAATTTCCTTCCCGAATGTGTCTTCCGTAGCCGTGGCAGGTGCCGCCGAGCAAGGCGGTCGCGTCCTTGATCCTGCTTTGCGCGGTAAACATTTGAATTTCAGGCGCATCGGGGCTCGCATTGAGATCCCCCGTCAGAAAGAATTTGTCCTGATGGGAGTTAATATCCTGAAGCATTTGCGTAGAAGCAAGCAATCTTGCCAGCGCGCCGACGTGATCGGTGTGCACGTTGTAGAACCAAAACGGTTCGTCGATCTCGTCATGCTTGAAAAAGACCTTGGTATAGCACCGCGGACACGGACTCTGATCGCTTCCCTCGTAAAACGAGCCCTGAACCTTGGGGTTGGAGGAAAGCATCACCGTATCGGCAGAGATCAACTGCATTTTCGCTTTTTTGAAGCCAACCAACGCGCTCTCGCCGCCATAGGTCGCCGTTCTGCCGCCGCCAACCAGAAAATAGTCTCCGAGCACTTCGACGAGCCAGCGCCGCATCTCGGGCGTGATCTCCTGAAATCCAATGAGATCGGGATCCTCCCTCTCCAGCATTGCCAAAATCTTCGGCTTGCGATTTTCAAAGCAATTGATGCCATCCTTCGCACCGCTCCAACGCATGTTAAAGGACATCACCTTCAGCTGTGCCATATTAATTCTCCTTTGCGATCGGCTCTTTTTCTACCTCATAACGGTGAATTCCCGAAAAATCCGACACGAGAATACATCCCACGGGACAAACCTTCGCACAGCTGCCGCAATTGTCGCAAAGCTCGTAATCGATCACCGCGAGGTTGTCCACCACCTTGATCGCACCCGAGGGACAGCTCTTCTCGCATTTCTTGCATCCCATACAAGCATTCGAGCACGCTTTGCGCGCCACCGCACCCTTGTCACGGCTGTTGCAGGTCACAAGGACTCTCTCAACGTCCGCCATCAGCTCAATAATACCGCGCGGACAAGTTTTGGCACAAAGTCCGCAACCGATGCAAAGACGCGTATCGATATGCGCCATTCCATTTTCAATGCAGATCGCTTGGTTCGGACAAACCGAAACGCAATCGCCAAGACCGATACAGCCAAAGGAGCAAAGTCCCGCACCGCCGTACAGCGTCTTTGCCGCCGCACAGCTCTCAATGCCCTCGTACTCCATCTTTTTCGCCGTATGGTTGCAGTCACCGTAGCAGTGAATCACCGCCACCTGCTCTACAACCTCTTCGGCTTCGACACCGAGAATTTCGGCGAGCTGCTTCGCCGTAGCATCTGCCCCCGGCGTACAAAGATTGGTTTTGACACCGCCCTCGGCGAGCGCCTTTGCATAGCCGTCGCAGCCCGCATAGCCGCACGCGCCGCAGTTGGCGCCCGGCAGACACTCACGAAGCCTTCCGACCGTTTCATCTTCCTTTACGGCAAAAAACTTCGACGCCGCAATCAGCATCACTGCACAAATCGCACCGATGCCTCCGACGACGAGTGCCGCAATTAAAATCTCATTCATACACGTCCCTCCTTAGGCAAAGAGCCCTTCCACGAGTCCCGCAAATCCAAAGAAGGACAGCGCGACGATCGCAGCAGACACGAGGGTGATGGGAAGTCCCTCAAAGGATTTCGGGGGATTTGCGCTCTCCAAGCGCGACCGAACCCCCGCAAAGAGAACCATCGCAAGCAAAAATCCAAGACCTGCGCCAAGCGAATTGACCATCGACTCAGCGAAATTGTAACCGTCGTTGATGTTGTTGATGGTCACGCCGAGCACGGCACAGTTGGTCGTGATCAGCGGCAGATAGATGCCAAGCGATGCGTGAAGCGCGGGAAGATATTTTTTGAGAACAATCTCAACGAGCTGAACGAGCGCCGCAATCACAAGGATAAAGACGATCGTTCTGAGATATCCGATTTCAAATCGATCGAGAAGATAGGTCTGGATCGGCCAGGTTGCCGCCGTTGCCATCAGCATCACGAAGATGACCGCCGCACCCATTCCCGTCGCTTGATTGAGCTTTTTCGAAACGCCAAGGAAGGGACAGATTCCGAGGAAGCGGGAGAGAACGTAGTTGTTGACGAGCACCGAGGTCATCAGAATGATGATAAATCCCTTTAAGGTTTCCATTATTCTTCTCCTCCCTTCGTTTTCGTTTGCTCAGCAGAGGCACATTCGCCCTGCTTACCGCAAAGATATGCCGAGGGGCAACCCGAGCAGCCGAACTCCTTACTACCTCTTGCCTTGCCCTTCGTCAGCTTGTTGACCAGTGCAATCAGGCATCCAAAGACGAAAAATCCGCCGGGTGCCAGTGCGAGAATCGAAATTGGATTTTCGGAGAGGAACGGAATTTCAAGTCCGAAGAAGGTTCCATTTCCAAAGATTTCACGGATGGTCGCCATCGCAAAGAGCGCCATCATAAAGCCAATTCCCATACCGACGGCATCAATTGCCGAGTCAAGCACGGTATTTTTACTTGCGTACATTTCGGCTCTGCCGAGAATAATACAGTTGACGACGATGAGCGAAAGGAAGATACCGAGCGACTCGTAAAGCTCAGGGGTAAACGCGTGCATCAGCATTTCCACCATCGTCACAAAGCCCGCGATCAGCACGATATAACAAGGAATTCGCACCTTGTCGGGAATGACCTTGCGGAGTGCCGAGATCGCCATATTCGAGCAAAGAAGCACGACGGTCGCCGCCACGCCCATACCGAGCGCGTTGACGGCAGACGAGGTCACCGCCAGTGTCGGACAGGTGCCAAGCAGAAGCACAAGCACGGGGTTTTCACGAATGATTCCTTTGATAAAATTCTGCCATTTACTCACGACGCCACCTCCTTTGCGACAACCGCAGAGGCATCACGCACCGCCTCACGGAAGGCGGACGAAGAAATGGTCGCACCGCTGATGGTATCTACGCCGTCAAGGCTTTCGTCTTGACCGATAAACTGCGCAAGGAAGTCCTCTCCCGTCACCTTCGTACCGATGCCCGAAGTCTCGCCGCTTGCCGAAATCACTTTTACGGCAAGAATCTTTCCGTCCGCATCAAAGCCGACGGCAATCTTCATGGGGTTTGCACTGTCGTAGCCCTTGGCGGCAAGGATCGCAACGTAGCCGCTACCGCCGAGATCTCTGTAAAATGCCGTAACCGTTTCGGGACAATCACCCTCGATCTTTTCAAATTCGGTTGCCGTGTCAAGCACCGAGCGGAGCGCCTCTTTCTCGGCAGCCTGATTGGCTGCCTCGATCTTCGGCGCGGTCAGCAAATTGATTGCCGCCAACAGAACGGCAACCACCAAGCAGATCGAAAGCAGAACGATCAGACTTTGGAGCGAAGAATTCATTTTTTTCTTGTTCGTCATTTCTTCGCACCTCCGAGCGGACGACGGCGCGTCCAGATTTCAATATAGGGCGTCAGAATGTTCATAAACAGGATCGCAAAGGACACGCCCTCGGGATAGCTTCCAAACACGCGGATCAGCACGGTGATCGCGCCGCATCCGAAGCCAAAGACGATCTTTCCCCACCCCGTCGAGGGCGTGGTCGTATAGTCGGTCGCCATAAAGAAGGCGCCGAGCAACAGTCCGCCCGTCAGAAGCTGCTCTACGGGACTCTCTCCGAGCAAAAAGCTCAGAAGCGCCACCGTGGCAAGCATTACGACGGGGGTATGCCACGAAATCACGCGACGGAGGAGCAGGTACGCACCGCCAAGCAGAATTGCCAGCGCGCAGGTCTCGCCAAGGCTTCCGCCGTGAGTTCCGAGGAAGAGCGAGAGCACCGTGGGCATTTCACCGCCCGAAAGCGGCGTTGCTGAGCTGATTGCGTCGTTCTTCGTCGCAAAATCCGACATCGAGCCCGCAAAGGAGAGAAGCAGAACGATACGCGCCGTAATTGCGGGGTTGGCAAAGTTTTTACCGATACCGCCAAAGAGCTGCTTGACGACGACGATCGCAACAAGCGAGCCGAACACCGCCTGCCACAGCGGAATCGAGGCGGGCAGATTGAAGGCGAGAAGCATTCCCGTCACAACCGCCGAAAGGTCGCCAACGGTCGTTTCTCTCTTGCAAATTTTTTCAAATCCCCATTCAAAGAACGCACAGCTGACCACGCAAACCGCAACCACCGCAAGTGCGCGGAAGCCGAAGATCACGACCGAGGCAACCAGCATCGGAAGCATTGCGAGAATGACGTCGAGCATAATTCTCTGCGTCGTATTCTTCGAGCGGATATGGGGCGAGGGGGACACTACGAGTAATTCATTCTCCACGAGACGCGCCCTCCTTTTGTTCCTTTTGTTCTTTGAGTTCTTTTTGCTTTTGCTGATACGTGCGAAGCCTTGCCTTTGCCAAACGGTGGCTCTGCACGAGATTTCGCTTGGCGGGACAGATATACGAGCAACAGCCGCACTCCATACAGAGATGAACCTTCAGCTTTTCCAAAGAAGCGTCATCCCCCTGCGAAAACGAGTTTGCCATCTCCGCGGGCGAAAGTCCGAGGGGACAGAGATCCATACATTTTCCGCAACGGATGCACGCCGTTTCTCTGGGCGGCATTGCCTCTTTCTCACCGAAGACGAGCACCGCGTTGGTCTGCTTTAAGACAGGTGCATCAAGATCGACGAGCGCCACGCCCATCATCGGTCCTCCGCTGAGGATCTTTTTCGGCGTTTCGGAAAATCCGCCGCATGCGTCAATCACGTCACGCACCGCCGTTCCGATCGGAACGATCAGATTTTTCGGCTCTCTGACGGCAGATCCGTCCACCGTGACGCATTTTTCCACGAGCGGCATTCCCGTACGGAGATATTTCGCGATCGAAGCGAGTGTGGTACAGTTGACAACGATCACACCTGCGTCAAGCGGCAGCTTGCCCTCTCCGATCACGCGTCCCGTCGTATGATAAACGAGCACCTTTTCACCGCCCTGCGGATAGAGCGACGGAAGCGCACGGACGCTCACACCCGACATCTCTGCCGTTGCCCTCTTCATCTCCGCAATACATTGGGGTTTGTTTTTTTCAATACCGAAAATCGCGTTCGGGATCGATAAGTATTTCATCACAAGGGCTAGTCCCTCTGCGACAAGCTCACTCTCGTCGAGCATCGTGCGCGTATCCGAGGTGATGTACGGCTCACATTCCGCGCCGTTAACCACGACGGTATCCACGCGGCCCTCGGGCACGTTCAGCTTGACCACGGTGGGAAATCCCGCGCCGCCAAGACCGACGATACCGCTCTCGCGAATTGCCGCAAGAAAGCTCTCTCGGTCGTGCACCTCGGGGGGCGTCAGACCTTCAACAGGCGTCTGCGCTCCGTCGCATTCGATCACAACGGCGCGCATTTTCGCTCCCGTAGACACCGTGATCTCGTCGATCTTTTTCACCGTTCCCGAAACGCCCGAATAGATGGGCGAGGAAAGTCCCGCGCCCGCCTCGGCGATCCTCTGACCGACCCTGACCGCATCTCCGACCGCCACACAAGGCACGGCGGGCGCGCCGATATGCATCGACATCGGAATCGTCACGCTCTTCGGCACGGGAATCGGCTCGGGTTTGATATTTGCTGTATTTTTACGGTGCTTGAGTCGCACCCCGGGAAGTCCAAACAAAGACACAACTTACCTCCAAAAACCAAATTGGCACAATGATTCTTATAATAAACTATAATTATATTTATTATAACATAAGAGCACCCGATTTGTCAACCTCGTTTGCCCCTTCTGTCGGGGATTTTTCTCCTCTTTTGCCCCGAATTGCTTTCTTTTTTCTTGACAACCCCTCCGCTCTCGTGTATAATAGTGTATAATAGGAATGACTCCCCCGATACGATCTAGGGAAGCGTTTGATGAAACGTGACGATTTTCCCAAAGAGGGGAAATCTCTCTGCCATATTTAAAATTCCGAAAGGAGCGCTATGACGCTATATACCTCTCTTCCCACCGCCCCACTCGCGCCCTCTGCCGTCGCGCTCGGGTGCTTTGACGGTGTCCACCTCGGACACAAAGCCGTCATCTCATCTGCTGTAAAAACGGCAAAAGACGGGCATCTTTTATCGGTGGTATTTACCTTTGACTCCTCTCCGAGAAATTATTTTGTGCCCGCCTCGGTTCCTCAGCTGACCGACCGCGAAACGAAAATTTCTCTGATCGAGGCGATGGGCGTGGATATTCTTGTCTGCCTGCCCTTCGACCAGACCATCGCCACCACCTCTGCCGAGGAGTTTTTCAGAAATATTCTCGTCGGAACGCTTGGCGCAAAGCATCTCGTTTGCGGCTACAATTATTCCTTTGGCGCCAAAGGACGCGGCAACGCGGCACTTCTTTCGTCGCTCTGTCAAGAAGCGGGCATTGGCTTGCACGCACTGACTCCGATTGAAGAGGATGGCGCGCCCCTCAGCTCGTCCGCCATTCGTCAGGCGCTCGAGGACGGCAGAATCGAGGACGCAAACACCTCTCTCGGGCGCCCCTACTCGATCCGTGCCACCGTCCTTGACGGACAGCATCTCGGCAGACGGCTCGGCTTTCCGACGATCAATCAGCGCATCGACCGCGCGATGGCAATCCCCAAGCAGGGCGTCTATCTCTCCCGCGTCACGCTTGAGGACGGCTCCGCCTATTTCGGCATTACCAACGTCGGCACACGACCGACCGTCGGCTCGGAATTTATCGGCGCGGAAACGCATCTCTTTGATTTTTCGGGCGACCTCTACGGCAAGCAGGTCGAGGTGGAGCTGCTCGCCTTTCTCCGTCCCGAGCGCAAATTCGACTCGGTCGAGGCACTTTCCGCTCAGGTACACGGCGATATTGAAACCGCCAAAAATATGGCAAAGAATTTCGTAGATTGCTAAAATAAACCAATAAAAGACGCGTTTGTGTCTTTTATTTTTGGTTTTGCGTTAGCACTCTATCACACAGACTGCTAAGATTTACAAAAACAACATAGTTCCGAAAAGGTATGTTCATATCTATGGTGTATCCTATAGACACGAAGGAAAAGGAACCGCCCTTCGAGAAAATTTTCAAAAAAACAAACCAAGATAAAACACGAAAGGAGAATTTACGATGTTTGATCTGATCCCCTTTGGCAATCGATTTTTTGCCACCTACGACCCCTTTAAGGAATTTGAAGCGATGGAGCGCCGCTTGTTTGCGCCCGCGATGCCCGCAATGAAAACCGATATTCGCGAAACCGATTCCGAATATATTCTCGAAACCGATCTGCCGGGATTCTCCAAGGAAGAGATCCACGCAGAGATCCGCGACGGCGTGCTGACACTCCGCGCAGAGCACAAAAAGGAATCCGACGACAAGGACGAAAACGGCAAATATCTCCGCCGTGAACGCTCTTACGCATCCTACGCGCGCCGTTTCTCGCTCGACGGCATTCAAGCCGACAAAATCACCGCCGCCTTCCGCGACGGTGTGCTGACGCTGACGCTTCCCAAGGAAGCTCCGAAGCAGGTCGACGAAGGTCGCAAGCTCGAAATTCAATAAATTCGCACAAAAAGCGGCGGCTCAGACGAGCCGCCGCTTTTTTCGTCAAGAATTGCTCAAATGGTAATTGAAATGTACCGTTGCGCCGCTCGGCAGATAAGCTTCCGTGGCATCAATCTGCGCCCATTCGGCCTCGCTTCCCGTAAAATAAATATCGGTCAGCGAACTGCATCCGTAAAAGCTAAACGCACCGATGGACGTCACACTCTTCGGAATCACAATGCTTCTAAGGATCACGCCATCGGAAAATACCCAGCGTCCGATGCTCTCCACACCGTCGGGAAGCACCATCTCTTCCAGCGCTCCGCAGAGGAAAAAGACTTCGTTTCCAAGGCTTGTCAGCGAAGAAGAAAGAACCACGCGTTGGAGTGCGTCGCAAGCACAGAACGCGCCATCGCCAATCTCCTTCACACCCGAGAAAAGAACCACCTCACGCAAGGAAACACAGCCCAAAAAGGCTTTGGTGCCGATCTCTTCCAATCCCTCTCCAAAGTTCACCGTATCAAGAAGTGCACACTGACGGAAGGCATTCGCGCCAATGCTTTTGGTGCCGCGTCCGAGAGTAACGCTTCTCAGCGCCGCACAGCCCTCAAACGCGCTCTCTCCAACCGTTACTACGCTGTCGGAAAGTACAACGCTCGTCAATGCCGCGTACTTCGCAAACATTCCTTCGCAAATTGCCGTCACGCCGTCGGGAACGGTCAGCTCGGTCACAAGCTCGCCATTCAAGCAAAAATTCTCGGCATACCGCAAGGGATTAGAATCCTGATTTTCAAATTCAATCGCAAACCACGCCGCAAGGTCGTTCACGTTGACGCGCTCGAGCCTACAATACGAAAACGCAGAGCTGCCGATCCGCTGTAAACTCCGAGGCAGGGTAATTTCGGTCAGATTTCTGCAATCAAAGAAAGCAGACGAGCCAATTGTTTCAATGCTGTCGGGAAGCGTGATCTTCGTCAAGTAATTACAGCCGTAAAAGGCAGAGCTTCCAATCACCGTGCCGCCCATCACCTCGATCTCAGTCAGTGCCGTGGGCAAGGAAGAGGAATTTTTGGAAGCAGAGATCGCACCGAAAATATAGCCAAGATGCGTATTTTGCGTTCCGTCCTTCGTTTCCCCGATAAAGGGAAGCTTAAGACTTGTCAATTTGTCACAGCCCGAAAAAGCGCTCTTTCCAATGCTCGTCACTCCTGCGGGAATTTCAATGCTCTCTAAGGCAGAGCAATGGTAAAACGAATACATTCCAATGCTTTTCACGCTGTCGGGAATGCTCACCGATTTCAGTTTTGCGCACTCCTGAAATCCCATATTTGCAACCGCCGTGACCGCCTTTTCCTCGTAGGTTGCGGGAATCACGATGGTTTCCGCGTTCTTCATCGTACCGACCGCCACCGCATAGGTATCGTTACTCTGCAAACGGAATTCAAGCTCTCCCACAGGCTCAGGAGTCTCCGTCGGAGGAGCTGCAGGAGGAGCCGCAGGAGGGGCGTCGGGCGTGCCGTCGTTGAGCTCGTTGGAAGCGGTAGTACTCTCCGTCGTTTCCTCAAGCTCCGTGGTCGAATCACTCTCCGCAGGCTCTTCATTTTTACAAGAAACGAGCAACGTCAAGACCAAGGCAAAGCAAAGAAAGAGCGAAAAATATTTCTTCAGTGATTTCATTTCGTTCATTCTCCTTACAAAAGTCAATTATTGTTTCGAAAGATAGGTTTCGGTGATCAACGCTTCGAGCGCAATCGTGTGTTTCATATTATCTTCTCTCGAGGGATGTCCCCACGAAGGCGCTCCGCCGGGCACCGACGAGCCCTCTAACTGAAGCGTATAGATCTTCGCTTTTGGATTCGATTGCTTGTAGGTCGAGATGGCGGTATTGACGTGATAGCTGAATCCGTCACCCATCGCACCCCACAGACAGTACACCACGCAATCCTCGCCGTGCTTCTCGAAAATTTGTCCGAGCAGTGCCACATACGCCTCACGGTAGGTTGCCATATTCGCATGCTGACCGACGTCGTTCGTTCCGAGGTTGATCACCACGATATCCGCCTGTCTTGCAAAATCGTACTCTTCCTCGGTCGATCGAAGCGGACTTGCGTGCAGATAGTTGTCCTTGAAATTGGGTGTTCCGACGACCATACCCTTTCCGGAGAGTGCCGTAATCGAATAATCGGCACCGAGGCGTTGCGAAACGAGATAGGGATACGCAAGCGTTCCATCCTGATCCGCCCAGTTACCCGTATGTCCGCCGATAATTCCCCATCCGCAGCAGATACTATCACCGAGGTATTCGATGTAAAGATCCTTCTTTGCGGGAGCGGTTTCGCTGATCGTACCGTCGAGTGTTACCGACGATACGCTTGCTTGCGCGATGGTATATCCCGTTGCCTTGATCAGTCGGATCACGTGCTTTCCTGCGGGAACGTCCTTAAGCTCGATGCTCGTATCATTCGTTCCCACCGTAAAATAGTTCGAAGTTCCGTTCTTCCACAGAAGTCCGTCGACGTATGCCTTGAAATAGCAAAGCGCATTCGATTTTGCAACGAAGGAAACGTTCGATTCGGTGTTCAAATCAGCATTGAACTCTATGCCCGCGCCCGTCCAATCCATCGTAATACAGCCGTCGACCTTCAGATGGCGCTCACCGAGAATCTTAATGCCCGCCGTTTCTTCGTTCAGCTCGTAGGTACGAAGCTCCGAGGGGCGCGGATACGAGGGTTCGGCAGGCTCGTTGGGCTGCTCGGGGGTATTCGGCTCGTTCGGAGTATTCGGCTCATTTGGTTTCTCCGGGGTCGGCTGATTCGGCTCGTCGGGCGTATTCGGAGTATCATCGGGTTCCGCCGCCGTCGTACCCGTCGTCGTCTCATCCGATACCGCTTCGGTCACTGCCTCAGGCTCGGTTGCCCCTTGGCAAGCAGTCAATACACTCAAAAGAAGCACACAAAGCACCATAAAAAGTGAAAGTGTCATTTTTTTCATTGAAAACTCCTTTTTAAAAAAGATTTTTTCGGGCATAATATCCTAAAATATTATCCCCCCCCGCATTTTTTGTCAATACTTTTTATCCATATTTTTCGATTTTTTGCAAAAACAGCCAAGCAAAACCGCTTGGCTGTTCGTTTACAATTATGCAAGAATTTCTGCCGCTTCCTTTTCTCCGCAGAAGATGGCGTCGTAGAGCCAGAGCACCGAGTAACGGTCCTTGAGGTCCTTTGCGAACCATACGCCGTTGAGGATCTTCTTTCTTCCGTACTGCTTCTCGAAGAGCGAAAGATCGAAGTCACAGTCGGTCAGCATCACCTTGATCTCGTCAGCGGTCGGGCACTCGTTCAGAATGGCGCGAACCTCTGCCCACTTTGCCTTGTAAATGTCGTTGACGGGGTTGTCGTGTCTGCCCGCCTCGTTCTGCAGGTCGCGAATCTCGGTCCACAGATGGCTGTAGATCTTCTGATAGCACTTTTCTCTGGTTTCCTTGGACAGCTCGGAGAAGGTAGGCTCCTCGAGCGCGCGGACTTCCTCGCGGAGCTTTGCCGTAACGATGGTTGCGTATCCGACGTCGGTGCCGTGGAAGAAGAAGGGCTCGCCGTAAATCAGACCCGTGATTTCAAAATAGTGCGACAGGTGGTGCTCACTGCCCGAGCCGGGACGCGTCGAATTGACGAGGGTCAGGCACGCGCCGATGAGCACGAGGTCGAGCATCAGCTCTTCGATCGCTTCGGGCTTGCGGTCGCGAATGTCGGTTGCAAGCGAACGGATGAGGTTGGTACGATCCATCACGAGATCGTAGATCTCCTGACAGAAGTATTCGTTGTTGATCAGCGCGCTGAGCTTCCAGTCGCAGAGTGCGCTGTACTTACCGATGATGTCTGCGTATCCCGAACGGATCATTCCGATGGGCGCGCCGCAGAGAATGTCGGTGTCACCCATAATCAGCGTCGGTGCGTGCGTAGTTGCCGTCACCTTCATTCCCTTGAGGATCATTGCCGCACCCGAGGATGCGTAGCCGTCCATCGAGGGAGCTGTACCGATGATACCGCTCTCGATATGATGATAGAAGGAAACGTACTTACAAAGGTCGTTGATAACACCCGATCCGATACCGAGAATGAGGTCGGTATCATCGGTCAGACTCTGCTCGATCGCGCCGATCGACTGCTCGTTGGGAACAACGTGAGGCTCGCCGGGCTCGGTGGTCAGAAGACAGAACTGCTCGATCTTGTCACCGAGAAGCTCGCGAACTCTCTCGCCGCAAAGGGGGTATGTATTTTCGTCGGCAACGAGCAAAATGTGGTTATACTCTGCCAGACATTCGGGAAGCTTTGCCAGTGCGTTCTTTTCCACAACAACGTGCGCAATGTCGCAACGGTGCGTTCTGCCGCAGCTGCAAACGATATCTTTATTGATCCAATCGTGAAGACTCATAATAGTTTCCTCTCTTTTTGTAGTTTAATTACGAAGTATTATAGCATATATTGATTGAAAAATCAATACCTTTGTCAAATTTTTATCAAAAAAAGCCGCTTTATTTTCCCTGCCGCATCTCGGCAATTTTTTCGCCGTTCGGAGTCACGTACGCCGTCCAGTTGGTATGATAGATCACAAAGCCGGGTTTTGCGCCCGCAGGCTTTTTGACGTGCTTGGCAAGAAGGTAGTCAACCGCGATCTTCTCGCCCTCTGCCTTTGAGTAATATGCCGCGATCTCGGCGGCGGTGGTATAGTCAAGGTCGGTCGGCTCTCTGCCCTCGGTCACAAGCAACACGTGCGAGCCGGGGACTCCTTTCGCGTGGAACCAAAGGTCGTGCTTTTCGGCAAGCTTGTGCGTAATATATTCGTTTTGCAGATTGTTCTTTCCGCAAAGCACACGCATTCCGTCGGGCGTGAGAAATTGCATTACGACGGGCTTGTGTGCCTTGGGAACGGCGTAGGATTTCATTCTTGACGCGTATCCCGAACGGTAAAGCTCGTCGCGGATCTCCGAAAGGTCGCTCGGACTCTCGGCGCGCGTCAGCGCCTCAAAGACCGTATAGAGGTAGGAAAGCTCCTCTTCTCCAAGGGAAATCTGCTTTGCAAGCTCCACCTTTGCTGTCTTTGCCTTGTTGTACTTTTTATAATACCGTTGCGCGTTCTGCGAGGGAGAAAGACGCGTGTCCATCTCGACCTCAACCTTGCCAAAGCTTCCGTCCTCTCGATAGTCCTCGTAATCCTCAAACACAGCGCGAGCCTCTCCGCGCGAGAGTCGGTAGAGGTTGGCGGTAATGAGGTCGCCGTACTTTTTATAGACGCTTCCCTGCTCACAGTCGAGAAGCTCGGCGCGTTGGAGCTCGAGCTTTCGGTGAATTCTAGCCTCGGCGTTCGTGAGAAGCTTGAGAATATCCGACGCTCTCTGACGGACGCGCACCTCGCGGTCGCGAGTCTCAAAATAGAGGTCAAAGAGCTTGCCGACGCTCTCAAAGGCGCGACATTCCATCGCTCCGTACTGCGTCAGCGGCAGGAAGGAATATTCGACAGGCGCTTCTCCGTCAAGCACTAACGAGGGCGCAAAATCCTCGTTGCGGACACGGTCATACACCGCACAAAACTCCCGCCAAAGCTCCTCGAAAAAGCAATATCGAATCGGCGTATCAACGTGTCCCGTTGCACGGTAGACGATTTCACGAGCCACCACGGGAGCAATTCCCGAAAAAGCCGACACGAGCCAACGGTCGCACCCTCTCTCCGCAGGAGCGGACGAAAGAAGCTCCGAAAAGCGTTCCCTCTCCACCGTCAGCGGATTTTCCTTGTCCTGTGCGGGGGGAAGCTCGTAGGTCATTCCTGGGAGCAGTTGACGCATACTGTCCATCGAAAAATCGGTGGTGCGAAGCGCCGTAATGATCTTCTTGTCTCCATCGGCAAAAATCAGATTGGAATACTTGCCCATCAGCTCGACAATCAGATAGCGGCGGCAGTCAAAGCCCATCTCGTCTCGCGTGTCAAAGCCTAAAAACGCCACTCGGTCAAAGGGCGCTTGCGAAACCTCACTGAGCTTTGCGCCCTGCAAATACTTGCGCAGAAGCATACAAAACATCGGAGGATTTTGCGGATTTTCTTTTGAGATTTCGGTAAATCCAATGCGGGGATTTCCGCTACCCGCGTTGATCAGCAGGCGGCGTCCTCCCTCAAAGCTTCGCATTTGAAGCACGATCTCGTCCCGCTCGGGCTGATATACCTTTTCAATTCTTGCACCAAGCGCCGCGCGACGAATCTCGCTCAGCGTACAGGCTAACATTCCTGCATCAAATGCCATAGTTTCTCCTAGTTAGTTGATGGTTGGGGGGTGTTACTTTTTCTTTCGGGAAAGAAAAAGTAACCAAAAAGAAAGCAACACCAATTTATGGGTTGTGTTGCCGTATCGTCCGTGCAGACTGCGGATTTCTGAGGAACAAACTTGTCGGACAGTACCTACCGACAAGTTTGGGACGCGATTGATTTCAAACGATCTTCGCAAAAATTTTTTGTGAAGTTTTTGAGATTCTTAAGAACTTTTTTCAAAAAGTTCTTAAGTGGGGTGCGGGGCAACCCCCGCAAACCTCTCCTCAGAACATAATCCGATCGACGTCGTCGAGCGAGCCGAATGCAAAATCGGGCTTGTCGGCATCAGCGGCGGCATCTACGTCCTCGGGTTGCGTTTCACCCGACAGCACGAGCACCGAGGTTACGCCGAACTTCTTACCGAGCGCGATATCGGTATAAAGGCGGTCACCGAAAATACACATCTCCTCGTTCTTATATCCCGTTGCCTCTCCGATCATCTCGATGGTTTCCTTATAAGGTTTTCCGAAATAGGTCGGCACCTTGCCCGTCGAAGCGGTCACGAGTGCGGCAATCGCGCCGCTGTCGGGAATAAATCCGTTCTCGGTGGGGCAGTTGAAATCGGGGTGGGTAGAGAGATACTCCGCGCCGCCGCGAATAAAGCGGCACGCCTGATTGAGCTTGTCGTAGGTCAGCGAGGTGTCAAAGCTCGTAATAACGATATCGGCGCTCTCCTCATCTCCCTTCAGAAGGTTGATTCCCTTCGCGCGATACTCCTCGCAGAGCTCGTCGGTTGCCACAAGGTACACCGACTTTCCTGCGCGAAAACGCTTGAGAAATTCGAGCGTCACGTCGCCCGAAGTCATAATCTCGTCAGCGGCAGGCTCAAAGCCAAGGCGCGCAAGCTTTGCCTGATAGAAGGGCGTGGTGTGCGAGGCGTTATTCGTAAAGAAGAGCACCTTTTTTCCGTTTGCGCGAAGATTTTTGATAAAGCGAATCGCAAACGGGAAGGGGTTTCCGCCAAGATAGATCGTTCCGTCCATATCAAAAATAAAGAGTTTTTTCTCGTTCAGAACATCGGTGTTGGGATTTTGAAAGTTCATAACTGTCCGTCCTTTTTGATTTTTTATAAAATTAACGTTATTATTATATCATATCCTTGCATTTTTTGCAAGAGTATGCTATAATATAATCAACATTTTGACTTTTGTTTTTTTACAAAGGAGTTTTTACCGCTATGAAAACCGTCATTGGAATCGATATTGGCGGAAGCACGACCAAAATCGTTGGCTTCCGTTCGGACGGACAGACGCGTGAGCTCATCGAGCCGCTCTTCGTCCGTGCCACCGACGCCGTAACCTCGGTCTACGGCGCATTCGGAAAATTCACCGTGCAAAATCATCTGGCTCTTTCGGACATTGACCGCGTCTGGATGACGGGCGTCGGCTCGTCCTTTATCTCCGAGCCGCTCTACTCTCTCGATTGCCGCAAGGCATCCGAATTTCAGTGTGTCGGTCAGGGCGGACTTCATCTTTCGGGTTTGGACGAAGCAATCGTCGTCAGTATGGGAACGGGTACGGCGCTGATCCACGCAACCAAGCAAGGAAACAAGATCGTCACCGAATACCTCGGCGGTACGGGCGTTGGCGGCGGAACGTTGCTCGGTCTTTCGCGTCAGATGCTCGGCGTTGATACTATCGAGCACCTCGAGCAGCTCGCTTCCGAGGGAGATCTCACCAAGATCGACCTGCGCATCGGCGATATTTCCGGCGATCACAAATTCCAGCTTGGTGATGACATCACAGCATCGAACTTCGGAAAGCTCTCGGACATTGCCAACAAAAACGACATCGCGCTCGGTATTTCCAATATGGTTGCCGAAACAATTGCGATGCTTGCCGTTTTCGCAGCTCGTAATTTCAAGATCAAAAACGTGGTGCTGACGGGTAACCTTACCACACTTCCCTCGATCACAAAAATCTTTGAGGGACTTGAGGCAACCTTCGGCGTAAAATTTCTCATTCCCGACCGCGCGCAATTTGGAACCGTCATCGGTGCGGCACTTTGCGAGCCGTCCTTATAAAAAAATAGATCGGCAGTCCGTCTAGGACTGCCGATCTATTTTATGAAAGCTCGATGAAAAACGAGTACGCATAGCTCTTTGCGACATAATGCTCTGCCCCCTCCACAAAAAGACGGGGAGCGCTTCGCTTCGTGCCGTCAATCACCCGCTCAATGCTTCCGCCATCGGCGGGAGCAATCGAGTACCCACCGTCATCGAGAACACCGTGTGCTCCGATCAGGACGGTGCGACTTTCGCAAAGCCGTTTCGAAAGAGTCTCATCTTCGAGTTCGGCAAGAAACGCAGAACTGACGTAAGTCAAGCGATCCTGTTCTCCCAAAAGCGTCAGCGCCACCGAAAAGGGATCTTCCGTGCCAAAGGTAAGCTGTGCCGAAACATTCTCGGTCAGCGAAATCTCTCCCTCCTCGTAAAACACGACCTCACTCCCCGCCGCTACCGCAGAGCGCCAAAGTTCGGTCGCCGTTGCGCGATCCTCTTGACTATACGGCATCGGAAGATAGAGCGTGCGCACCATTTCTCTTTGCAAAAGCAGGTCAAGAGAGGCAAGATGTCCGCGGTGATAGTGCGTCAGAAGAACGCTTGCCACCTCGGTTGCCGTAGAAGAGGATATTTCGTCAAGCAAGGTCTGATAGAGCCACGGAGCACCACCCGAAAGGTCGCAAACCGCAACTTCCTCTCCGTCCGAAATCCAAAGCGCCTCGTGCCGTCCCTGCGAGGAAAGATACGTCACCCTCGGTATGCTCCGATACATACGCACCGCGCCAAGACAAACGCCAAAGGCAACCAAAAGCGCGAGTGGTGGGAGCAAAACAAGCCATTTTCGCCGCAGACGGATCACGAGCACCGCAATCATTGCCGCCGCAAAGAGCGGAATGAGAACAAGACAAAATTTGTAATTGAGTGAAAGCGTCGCCGACGGAATTCTCGAAAAGAAGGAGATCAAAGCAAGGATCACCTCTCCCCACCAAGACAAAGCAATCGCAATTGCCGTTCCGACAAACGGAATGGCGGCAAAGAGAATCCAGATGGGAATTCCCACAAGAAAGACGTAAGAAATGGGAGAAAGAATGGGATTGGCAAGCAGGGACACCGCAGAGATCTCTCCAAAGAACGCCCATAAGATCGGCAACAAAAAGAGGGTTGCGACCGTAGTCATCAGCACGAGCATCAGAGCCGCGTACAAGATACGTAAACCACGATCGACCAGCCGCCTCTTTACCTTGGGTTTTGGAATTTTCTTCGTAATCCACGGATAGAGCGTCAAAATTCCCAAAGTCGCAAGGAAGGACATCCAAAGTCCCAAATCGACAATAGCATACGGTGAAAGCAGGACAATCAGTACAAAGGAGCAAAAGAGCGAGGTGATCGAATCCGCTTCCTCTTGAAACAGAAAGGCAACGTACAGCGCGTACAGCATCAGCGCCGAACGGCAGGCGGACATTGAAAATCCCGTCAGGAATAAAAAGAACGCGCTTGCCACAGTAACAATCACAAGCCTTCCCTTCTTTGGACAAAGCAATTTACGCAAAAGAAGATCAAGCGCGCCGAGAAGCACCGAAAAATGAAGTCCGCTCACCGCCATCAGATGCGAAGTTCCCGAACGGGAAAAATCACGCACGACCGATGCGGGAAGCGCCGAACGGTCGCCCACAAAATACGCCGCCGCAAGCGCGCCGCTCTGTTCTCCCAGCGAAGCGATCAATCCTTCTCTGAGGCTCGTTTGGCAACGCTCCGAAAGTATCACAAGCCCCGATCGAGAGAATAATAGTTCCGAAAAGGAAAGGCTCTCGGAGGTCTTTTGTCGATAAATACTTGCGTCTTCGGACAAGTTCACCGAAAGAAGATAGCCTGCGCGATCCCTTTCTTCGGGAGAAAAAAGCTCCCCTCTTGCACAAATGCGATCTTTGGGCAAGAGCTCGGAGGTGGAATAGCAAGAAAGTGTAGCATAGACCGAGGTTGGCTCGTCATCGATCTGTATGAGGTTGACCGAATATCGAGCGTAATCGTCGGCGCGGTACTCCTCGCGCACGATCTCGGCAAGAAATACGTGCTCACCGACAAAGCGCTTCGCTCTCTCACTGGGAAGGAAGACGGTTAGGAGTGAATAACCGACCGAAAAGAGCGCCACCGCAAGTGAGATCGTACTCGTCAGAAAAAGAATTCTCCGTTTCTTATTTTTCTTACAAAGGAAGGTAACGCCGAAACAAAGCAAACAAAGAATGCCAAGCATCAAAACCAAAAAACAAGCGTATTCTATACGCAAACCGAACACCAAAAGAGAAAACGCCACGAAAAGGAAGGCAAAAAAGCAAAGTGGTCGTCGATAAAACAGTCCCATCGTTTCTCCTTTCCCTCGTAGCGAATTTCTATTTTTCGGCACAAATAAAAATAAATAAAATCAAGAATTAAAAATATTATTCAGTATTTCTTGTCGTTTTTCATCAAACACACCCTCATCCAGAAGAAAGGCGTCGATCTTTTCGCGCAGCTCTTCCTCGGCGGCAAGAGAGAGCGACGGAGAATCGCTCAGAAGCCTACCGTAACGAAGTCCGCCGATCGGATAAACGGTGGCAATCTCTCGCAGTGCGGGTGCGAGCGGAGCGCCAAGATCCGACGGACGAAGCACAAGCTCGGGCAGGACGCGAATGTTTTTCTCACTCAAACGACAAATCGACAGAATCTCCGACATCGGCGTATCGAGAAAGAGTGAGCAACGGATCTCTCCCTCCATCAAACGGTTTTCCTTCAAATAAGAAATCACCTGCTCGCAGATCGAAGCATCTTGTGAACACAGATGCAGTGTCACAAAGATCTTTTTCTTTTTCAGAAGTAAAAGTACCTCGATTAAGAGTTGGAGCTCCAAAACAAAACGTTCCTCTTCGTTGATCTTTTCATCACGAAGAAATCCTTGCCAAGCCAGCGTTGCGTGATATCGGTCGGGACGAACGTACCGCCGAGAAGACACGCGAAGAAGAAGGTGCGGACACGTGCCAAGCTCCGAGAGCAGCTCTTTCGAAAGAAGCTCCAAGGGAAGTGCGGTTTGCGAATGCTCTGCCGTCCCTTGATTGGCAATATTCGTTACATATTCAAGTACGTCAATGCCTTGTTTTTTCATCATTTCTCGATATTTCCTTGTAATTTTACACTTTGTTTCTTCACAAAGTGCTTTATTTCCAATCCGCCAAAGCTCTATGGCAGAGGGGCGATTTTGTTCGTCACGGTCGAACGAAAGCTCCAAAAGAGAGAGCTGTTTTCCGTACAGACGCGAGCTCACGCTTCCCGCGCAAAGCGGAAGAATTCGTTCCCATTCCGCGAAAAATTCAAAATCCGAGCATCGTCCTTGATTGTATTTTTCATCACAACCAAGAAAACACATCATTTCTTTCTTATCTTCGCTTTTGCAAAAAGCGCCGATATTTTCGGTCGTTTTGATGGCACTCCCTCCCCTTCTTGCACGTATTTTCTCCATTATAGCAGATTTCATCGTCTTTTTCAAGTCCTTTTGTTTCTTTCGTTTTTTTGAAAAAATACAAAAAATATTTAATATGATGTAGACAACCGAGAAAAAATATGGTATAATAAACTGTTGAATTATCGTCTGTGGGAGGCTTGTTATGAAAATCATTCCCATTTGTCCCAACGCCTTTGCCTCAAATTGCTATCTTCTCGTATCGCAAAACGAAGCGATCGTGGTCGATCCTTCGGTTTCGGTGGACGCGATCCTGCGTGCCGCGCAAGAAGAGGGTGTAACGCTTGTGGGCATTTTACTGACACACGGACATTTTGATCACGTGCTCTCGCTTGACGTCTTGCGAGAAAGCGCAAAAATCCCCGCCGCCATTCACGGGCATGACGCCGTGATGCTGACCGACGGCAAAAAGAATGCCTTTTACGACTTTTTCGGAAAAGAGCGTACCTACGGCGCAGCGGAGAAGCTTCTCTCCGACGGCGATCGCATCCCACTCGGTGAGGAAAGCATCACCGTAATCCACACCCCCGGACACACGGGCGGCTCGGTCTGCTATCTCGGCGACGATTTTCTCGTCACAGGGGACACGCTGTTTTCGAACACCTTCGGTCGATACGACCTTTGGAGCGGCAACGCAAAGGAATTGAAAAATTCGCTTGCCCACCTGCGCACCATCGACCCTTCTCTTGTCATTTATCCCGGCCACGGCGAATCCGCACGTCTTGGCGATGCGCTCGACGAGGTCGCCTACTTTATTTGAATGCTAACATACACCGAAAGGAATTTTATCACAATGGATACTCAAAGACTTGCAGAGCTTCTCTTCCCCCAAATTACGAAAACTCCCGCCGATATTGAGGCAGAGTTTCCGCCCCGCGCACTCCCCGAGGGCGCGAAGGTAACGCGATTTGCACCGAGCCCCACGGGCTTTGTTCACTTCGGTGGACTCTTCCCCACGACGGTTGCAGAGCGACTGGCGCACCAAAGCGGCGGCGTGCTCTATCTGCGAATTGAGGATACCGACGCCAAGCGTGAAGTACCGGGTGCGGCAGAAGCGCTGATCCGTACGCTGTCGGTCTACGGCGTCAACTTCGACGAGGGCGCAATCCTCGGCGAGGACGGAGCCATCTGCGACCGCGGTGCCTACGGTCCCTACAAGCAGAGCCTGCGCGGACCGATCTATCAGACCTTTGCCAAGCAGCTCGTTCGCGAAGGAAAAGCATACCCCTGCTTCACGACGGAAGAAGAATTAGAAGAGTTGCATCAGGTCAACAAAAAAGAAGAACTGAAAAACACCGACTGGGAAGCGCAAGCCGAGGCACGACGTGCCGAGATGCTTCGTCGCCGCGCCATTACGATGGAAGAGGTTGAGGCGCATCTCGCGGCAGGAGATCCTTTCGTGCTCCGCATTCTTGCGGACGGTGCCCCCGATAAGAAGATCCGCTTTACCGACCTTGTCAAGGGCAATATGGAAATTCCCGAAAACGACGAGGACTTCGTGCTTCTGAAATCCGACGGAATCCCCACCTACCACTTTGCACACGCCGTGGACGATCACCTGATGGGTACGACCCACGTCATCCGCGGTGAGGAATGGCTCCCCAGCCTTGCCAAGCACTTGCAGCTCTTCCGCTATCTCGGCTTCAAAACGCCGAAGTATATGCACATCGCGCAGATTATGCGCCTTGATGAGGAAGGCAACAAAAAGAAGCTTTCAAAGCGCGATATGGGTGCGAATATGGACGACTACACCCGTCTTGGCTACTGTCCCGAGGCGGTTTGCGAATACGTGATGACGCTTCTCAACTCGAACTACGAGGAATGGAGAATGCAGAATCCCGATAAGAGCTACCGCGACTTCCCCTTCAACATCAAGAAAATGTCGGTTTCGGGATGCCTTTTCGACTTTCAGAAGCTGAATGACGTTTCGAAAAACGTCATCTCGAAGATGGACGCAAAAACGGTTGCCGAGCGAGTCACCGCTTGGGCGTTGGAATTTGATCCCGACTTCGGCAAGTGTCTTGCGAAGGACGCGTCCTTTGCAGAAGCGATCTTTGCCATCGGACGCGGCGGCAAGAAGCCGAGAAAGGACCTTGCGACTTGGGCGGACGCAAAGCCTTATATGGGCTTCTTCTACGATGAATTCTTCGCGCCCGAGTGCGACTACGCCGAGCAGTACGACCGCGCTGACATCCACGCGATCCTGACGGCTTTCTGTGAGCAGTACGACGAGAACGATGATATGAACGCTTGGTTTGAAAAGATCAAGGCGATCGGTCAAGAGCTTGGCTACACGCCCGATATGAAAGCGTACAAGGCAGATCCCGCCGCCTTCCGCGGAAGCGTTGCCGACGTCAGTATGTTCATCCGTCTTGCCGTCACGGGCAAGCTCAACGCCCCCGACCTTTACAGCGTTATGCAGATCCTCGGAAAGCAGAAGGTGCTCGACCGCATCCACGCAATGCTTTCCGCAATGAATTAAACACGAGGTATTCAACTATGGCAGAAATTGCAAGTAACTTTATTCACGAAATCATCGACGGCGACCTTGCCGTCACCCCCGAACTGAAGATTCACACGCGTTTCCCGCCCGAACCGAACGGCTATCTGCACATCGGCTCGGTCAAGGCGATCTGCATCAACACCGACGTTGCCAACAAGTACGCGGGACTCTTCAATCTCCGCTACGACGACACCAATCCCGCCAAGGAGAGCGACGAATTCGTCCGTTCGATCCGCGAGGACCTCGAATGGCTTGGCGCAACCCCCACGGGCGGCGTATTCTACGGCTCGGACTATTTCGGCAAGTGCTATGAGTTTGCCGTTCAGCTGATCAAGCAGGGCGACGCATACGTCTGCGACCTCTCGAAGGACGACCTTGCCGACTACAAGGGAACCGACCGCTCGGTCGCATCCAAGGAGTCGCCCTACCGTAACCGCTCGGTCGAAGAAAACCTCGACCTCTTTGAGAGAATGAAGAACGGTGAATTTGCCGACGGTGCAAGAACGCTCCGTGCAAAGATTGACCCGTCGAGCGACAACCCCTACCTGCGCGACCCCGTCATTTACCGAATCAAGCACATTCACCATCACCGTCAGGGCGACGAATGGTGCGTTTACCCGATGTACGATTTCGCACATCCCATTCAGGACGCGCTTGAGAGCATCACACACTCGCTGTGCTCCAGCGAATTCCGTAACCATCGTCCGCTCTACGACTGGGTAGTTGACAAGATTGGCTTTACGCAGAAGCCCCACCAATGGGAATTCGGACGCATGAACATCACCTATACCGTAATGTCCAAGCGTTACCTCCGTCAGCTGGTTGAAGAAAACTACGTGGACGGCTGGGACGATCCCCGTCTGCCCACGCTTTGCGGTCTGCGCCGCCGCGGCTATACGCCGAACGCGCTCTTCACCTTCGTTCGCGAGGCAGGCGTGACCAACACCGACCACACGGTTGACGTCCGTCAGCTCGAGGCTTGCGTCCGCGATGACCTCAACGAAAACGCACTCCGCCGTATCGCGGTGATCAACCCCGTAAAGGTTATCATTGACAACTACCCCGAGGACAAGGAAGAAATCTTCGCGCTCCCGAACCACCCGCAAAATCCCGAGCTCGGCACGCGCGACGTTCCGATGACGCGCGAGATCTATATTGACGCCGACGACTTTGCCGAGGTTCCGCCTCCCAAGTTCTTCCGTCTGAAGCCCGACGGAGAGGTTCGTCTGATGGGCGGATATATCATCAAGTATGCAAGTCTTGAAAAGAACGAGGACGGCTCGATCAAGTGCATTCACGCGACCGCCGATCTCGAAACAGGCAACGGTATGCCGACCGACGGTAGAAAAATCAAGGGCACCATCCATTGGCTTTCCGCAAAGTATGCAAAGCCCACGTCGCTGATGCTCTACGACCGTCTCTTTAACATTGAGAATACCGCTGAGGTGCCCGAAGGACAGACCTATCTCGACTTCCTCAACCCCGACTCGCTCTCGAAGATCGAGGGCGCGATGGTTGAGCCCTCTCTTGAAAATGCCGCGGCAGGCGAGCGCTTCCAGTTCGTCCGCGTTGGCTACTTCTGCAAGGATACCAAGAACGAAAATACCTTTAACCGCATCGTAGGACTGAAGGACAGCTTTCCTGCAAAGAAAGCGTAAGGTGTCTTATGCGTGATTTCATCTTTGATCACCCCTTCTTCTTTCTTGCCTATCTTGCCGTAATCTCGCTCGTCGCGATCATCGTTTGCATCTACGACAAATGGGCGGCAAAGCACGCAACCCGTCACCGCACGCCCGAGGCGACTCTGCTTCTGCTCTCGGCACTCGGCGGCTCGGTTGCTATGCTCGCGACGATGTTTCTCATTCGCCACAAAACCAAGCACGCAAAATTTATGATCGGCATTCCGATCATCATTCTTCTTCAGGTCGCGCTCGCGGCTTGGATTTTGCTTGGCTAATCTCTAAAAACTGACAGAAAGGAGTCGACACCTTGAACACGACCCCCGATCTTTCAAAATTCAGTCTGATCTTCCCCGACGAAGCAACGCAAGCCGCGCATTACCGTGGAGAGATGCGTCCCGCCATCGATATGTTTATGCTCGAGGAGTTGGGACTACTTGAGGTATTCACCCTCAAAAACAGCGATCTTGACGAATATTTTACCTCCGATCCCGCAGTCATTGCCCACAGAATGGAGGTCTTTGGCGATATGCTCGCTTGCCCCGAGATCGCGGCAACGCTGAACCGCCTGATTCCCGTGCTGACCGACATTATGGAGCTGCGCCGCCTCGAAGCCGATTCGGGTCAGACCGAGTCGTATCTCGAAAGCATTACCGAGATCGAGCTCTATATTTCGAGCCTTGCCACGCTCCACGCAGGTCTTTCTCCCATTCGTGACAAGCTACAGAGCCGTGCCTTCCGCACGCTTGCCGACCGTATTTCCGAGCTTGTGGAGAGCGACTATTATGCCGAGCTCAACGAAAAGCTCTCGGAGCTGACCACGCGCGTCCGCGACATTCGCAGTGTGACAATCGGCGTCAATCTCGACGCACAGCTTCGTCCTGCGAGTGCGGGTGTGCTCTCGATCAACCCCGAGCCCTTCCGTTCGGGTGACGTACTCGAAAAGATTCTTCGTCTCAACTTTAAAGACGACGAATATACTTGTATTGCAAACCTTGTTCCTTTTGGAAAGAAGCAATCCGAAAACCAAAAAACCGCCCTCGCCCTTGCCTTCAATTCAGCAATCAACGAGGTCTACCGTCAATCCCTGCGCTCTTGGAAGAAGATCGTTCAGGCATACGTGCTGGAAAACACCGATTTTCTGCTGAACCTGATGCCCGAGATCGAATTTTTGGTCAAGGGTACGGTATTTCTCCGCGCGCTCCGCGAAAAAGGACTTTCTCTCTGCACGCCGACGATTTCCTGCGACGAAGTCGTTTTCCGTGCGACGGGACTCTATAACCCCTGCGTTGCGCTCAAGATCGAGGACGAGATCGTATCGAACGACCTTGCCTTTGACCGCAAGGACGGCGCAATGATCTACGTACTGACAGGTCCGAACCGCGGCGGTAAATCGGTCATCACCTGCTCCATCGGACTTGCGCAAGCAATGATGCAGCTCGGACTCTTCGTCCCCGCCGAGTGCGCTGAGATCAGCATCTCGGACGGAATTTTCACGCACTTCCCGACGGGTGCGGACGACACCATCGATAAGGGTCGTCTTGGCGAGGAGTGTGCGCGTCTGCGCGATATTTTTGAAGCAGTCACCGAACAGAGCGTGGTGCTTCTCGACGAATCGCTCTCTTCCACAGGCTCGTTTGAGGCGTCTTATATCGCCGCCGAGGTTCTGGCAGGTCTGAGCCGCGTCGGCTGTCGCTGTCTGTTCTCCACCCACCTGCACGAGCTGGCAAGCAAGATCGACGAGATCAACGAGCGCACCGCCCCCGATGGCGGCAACCGCATCGATACGCTCGTGGCGGGTATGGAAGAAGGAAAACGCTCCTTCAAGATCGTCCGCGCAAAGCCCGACGGAAAGAGCTATGCCCGCGACATCGCGGACAAATACGGACTTTCCTACGAAAGCATTCTGAAAAATATTTCTCATTAACGCTCAAAGCAAAGGAGTTTCACCTTGAAAACACAACTCTTGAAATTATTGGAACATAACGCAACGCTCACGCCCGAACAGTTGGCGGTCGCACTTGACGTCGACGCAGACAGCGTCCGTGCCGCCATCGCGGAGCTGGAACAGAGCGGAACCATTCTCGGCTACAAGACCATCATCGACTGGGAAAAGACCGACCGCGAGGCGGTATCCGCGATGATCGACGTCAAGCTGACGCCCCAGAGGGATCGCGGCTTTGACCGTGTTGCCGAGCGCATCTACAACTATCCCGAGGTCAAGTCGGTTTACCTGATGTCGGGTGGCTACGATCTTTCGGTACTGATCGAAGGAAAAACGATGAAAGAGGTCGCTTTCTTCGTTTCACAAAAGCTTGCGACCATCGACGGCGTCATTTCGACTGCCACGCATTTTGTCCTTCACAAATACAAGGACACGGGCGTCCTCTACGACGCTCCCGAAATTGATGAAAGAGGAACCTTTAGCTAATGATTGATTATTCTAAAGTATTATCCGGAACGGTCGTCGATACGCCAAAATCCGGAATTCGTAAATTTTTCGACCTGATGAACACGATGCAGGACGTCGTGGGTCTGACCGTAGGAGAGCCCGATTTCCAAACGCCGTGGCATATCCGCGAGGCAGGTATTGAAAGTCTGGAGCGCGGAAAAACCTACTACACGGCAAATGCGGGACTTTCGGCACTCCGCGAAGAGATCAACACCTATCTGACCAGAAAATTCAATATTTCCTATGATCCCGCCAAGGAAATCATCGTGACCGTCGGCGGAAGCGAAGCCATTGACATCGCATTTCGCGCTGTCATCGAGGCAGGCGACGAGGTCATCGTCCCCACACCGTCCTTCGTTTGCTACGCGCCGCTGGTGCGTATGGCAGGCGGTGTTCCCGTCATTCTCGAAACGAAATTCGAGGATCGCTTCAAGATCGATCCCGAAGCGCTGAAGGCGGCAATTACCCCCAGAACGAAAATGCTCGTTCTCCCCTACCCCAACAATCCCACGGGTGCGATTATGACGCGTGAGGAGCTTTCCGAAATCGCAAAGATCCTTGAGAACACAAACATTCTCGTGCTCTCGGACGAGATCTACGCAGAAATGACCTACACGGGCACGCACTGCTCGATCGCATCGCTTGAGGGAATGTGGGAACGCACCATCGTTGCCAGCGGATTTTCCAAGGCATACGCAATGACAGGCTGGCGTCTTGGCTACCTCTGCGCGCCCGCTCCCCTTTGCGAGCAAATGCTGAAGATCCATCAGTACGGCATCATGTCCTCGCCGACAACGTCACAGTTTGCCGCCATTGAGGCACTCAAAAACGGAGACACCGACATTCAGATGATGGTCGAGGAATACAACCGACGCCGCCGTTATATCTATAACGGTCTGCGCAGCATCGGTATCGAAGCGTTCGAGCCCGAAGGCGCGTTCTATATCTTCCCGAAGATCGGCGTGTACGGAATGAGCGGCGAGGAATTTTGTAACCGCTTGCTCTACGAATACAAGTGCGCGATCGTCCCCGGCAATGCCTTCGGACAGGGCGGCGACGGCTTTGCGCGTATTTCCTACGCATATTCGATCAAGCATATCACTCAAGCGCTCGAACGAATCGAAGCCTTTGTCAAAACGTTATAAAGAAAATGCAAATTTCGGCAGAGGTCTTGTTCCTCTGCCGATTTTGTACTATTAATAATATAGGTGATTGATATGAACCAAGAATTGCCAAAAAGAAAAGATTTGCGGCTAAAACAATATGATTACAGTTCTAAAGGCGCTTATTTTGTGACGATATGTATCAAGAATAGAAAAAGAATACTCTCAGATATCATCAAACCGGTAGGGGTCGGCGCCCTCGACGACCCGCAAATACGCTTGACGGAAATCGGTAAAATCACCGAGAAATACTTGCTATCAAGCGAAAATATCCCTGGCGTGAAAATTGACCGCTACATAATAATGCCGGATCATATACATATAATTATTTTTCTTTATCCCGATGAATATGCAAAACGAAAGAACGGGTCGTCGAAGGCGCCGACCCCTACCAACGAAATGTTGCCACATATCGTTTCCACATTTAAAAGGTTTTGCAACAAAGAACTTGGAAACAATATTTTTCAACGTGGATATATCGAGCATATCATTCGTGATCGTGAAGATTACGAAACCAAAACAAAATACATCTACGAAAACCCAATTCATTGGTATTACAACGAATTATACACAAAGAAATAGGGGAATTGACTTTACCAACGTGTTTGTTCCACAAATATGAGACTGACAAAAAAGGAGATAAATATGCTCATACTGACTTCAAACGGCTTGTCAAGCAACAATTTGTTGGATGCAACAAGGCAGTATATAAAAGAAGGGCGTGCTGCACTTGTTGTAACCGCAGATAATGAGTACAAAGCGAAAAATTATCATATAAGCAGATTAACAAACGAACTGCAAGCTCTTGGTTTGCAAGTGGAATATTTTGATTTTGACTATCAATCGCCTACAGAATTTATGTCGTACGATATTGTTGAAATGATAGGTGGAAATCCGTATTATCTTTTGAATTCTATCCGTAAAAATTGTTTTTTGGGTGCATTAGAATATTTCTCTCAAAACAAATGTATTATCGGATGTAGCGCAGGCGCACTTGTACTTACTCCAACACTAAATTTAATTAATCTGTATTCGCCTGAAATGAATATTGTCGGTTTAAAAGATTTGTCTGCGTGTAATTTAACCAATATACAAATACTGCCACATTACAGTAAATTTATTAAGCGTTATAATGGTTTTGAAGAAAAGTGCTTACAATATGAATACTTCAATAAATGCGAAGTTATTCGCCTCAATGATGGCGAAGGCGTAATCATACAAGATAGTTACGTAAACGTTATAAAATGATAACACCCCGACAGACGTTACAGTCTGTCGGGGTGTTTGATTGATCAAATCAGTCCTCAGGCTTAACCTCAAGCTTAATGGGGCAATCGCCAAGGTGCTCCATCTTGAAGCCGTTCTTCTTGTACTCCTCGTAGTCGAACGCTTCGAGCTCGTCGATGGCGAGCTTGTGGAACTCGTAGAAGTTGGTCCACCACTCGTAGTCGGTACCGAGATCTGCCGTCAGGAAGGCGTCTGCAATGTCACAGCCCATCTTGGGAGCAACGTAGAACGCGCCCATGGCAAGAACGTTGACACCGTTGCCCGTGATCGCACGGCGAGCGGCGGGAACGCTCTCAACGACACCTGCGTGTACGTGGGGGCACTTGCTTGCGGCGATATGGATTCCCATACCCGTGCCGCAGAACAGAAGTGCTCTCTCAAAGTTACCCTCGGAGATCTGTGCACCAACGCGAAGTCCTACGCGGTGGAACATATTTTCGGTATCCTCAACGTTCGGATCGGTCACACCGAGGTCGGTGATCTTCCAGCCCTTTTCCTTCAAATGAGCAACAACGGCTTCCTTGAGGGGGTAGCCTGCAAAGTCTGCGCCAACCACAAGGTATTTGTCTTTTACTGTTTTCATAATTATTCTCCTTTAATATAATAAATATAAATTATAATTTTTTATTCGCCTTGCCCGGGCGCAAGATATCTCTCCCACGTTACCAATTGGTAGATTCCTTTGTTTTCGGTTTCAAGATACGTGCCTTCGATGAGATCGTTTCCTTTGATAAAGAGCACCGACTCATCTTCCGAAACCTGCTTTTTATAGATGTTTCCGTCATCCCCCGTCAGATAGATGAAGGTCTCACCCGCTGTCGTAAGGAAGCGGATCTCCTTGACCACGAAAGAAATTTCCGTCGGCTTGGGAGCTTCCTCCTCGGAGGGGCTTTCCTCTTCGTCATCCCCAAGAATTCCCTCTCTGCGAAGCTCCTCGAGATACGCCTGCTTAGCTTCCTGCTGATTCGATCCCGTGGCTACGATCGTATAATTCTCCACGTTGACGAGCGCCACCATCTTGACGATGCCGTTCGCGTCCTTGAGCACCATAATATAGGTTGCCTCGCCCGAGACGTTGATGAGCGACGGGAAGGATGCCGTATATCCCTTTTCCTGCACGTGACCCTGTGCCGCGCCCATTGCCGAATATTCCTCGGCACCGACGACGGGATAGAATTTATATTCGCCCGTACGCGCGTTGCTGATGATAAATCCGATGTTACTTTCGTCGCTGACGACCGAGGTAACACCCGTAAAGAACCAAACGTCGTCTCCGAGCACGATATAGCCGTAATCATCGGTCGTAACCTTACAGTCCTTATTACCGATCACGCTGTTCCAGTAGCCGTTCTGAAGCGTTCCGTACCAGTCGTACTTCTGCGATGCCAGCGATCCGCTGAAGACGTTATCGACCCACGAGGGCGTATCCGACACCGAGTAAAGCTCGCTCGTTTTATCGCAGGGGTTGAAAATAATTACCTCGGATACGTCCATACCGCCGAAAAGTCCCACCTTCGGCGACAGACAGGAAACGATATAGTAGGGATTTCCCTCCTCGTCCAGCTCAAACATTGTCGTACCGAAAATCTTTGTCGGATACGAGAAGCGGAGCGTACGGTTCAGGTCCTCTTCAAAATACGCGCTGTCGGTATATTTGATCGGGGTTTCGAATTCCACGTAATCTGCCGAAGAGTTGACGGGGTCGACCGAAACGTAACCGGGAACGCCCGCGTCGCGGTTGTTGAGCCATTTGAAGAAATCCACGTATTCAAGGCTGGAAACCTTGCGCGGAATTCCGCCGTAATTGATCTGCGAGTAGGTTCCGTTGACCTGATACTGCGACACAACCGCCGACAGCTCACCGAGCTTGCGGTTACCGATGATATTTGCCGATGCCGAATCCATCAGCGGAATATTGGTGACGATATCGTTCTCGGGCATATCCTCCTCAAAGACCGCCTCGGGCACCTCGATGATCGTCGAATATGCGGTGGCATTAAAGAAGGTCGAGGACAGAAGATTTCCGACAATCAGAACGACCACGGGAATGCCAAGACAGACAAAAAAGACAATTCTCTCGCGGGTCTTCTTTTTCTTTTCTGCCGTCTTATCGGCAAATCCCTTATCTCCCTTGCCCGAAAAGAAGGTCTTTACCGCCGCTTTCGAGCCAATCAGCACGTATGCCGCGCCAAACACGAGCACAACGAAGGCAAGCGATCCCCAGAACGCCTGCGCGTAAATATTGATCGGCGGCAGGACGACGTAATAGCCAAGTCCAGCGATCACTGCCGTGATCAGCGCCGAAAGTAACAGTCTTTTTTGCTTATTCATAAGATTCTCCTTTTATTTAGATTCATTATCAAACTCAAATACCACACGTTCGCCATCAAGCCTGAGCTTTGCATCAAACATTTTCCCCTTTTTAGAGAGAAATCCTTGAATTTTTGCGGTCGAGCCCTCGGCGAGCAATTTTTTCGCGTTCTGCACCGACACGGCGCGACCGAGAATATAAAGGCTGATGCTGAATTTACAGCCCTCTTTATATCCCGAGCAACCGTAGCTTGTTTTATAGCGCTTGACTTCGCGTCCGCAGAGCGGGCAAGTCCCTATGACGTCACCGAAAAATCCGACGTCGGTATCCTCCTCGAGTGACGCGGCGGGTGCGTCAAAATAGCGCGTAATCTCGCCAACAGCAACGCCGACACTCTCGTCCACCGTCATCTCTCCGCGGAAGACTCGCTTGAGCACCTGTCCCATCTCGCTCGTTTTATGCTTATCCATTCCGATATTCATTCGGCGGAGTGTTTCGACGAGATAGACACCTCCCGGAAGGATGGTGTAGACGTCCTTTTTGAGCTGGATATATCCGCTGTTTCTCGCGTTGTCGATAATTCCCGTACGCGTTGCCTCGGTACCGAGCTCGACACCCTGCAGCATCGCGCGATACTCCTCGGCATCATCAGCGCCCATCGAATCGTCGATTGCCGCCTTTTCCTCGCGGAAGGGATTTTTCAGATAATTATTGAGGGTTTCGATGGTGTAATGCTTCGGCGGCGTGGTTTCCTTTTGCATCGGCTTGAAATCAATGTTGACACGGTCGCCCTCCGAAAGATTCGGCAAAAGCTTGTCTTTTTGCGACGCGTCGTCGTATTTCATCCAGCCTCGCTCAAGAATCGAAAGTCCCTTGAGCACAAATTCCTCAAGCTCCCCGACCCCCACCGTGATTTCCACACGGCGCGCCACGCAATCCTCGGCGCAAAATACCGCAACGAAGCGTCGGAACACGGTGGAATACACCTGCATTTCCTTTTCGGAAAGGCGGGATTTGTCGGGGATTTTATAGGTCGGCGTAATTGCCGAGTGCGATTCGATCTTCGCGTCGTCGAAGATCGCCTTCTTGTCCTTGAACACGACGGGATAACCAAGCTTCTTGCAGTTCTCCAGAATCGAGCGGATCTTTCCCTTTTCCGCCGTCGCAAGATACTCGGAGTTGGTACGCGGATAGGTCAGAAATCCTTCCTCGTAGAGCTTCTGCACGATCTGCAAGCTCTCCGCCATCGACATTTTATATTTCTTTCCCAGCACGTTCTGAAGCTTCGAGAGCGAATAGAGCTTGCCGGGGTAGATGATCTCTTTTTTCTGCTTGACCGAGGTCACGATCGCCTCGCACGCATTGTACTGCGCACAGGTTTCTTCTGCCTTCCCGAAATCTTTTCCGTCGAATTTCTTCTTGCTCACAAGCTCGACGACCTCGCCGTTCGTTTTTTCCTTGCTCGCGATCGAATAGTATTTTTCGGGAACGAAATTCTTGATCGCCATATCGCGGTCGTAGATCGCCTGCACGATCGGCACGATGACGCGTCCGACGCGCAAAAGCGTGCCCGAACGAAGCGTGGCGTAGCGTGTCAGATTGACCCCGTAGAGCCAGTCGATATAGGTGCGCGCGTATCCTTCGTTCGCAAGAAGGTCGTATTCGGCGTCCTCTTTCATTTCCGAGAAGGCAGTACGCACCGTTTCGGGCGTCTGGTCGGGCAGCCAGAGCCGCTTGACCGTCTTCTTTGAGCGAAGCGCCTTTTGAATACAGGTTCGGACGATAATTTCTCCCTCACGGTCGGCGTCCCCCGCGTTGACGATCGTATCGACGTCCTCGCGGTTGCAAAGGTACTCGATCGTTTTGAACTGCTTCTCCACCCCGCTGTCGACCTGCTTGTTTTTGTCGCGCCGAAGCTCGAAGAGAAAGCGCTCGGGAAAGCACGGAAGGTTATCCATCGTCCATCGTCCGTTTGCCTCGGGCGCGGGACGGTAGGCTTCAATATCGGCAAGCGAGAAGAGATGTCCGAACGCCCACGTGATGATACACGCGTCGTTTTCGAGATATCCGTTCTTTTTTTGAAAACTGCCAAGTCCCGCGGCAATATTTCTGCCAAGACTCGGCTTTTCGGCAATAATCAGGATCATACTTTTCCTTTGATTTGAATGATTTCAAGAAAGCCTTAGGCAAGACACCTAAGGCTTTCATGGTCATTTTTCTTTGTCTTAGAGATATTTCTTCACAGCCTCAGATGCTTCCTCAACAGGAATCGAGGAGGTCATCGTGATCTTCACGCCAAGCTTTTCAGCAAGTGCCGCAACCTCGTCAACAAAGACGTCGAACGCCGCGGTATCGTTGCCGCAGATCTTGAGTGCCGAGTCGATAAACAGATCGGTCACGTCGTGATTGCTTGCGAAAATACCTGCCACGAAGCCGTAGAGCGACTGTGCGTCAGAAACAAAATATTCCTCTGTATCAATCAATCTTACCCGATACTTTACGTCGTAGCGAAGCTTTACGCCCTTCTCGATACAAACAACGTCGCCGTTCGAGTTGTCTGCTGCCGTATTGACCAGGTTGATGAGTGCTTTGGTTTTGCCGGTTCCTTTAACACCGATAATTAACTTTAACATAGGGGACCTCCGATAATTTTTTTGGAGCAATTTTCCTGCTCAACATCATTATACCGCATTTTTGTCGGTTTTTCAAGAGCTATTTGAAAATTTTTCCCAAAATTTCTCGATTATTTCAATTTCTTTTGTTTATTTTTGGTGATTATTTCAAACGAGCCTCGAGTGCCGCCTTGGCGTCCTCGTAGCCGGGTTTGCCCAAAAGTGCGAACATATTCTTCTTGTAGGCTTCCACACCGGGCTGGTTGAAGGGGTTGACACCGAGGGTATATCCCGATACGCCGCAGGCAAATTCAAAGAAATAAAGAAGCTTGCCAAGACAGTATTCGTTCTTTTCGTCGATCTCGATCACGAGGTTGGGCGCACCGCCGTCCACGTGTGCGAGAATGGTTCCCTGCATTGCCTTTTCGTTGATGGTCGAGAGCTCGGTTCCCGCAAGGAAATTGAGTCCGTCGACGTTCGCCTCGTCATAAGGCACCTTCATCGAAACGTCGGGCGTCTTGACCTTCACAATGGTTTCAAAGAGGTTTCTCGTACCTTCCTGAATAAACTGTCCGAGCGAGTGCAGCTCGGTCGAGAAGATGACCGACGCGGGGAACAGACCCTTGCCGTCCTTACCCTCACTCTCACCGAAGAGCTGCTTCCACCACTCGTTGAGCATCGTCGCATAGGACTCGTAGCTGACGAGCACCTCGATGGCGTATCCCTTGCGGTAGAGCAGATTACGAACCGCCGCATAGCGGAGCGCCGCATTGGCGTTGACGTCAGCCACGGCGTATTCCTTTGCCGCGTCCGAAGCGCCTCTCATCAGCTCGTCGATCTCGACACCGCTGACCGCGATGGGAAGAAGTCCGACGGCAGTAAGCACCGAGAAGCGTCCGCCGACGTCGTCCGGTACCACAAAGGTTTCGTAGCCTTCCTCATCCGCAAACTTTTTGAGCGTTCCGCGTGCCTTGTCGGTCGTCACGAAAATTCTCTCGCGAGCGCCCTCCTTGCCGTACTTCTCCTCGAGAAGCGCACGGAATACGCGGAATGCCACGGCAGGCTCGGTCGTCGTTCCCGACTTCGAGATGACGTTAATGCAAACGTCGCGTCCCTCGCAGATGGAGAGAAGCTCCGAAAGGCTCTGTGCGCTGATGTCGCGTCCCGAAAAATAAATGTCGGGCGTATCCTTCTTCAGCGCGTTATAAGACGAAGATTTCAGAAATTCAATCACAGCGCGCGATCCGAGGTATGAGCCTCCAATACCGATCACGATGAACACGTCGCACGTCTTCTGGATTTTCTTTGCCGCCGCTTTAATTCTCGCAAACTCCTCACGATCGTAATCGTCGGGAAGTGTCTTCCACCCGAGAAAGGCGTTTCCCTCTCCCGTACCGTCAAGCAGCGTTTTTTGTGCTGCCAATACCTCGGACGAGATCGAAGCGATCTCTGCTTCGCTGATGAAGCCGTTTGCGTAAGAATCGTTGAATTTCAATGCCATTTTTTTGCCCCCATACTTTACTCAAATAAATTAAGGATTATATTATATAATACATTTTTTCAAAAAGTGTAAACAAAATGTAACAATTTGTTTTATATTTTTTAAATGATACTACGCAAGGCTCATCACGCCCAAAAGTCTTACAAAAATCCCCCAAAATCCGACACGAGGCACACTTTCTCCCGCCGTAATCGGAACGCTTCCAAGCTCCTCTCCGTCAAGCGTATAGACGATTTTTCCTACCTCGTCTCCTTGCGCCACAGGGGCATCAATCATCTCGGGAAGTTCAATTTTTATCTCGACCGCGTTCTTTTTGGCACGGTCAACGACCACAGAAAAGCGCTCGGCGTTCAACGAACAGAATTCCTGCTCTCCACCGCAAACACGCATCGGAGAGAGCTCACTTTGCTCGTGTGTATAAAGCGCAGTATTGGCAAATCCCCAATCGAGCAGAGAGGTTGCCGCCGCGTTGCGGACGTCGCGTGACGGAGCACCCATAATCACACAGATGAGCGTCATTCCGTCGCGTTCCGCCGTAGCTGAAATGCAGAATCCCGCCTTTGCCGTCGAGCCTGTTTTCAGTCCCGTCGCACCGCGGTAGAAGCGGACAAGGCGATTGGTATTCGTCAGACCGAATTCGCCGCCGCGGATGGTATCCTGCCAGATCGAGGCATACTCGGTGATCTTCTCATAGCGGATGAGCGCCTGCGACATCAACGCAATATCGCGCGCCGAGGTTAGGTGGCGCTCGACGGTATCGTCAAGACCGTTGGTGTTTTCAAAGTGCGTATTGGTCATTCCAAGCTCGGCGGCGCGCTCGTTCATCCTCGCCACAAAAGCTTCCTCACTCCCCGCGATATGTTCGGCAAGAGCGACCGCCGCGTCGTTGGCGGAGGCGATCACCACACTCTTGATCATATCCTCGGCGCTCATTTCCTCCCCCTCCTTGAGGAAAATCTGCGAGCCGCCCATCGAGGACGCATGCGCGCTTGCGGTGATCTTGTCATCCAGCGTCAGTCGTCCCTCTTCAATGGCTTCCATCACGAGCAAAAGCGTCATTACCTTGGTCACCGACGCGGGCGGGAGTGCTTCGTCGGCATTTTGCTCAAAGAGGATTTTCCCTGTCGAGGCTTCCATTAAGATGGCGGATTTGCAGTCAAAGGAGAGCGCCTCGCCGCTCCCCGAGGGTTCGGCAGACACAGTAAACGCCCACGGAAGACATAATACGATGGCAAGAAGCATCGCGATAATTCGGTTCGGAGAAAATTTTCCGTTCCATAAATATTTTTCTTTCATATTCATCACCTCGGAATATGATATGAAAAAAGAAAAAGAAAAATGTGCGACAAGGGCAGAAACGGCGGATTTTCACCAAGGCTCCCTCCGGGAGGGAGGCTATTTTGTGCGCTTCTTCGTGCGTCGAATCTGCACAAAAAAAAGGACTATCAAAGCCCCTTCATTTTTATTGGTATTGCTTTCTTTTGGTTACTTTTCTTTCCCGAAAGAAGGCGGCAGTGCCGCCAGCCAAGCTCGACGATTGTGGTAAAAACGGGCTTGTACAGTGCCCGATAATTCTGTTTTGCCTTGTCTGTGTTGCTTTCTTTTGGTTACTTTTCTTTCCCGAAAGAAGGCGGCGGTGCCGCCAGCCAAGCTCGACGATTGT
>JAGBSP010000043.1 GCA_017631855.1 Clostridia bacterium | reverse complement strand
TATATAACTCTTTGACGAGATCTGCACACACGCATTTATATGCTTTGTACTTCTCTCTTGTTGTTCAATTTTCAATGACCGTTCGCTGACCGTTTCTCGCGGACAGCTTGACTATTATATCACACCTTTTTTCGCTTGTCAATACCTTTTTTGAAAATTTTTTCAATTTTTTTGAGATTTTTTTATTTTTTCAAAAAAGTGATGTCAAAAGGTACTTTGAGGTGCGGCAAAATGCCGCTGGTGGGCCATCGGGGACTCGAACCCAGGACCGACCGGTTATGAGCCGGTTGCTCTAACCAACTGAGCTAATGGCCCTCACAGACTTATATATTATATCGCACAACTGCATTTTTTGTCAAGAGTTTTTTGCCAAAAAAATAAAATTTAATCCCTCGACACAATTTTCTTGATTTATTTTTTCTCGGATGCTATTCTTTAAATACGCCACCAAAAAAATGATAAAACAAAAGGAGAGTTACAATGAAACACCAAAACGTTCTTATTTTATTAAGCATTTTATTAACCTTCGCCTGCCTTTTTTCCTCCTGTAATGCCGACAAATCGATACTCCCTGATGCTGACGAAACACAAAGCACAAACGAGTACGACTTAAACATTCAAGCTTTAGAAAATCAAATTCTTGCGCTCCAGCAAAATCAACAGCTCTCAGAGCTTGAACGTCAAAAAGAACTGGAACACCTTCAGAGCTTACTAGCTCAACTCAAAGAAGAAACAACCAAAGAGCCCGACGACAGCACATCCAACAATTCAGATAACTCCGCCACTCCCTCCGGAAAGTTCTTATATAATTTAGAAGGAGAAGACGCCATCATCACAGGATATACGGGAACAGAAGAACAAATGGTAATCCCCGCAATGATCGACGGATATGCCGTCCGAGAAATCGCTGACAACGCATTTTCTTCCAAGCAACTTAAATCGGTCATCATCACGAACGGAATCACAAAAATCGGTTGGTTTTCCTTCCAAAATTGCCCATCCCTTGCTTCGGTAACCATTCCAAACAGTATTGAAAGCATCGGTTATTCGGCATTTCCCTCCCAAAATAAAAACTTCACCGTCTACTGTCAGAGCAATTCATTTGCACAGCAATACGCTAAAAGTTACGGCATCCCTCACGCAACGGTTTAAAAAAGAAATACAAAAACGAAGAATTTCTCTTGACCTCTCCTTTCTTATGGTGTATAATAAATATGTATCAAAAGGTAACATTCTACATAAGAAAGGAGGAGAGCGTTATTTCTAAGTTTCAACGGCTATGGGAAACAATGCAACGCTGGCAAAAGAAAATCACCACAAAAAAAGTCGCCACGGCGCTTGTAATTCTTTTTCTCTGTATTCTTCCTTTTCTTCTTGCTTCTTTGTACTTTTATTATTACGATTACATCGATCATTCCAACCAATTCTCGGTTACCTTGTATGACAAAAACGGAGTGGAACTTGTCACCGAAGAAGGAAACCCCGAGCATGCAACACTCGGCTCGATGGTAGATCTGTTTTACCAACTAAACACAAAAAAACTCCCCCTCGCCAAGATTCCCAATCCCTCGGATGACGATGATTTCATTGTAGCGAAACTTTCCTTGAACGGAGTTTCCTCCGAACTACAATGTTATTTTTCCAGATTTCAGCCCCAGGGATATTGCATCGATCAAACAGGAAAGATCTACTCCATTCCTTCTTCCATCAACGATCTCTTCTTATTGTCCGATTACGGTGAGTTGTTTCACAGCAACGCAATCATTCCCTCGCTGACAACAATCGACGGAGATTCTGTTCTTCCCTTTTCTGTTGATTGGTATTATCAGTCAGTAGACGGCGAATATCTCTTTGCAAAAAGAAATCGCACCGTCGAAAACCACCTCTTTTACGAAATTACAGGAACGATTGGACTTCAATTCGATCCCCCACCCGACGTTTGTTCGGTTTCGATTTACAGCAACGAACAACTGATCAAGGAATGCACCCTCGACGAACTCCATACGGTATCGATCGACACAGGCAGTCAATTGACGGTAGATATTCAAGCAGAATGGGCTTACTCGGAAGAGCTTGATTACTACGGCTCAATCCACTATAACTTCGGCGTACAAATCCGAAATCCATCCACTTTTTCTATTCACTCCGATACCGCGACAGAAGGCGAATTTCTCTTGATTTCCTGCACGAACATCAGCAATCCCGACAGAATTCGTTTACTTATCAACAGTGAAGAAGCTTCACCGAATTTCATTTGGAATGGCACCATAGCTCGAGCAATTCTTCCCATTCCCTCAAGTACATCGCTCAAAGAATTGAACCTTCAGCTTTCTTACGGTGCATCCAGACAGGAATTTAAGGTGACCTTAGAAAAAGCAAAAAAATCTTCCCTTACAAAATTGGATTGGGGAGAAACTCTGCGACTAAACTCACATCAAGCACTCGAACACTTGCTTTCTTCCCTACCATCCTCCCAAAATGCGCCATTTTATTTCCGAGGAAATTTCCTTGATCCCACGACAGAGGGATTTTCGATTGAATACACCCACGGAACCGAAATCCTTTATGGCACAACACTGAAGCAAGTTATTTCGTACGGCACTGAATTCGTAACCGACCAGACAACCGCAACTCGCGTAAGGGCTCTTCAAAACGGTACGGTGATTCATACAGGCTTTGACAAATCGCTTGGAAACTTCGTCATTTTGGAACACGGCGGTGGCTTGCGAACGGTTTACGGTGCTCTGAGCAGTATCTCGGTAGAGGTTGGAGAAAGCATACAAAAAGGCGATACCATCGGAAAGACAAGCACAAACACAAGATCGGGCAAAAACGGATTTCTCGTTCTCTGTGCGATTGATAGCACACTGATCGATCCCGCTTGTATCTTAGGAAAAAATCTTTCTTTCCCTGATTGACAAAACCAAAAACGATCGTCAGTTCATGATGAACTGACGATCGTTTTTATTTTTGATTTGATTGTTACTTTTTCTTAACCGCCAGCGCACACCAGCCGTTTTCTTCTGCGCGCTCCACGATGCAAAAGCCGTTTTCCTCAAAGCAACGAACAACGTCATCCGCGCGCTCCACAATAATTCCCGAAGCCAAGATTACCGAATGCTCGTCCATCAGTCTTCCGACGTCGGGCGTCATACGAATGATAATATCGGCAACGATATTCGCGCAGATCACGTGATACGGAGCGTATGCGGGATCAACCTGACGAAGCAGATCCGATACGTCGCAGGTGACGTTCGAAAGTCCGCTATCCTTGATATTTTCTCTCGCCACCTTGACGGCAACGGGATCAATATCGTATGCTTTGCACTCCCCTGCTCCGAGCTTTGCAGCACAAATAGCAAGAATGCCGCTACCGCAACCCACGTCAAGCACACGCATCTCGGGCTTGATATATTTTTCCAGCAAGCCGATAACAAGTCTGGTCGTTTCGTGCGTACCCGTGCCAAATGCCATACCAGGGTCCATACGGACGATAATATCGTTTGGTTGCGCTTCATACTTTTCCCAAGCAGGAACGATAACAATACGCTCTCCGATACGAATGGGTTTATAATAGGCTTTCCAAGAATTCGCCCAATCCTCTTCGTTCAGACCGCTGATCGAGATCTCTACAGGGAGTCCAAGCTCATCAAATCTCGCACGAAGAAAAGATACCGTATCCGAAACACCGCCGTCGCTTGGAAGATATACCGATACCGAAGCGACCGTTTTGTCGGCATTCAATATTTTTTCGTCAATCAGATCGCCATAGCAGGTCTTCAGATCAATGTCACTGTAATCCTCAATTTGAAGATAATTGGAGATCATATTCATCACAGCGCTGACCTCGTCGAGGAGCTCCAGCTTTGCCGTTACCTTGATCTGTGTCCATTCGGAAACGCTTCCCCAATCCTCACATGTATAATCCTTATCCATTCTTCCCGCCGTCCTTATTTTTTGTCAAAAATGCGCTTGAAAAAACCACTTCTCTTGGAATAATTACTTTCCTTGCAACTCTCTGCAAAAGCGCGCATATGCTCCTTTTGCTTTTCACTAAGTCCTCTCGGAACCTCGATATTCACGCTGAAGATCAGATCTCCGCGTCGATTTGCGTTATTAATATAAGGGATTCCCTTTTGCTTTAAGGTAAAGGTCGTTCCCGGCTGTGTTCCCTCCGGAATGGTGTATTTCTGGTTGCCCTCTAACGTAGGAACGTCAATTTCCGCGCCGAGTGTTGCCTCTGCCACCGTAATCGGAATTTCGCAAAAGATGTTGTATCCGTCACGCTCAAAGATCGAATGTCCTTTGACCATCACGGTGATGATAAGATCGCCCGTCGGTCCGCCGTTGCGTCCGTCACAGCCTTGACCGCGAATCGCAATGCGTTCTCCGTCGTCAATTCCAGCGGGGATGGTCACACTCAGCTTCTTGTTGATCTTTACGTAACCCGTTCCCTTACATTCGGAGCACGGTGTCTTAACGACCTTACCCGTTCCGCGGCAGGAATCACAGGTCGTGGTCGACTGAAATGCCATTCCGCCGATTCTCTGCGTAATTCTCTTCTGTCCCGAGCCGCCGCAAACCTTACAGGTTTCTGCCTGCGTACCCTTTGCCGCGCCACTTCCGCCACATTCCGCGCATTTCTGAATTCGGTGAAAGCTTACGTCTTTTTTGACGCCAAACGCCGCCTCTTCAAAGGTTACCGTTACGCGAACGCCAACGTCCTCGCCGCGCGTAGGCGCATTTCTTCTTTGCGCGCCACCGCCGCCAAAGCCGCCTCCGAAAAAGCTGCCGAAAATATCGCCAAGGTCGCTAAAATCGCCAAAGCCGCCAAAGCCACCGAATCCCGCTCCGCCGCCTGCCGACGGATCAAACGCCGCGTGTCCGAACTGATCGTATTGCGAACGCTTTTCCGCATCCGAAAGAACGGCGTAAGCCTCGTTCACTTCCTTGAACTTTGCCTCTGCCTCTGCGTCACCGGGATTCATATCGGGGTGATATTTTTTAGCAAGAGAGCGGTACGCCTTTTTGATCTCGGCTTCTCCCGCACCCTTATTTATGCCTAACACCTCGTAATAATCTCGTTTCTCTGCCATAGAGCCTCCCATGCCGCACCTGCGGCCTTCTAATCATTCTGAATGTCGTTGAATACGTCCCCGTCATATACGCTTTTGCGGGGGATGGCGTCTTGCGTCATCCCCCGTCGGGGTATCTGAGAATTACTCGTTGGTCTTATCCTCGTAATCTGCGTTATAATAGGTTCCGTCGCCGCCCTGAGCACCTGCGTCGCCACCCATATTGGAAGGATCAAATCCACCCTGTGCTCCGCCCTGCTGTGCATACAGCTTTTCGGAAAGTGCATAGAATGCCTTCTCGAGTGCCTCGGTATCTGCCTTGATGGCATCGGTGTTGCCCGTTGCAATGGTTGCCTTCAACTTCTCAATTGCAGCGTTTACGGCGTCCTTATCCTCTGCGGGAACCTTATCGCCTACCTCGCCCATCGTCTTTTCTGCCTGGAATACGAGAGAGTCGGCGTGGTTCTTGACCTCAACCGTTTCCTTCTGCTTCTTGTCCTCTTCTGCGAACATTTCAGCATCCTTCACTGCCTTATCGATCTCTTCCTGCGACATATTGGTCGAAGACGTGATCGTAATGTGCTGCTCTCTACCCGTTCCCTTATCCATCGCGGTAACGTTTACGATACCGTTTGCGTCGATATCAAAGGTAACCTCGATCTGAGGAATTCCACGAGGAGCGGCAGGAATACCGTCCAGCGAGAATCTTCCGAGCGTGGTGTTGTTTGCCGCCATCTGACGCTCACCCTGCAGAACGTGAATCTCTACCGAGGTCTGTCCGTCAGCTGCCGTCGAATATACCTGACTCTTCTTTACGGGAATGGTCGTGTTTCTGTCGATAATCTTGTTGAAGACGCCGCCCAGCGTTTCGATACCGAGCGAGAGAGGAGTTACATCAAGCAGAAGCAGATCCTTAACGTCACCGCCAAGAACGCCGCCCTGAATTGCCGCACCGAGAGCTACGCACTCGTCGGGGTTGATTCCCTTGAAGGGCTCCTTGCCAAGGAACTTCTTAACTGCTTCCTGTACGGCGGGAATTCTGGTCGAACCACCAACGAGAAGGATCTTGTCAACCTCGGAAGCGCTAACGCCCGCATCCGAGAGAACCTGCTTGGTGGGAACCATCGTAGCTTCTACGAGGTCTGCCGTAATTCTGTCAAACTCTGCGCGAGTCATCGTTGCGTCGAAGTGCAGAGGTCCGTCTGCCGTAGCCGTAATAAAGGGCAGATTGATATTGGTGCTTGCCATACCGGAAAGCTCGATCTTTGCCTTCTCGGCAGCTTCCTTAAGTCTCTGCATTACCATCTTATCGTTGCGGAGGTTGACGCCGTTTTCTGCCTGGAAGCGCTCTACGATCCAGTTGATGATACGCTCGTCGAAATCGTCACCGCCAAGACGGTTGTTACCTGCCGTAGCAAGAACCTCAAAGACACCGTCCGAAATTTCCATCAGAGATACGTCAACGGTACCGCCGCCAAGGTCGAAGACCATAATTCTCTGGTCAGCTTCCTTATCCATACCATAAGCAAGAGCAGCCGCCGTCGGCTCGTTGATAATACGGAGAACCTCAAGTCCTGCGATCTTACCTGCGTCCTTGGTTGCCTGTCTTTGAGCATCAGAGAAGTATGCGGGAACGGTGATGACAGCCTGCGAAACACTCGTTCCGAGGTATGCCTCAGCGTCTGCCTTCAGCTTCTGCAAAATCATTGCGGAAAACTCCTGAGGAGTATACTGCTTGCCGTCGATTTCCTTCTTATATGCCGAACCCATCTCACGCTTGATACTGATGACGGTTCTGTCGGGGTTGGTAATGGACTGACGCTTTGCTACCTGACCAACCATTCTTTCGCCTGCCTTCGTGAAGGCAACGACGGAAGGAGTCGTTCTTGCTCCTTCGGGGTTGGGGATAACGATAGGCTCACCGCCCTCAAATACTGCAACACAAGAGTTGGTCGTACCCAAATCTATTCCAATAATTTTTCCCATGATAAATTCCTCCTTTGGGATATTTTCTTAATATTTTTCGTTGTTATATTTTACGGTTAGTTTGCAACCTTAACCATCGAATAGCGAAGAACCTTGTCGCCCTTGGCGTAGCCCTTCATAAAGACCTCTACGATCTCGCCTTCTCCCACGTTTTCATCTTCCACGTGCATCACTGCATTGTGAAGATTGGGGTCAAAGGTTTTTCCAAGTGCCTCGATCTCAGTGACACCGAGCTTCGCAAGCGTTTCGGAAAAGCTCTTCAACGTCAGCGCAAGTCCCTTGCCCATGGGCGTTTCGGCGTCCGCTTCGGTCGAATATTGCGCCGCACGCTCGAGCGTATCTAAAATCGGAAGAATCTGCGTCAGCACGTCACTGCACGCGTCGGTATAAATTCCTTCGCGCTCCTTGGCGCTGCGCTTACGGAAATTATCGTACTCTGCCGCAAGGCGGAGATAGGTCTCGTTCAATTCGCCAAGCGCCGTATCCTTCTCTGAGAGTGCCTTTTTGACCTCTGTAAGCTCCGCTTCCAGCTTCTTGACCTTCTTTTTATCGGCTTTGGCAGGCTTTTCGGACTTTTCTTGCTTTTCTTCCGTTTCTTCTGCCTCTTCCGCTATTTCTTCGGAATCCTCGGACGAATTCTCCGACATCGAAGCAATCACTTCTTCCAGCGTTTCTTCGGTGACGTTTTCCGCATTTTCCTCGGTGGAAATCTTATTCTCCTCCATGTTCTTCTCCTTTTTCTGCAAGTTCATTCAGCACGGCTTCTCCGTCGATAATACTCGAAATGCTCTCCGTAATCTCACCAATGGTTTGAAGCACCTGCTTATAATTCATCCGTCGGGGACCGAGAACACCGATCACGCCGACCGTTCGTCCGTTCTTTTTGATCGGCTTAAAGACAAGCGAAGAATTGTTCATTACCTTCACAGGGCTTTCCGATCCAATCAGAACGTTGATATCGTCATTTTCCGAGCTCGACACAAGATCCAGAATTTCATCCTGACTTTCGAGCGTGCCGAGAAGCTGTCCGAATTCCTGCGTATCCGAATATTCGGGATATTTCAACAGATGGTTGATGCCCGACAAACGCATCTCTCCGCCGTCGATCTCATTCATCACCTCATAAACGCTCTTGACCGCAGGATTGATCAGATATGCATCCTCGCCCATCACGTTTTCGAGCTCCATAATAATAGGAAGCGTAATCATATCGGCGCTCAGTCCGCACAATACCTGATTGAAGAGATCCGCCAGACGGCGAAGCGCGTCCTCCCGCACCTCTCCGTGAATCTTAACCTTTTTGGTCTTGACCGTACCCGCCGAGGTAATCATCAGCATTGCAAAGGTGTGCTCGTCGATCGAAACAACCTCAAACTTGGACATCGTTACCGAAGAAGCCTTCGGCTTGATGGCAATTCCCGTGTAATTGGTCATACTCGAAGCCAAGCGCGACGCCGTATCGAGAATCTGATCGATCTCCGCCATTTTCGCCTTGAGAAGCTGATTGATCTGCACGACCTCGCGAGAGGTCTTGGCATATTGCTCCACTAATGTATCTACGTAAAAACGGTAACCAAGCTCACTTGGCACTCTTCCTGCCGAAGTGTGAGGTTGGACAAGATAGCCCATTTGCTCGAGCTCCGCCATTTCATTTCGGATGGTCGCCGAAGAACACGAGAGCAGATTATTTTGCATAATCGCTTTTGAGCCAACGGGTTCTCCGCCCTCAATATGCGCTTCTACAAGCGATTTTAAAATCAATTTTTTGCGTTCGCTCAGTTCTTGATTTTTTGCGCTCATGCCGTCTGCTCCTCTCGATGTTTTTCTTTGAGTTTAGCACTTAAATTCATCGAGTGCTAAATCCTGTATAAAATTTATCATTTTTTCGCCCGTTTGTCAAGACTTTTTCAAAAGAATTTTGTTAATTATTTGTGAACTGTGCTAATATTAAACGCATATCCCTATTCTTCCCCCTAAAAAGCCAAAAAATACCGCCGAAAAGACGCAAATCCCGACGCTCGGCATTGTTTTTTAAACCATTGGTTTTACTGATTAGAAATATATCGAAACACTCTTGACAAAAAGTGATTCGATGGTTATAATATCAGTGTGATCACACAAAAAACAAAACAAAGGAGTCCCCTATGAATTATTTGGAAATTGATCAAGCATTGATCAGTATTACCCGTCAAACCTGTGACGAGTGTCGGGAACGTCTGAATACAGTTCCCAAGGAAAACATCACCGAACGAAAAGCACTGCAGCTCGAATACGGAATGTACACCTTCTGCGGAAATTGCGGTTTCTTGTTCAATACAACGGGCAATCGAGGAATCATTCAAACAAGACGTCGCTTTTTGGAAAAACAGCTTTCAAAATATCCAACCATCAACTCGTGCTATTCCCTGCTTGATGAGGAAGAAAAAATGCGTTTGATG
>JAGBSP010000042.1 GCA_017631855.1 Clostridia bacterium | reverse complement strand
GAAGAGGTAGCAGGCGGCTCTACTGTGTATCTTTGTCGCGACGTGCGAAGTGCCTTACAGACCGCAACGGAAAACAAAATAGACGTTGCCTTTCTCGATATACATATGCCTGAGATGAACGGCGTTGAGCTTGCTCGTGAGTTAAAACTGCTTAATCCAAAGGTGAATATCGTATTTGCCACGGGATTTTCGGAGTATATGAAGGAAGGCATCGACCTTCGTATGAGTGGATACATAATGAAGCCCGTGACACCCGAGGCGGTAAAGACAGAGCTTGAAAATCTGCGCAATCCAATTGAGTGGAGCAACGAAAAGAGAATCAAGATACTCACCTTTGGAAATTTCGACATATTTGTGGACGGTGAGCCGTTAAAATTTGAGAGAAAACAAGCGAAAGAGATACTTGCGTATCTTGTAGATAAGCGCGGAACTTCGGCAACCTATGCAGAGCTTGCAGCGATGCTTTGGGAGGACGAGGACTACGACCGAACGAAGCAAAAAAATTTGCAAGTGTATATCGCGAGTCTTGTCAAGAGCTTACATTCGGTTGAAGTTAAGGATCTGATTTTGAAAAACAGACAAGGTATTCTTGTGAACACGAAAATCGTGGATTGTGATTATTACCGTTTTCTTGAAGGGGACGTTCGGGCGATCAATTCCTTCACGGGGCAGTATATGAGTGCATATTCATGGGCGGAGTTTACGGTTGGTTATCTTGAAAATCAAATGCAAAAAATCAAATAAACGCATCGGCACTCGGGCTAAATGCTTGAGTGCCGAAATTTTTTTGAAAAAATTTTCCTTTTGTAGTCACGGTGTAGTCATTGGATGATAGAATAGTGCATACAAAGCTCAAACTGTCGAGTTTTGGCAAAGACGGGCGGTTAGGGAACGCTCGAAATTATTTATTTTTCTGTAAAGGAGAAACAAATCATGAAAAAAAGAAGAACATTAATTATCTCCCTGCTGCTCGTTGCAGCACTTTGCCTTGGTATCGGTTATGCAGCTGTATCCGAGACATTGCTTTGGAACGGTACTATCGAGAACGATGCCGTTGAGTTTGTAGTTAAGTTTGAGTCAACCTCTGAATCTGCTGTTTCCGGTGCAGACGATGATGCTGACGTAGCTAAGATCCTTGATCTTTCTAACCCCGGTGAGCCCGGCGGACGTACAGTTGCTCCCGCTGTTGACGGACTTACAGTCGTAGGCGACAGCGTAACCTTCAATTACGTTGTAAAGAACTACAGTAACGTTATTGTTGAGCTCCATGAACTCACAACCGATTTCAACAACGAGTACTTTAAGCTTACCGTTGGTGATTGGGATAAGACCGTGCTTGACGTTAACGAAACAGCGAATGTTAGTGTTACCGTAGAGCTGATCAAGGTTTCTGACATTATCGAGACTGCTACGTTCATGATTACAGCTGAGGCTGTACCTTACGTTGCACCGTAAATTAAAGCTTATCTTAGCGCAGTAATATTATGAAAGGAGGACCGCAAATGACAAAAGACAAAAAGGTTCTTTGCAGCATTTCTATCTTAATATTTGCGGTCCTCTTTGCCGCACTCTTTATAGGAGTCAAAAGCAGCAGAATATTAACTGCTTGTATTTTGATCCCGATGACGGCAGTCACCTGTCTTTTGGTCAAAAAGAGAGGCTCTCTCTCCATTAATAAAAAAGAGGTTTTACTGCTCTCGTCGGTGCTTGCCGTAATATTTGCGGTACTTACTCAGATGACAGGAATATCCTTTGGATTTTACAAAAATCCCTATTTTGTAAGCTCAAATATCTTCCTCACAGTCATTCTGCCAATGGCGGCAATTATTATTACCACAGAGATGATCCGAGCTGTGATGTTAGCGCAAAAGGATCATTTCGCAAGCGTATTCGTGTTTTTATCCTGCGTACTTGCGGAGGTTCTCGCGGTTTCCAACCTTGCGGGTATTAAAAACCTGAATCTGTTTATGGATATGGTTGCTATGACGCTGTTTCCCACCGCTATCGCAAACATTTATTACCATTACGTATCACGTCGCTTCGGTATGCTTCCGAACATCGCGTTTCGTCTTATTACGTCGCTGTATGCTTACTTTCTTCCAAATATCACAGCGATACCGGACGCTCTGTTCGCTTGCATTAAGATATTCCTTCCGATAGTGATACTCGCGCTTGTATCCGCACTTTTTGAAAATAAAAAGAAAAACGCGGTACAAAAAGGAAAAAAGCTATCTGTCGTATGTATGTTCGTTGCCATACTTATCGTGATCTCAGTTGCTATGCTGATATCCTGCCGCTTCCGATTCGGCGCTTTGGTCATCGCGACCGAGAGTATGACGGGCGAGATAAACAAGGGTGATATGATCATCTACGAAAGATATGAGGACCAAGAAATTAAAGAAGGACAAGTAATCGTCTTTCAAGAAAACGACAGAAGAACCGTCCACAGAGTTGTGGAGATAAAGAACATAGGAGGGGAAAACCGATACTACACAAAAGGGGACGTCAATAATGACCGTGACGGTGGTTACCGAGTAGATGCGGATATTGTTGGTCTGACAGACATCAAGGTCGCCTTTGTGGGATATCCTACCCTATGGCTCAGAGAACTGCTTTCAGGCAGTTAAGTAAATTTTGAAGAAAGGAGGTTTACTGAATGTCGGAAAAAGAAAAGAACAAACGCGCCGCGTACCGAAAAAATCGCGAAAAATGGATATTTGTGCAGTCTGTGATAGTTGTTATACTGACACTCGCTGTGCTGATCTCATCGATCGTTGCCGTGCAGCTCAAGAGTAAATATTATATCGGCTACCGCGAAGGCGGAAGCATTGATTATAACGTTTTCCTTAAAGAAAATGAATTCTTTGAGCAAACGTATCTTGGCAAGGATCAGTCTTACGTTGCTTCACTCATAGACAAGATCATAGCCGATTTCAGCTATGAGATCGATATGGATACCGATGACGTCAATTATCGCTACTCTTACTCGATCAAATCAAGGCTTGAGATAATGGATGATACGTCAGACGTTGCGATCTTCAATCCCGAGCGCGAGCTGGTCAATAAGCAGAATCTTGCTCAGAGCAGCTCAAACAGGTTAAAGATCAATGAGATAGTTGTTCTCAATTATGACGAATACAACGATCTCGCGAATAATTTTCTTGATACTTACGATCTGAAGAGTACTACGAGCAATATTATCGTGACGCTTGAGGTTGATGTTCTCAGTGATTGTGATGCTTTTACAGGAAGTGCGGTCGACACATATACTTCCGAGCTTCGTATTCCTCTTACAACAAAGACAGTCAATATCCAAATGACCTCTGCTGTTCCCAGTGAAGAAGCGAAAATGATCGCTTGCACACGAGGTGTTGGAAGCGAAGCGTTCAAGACTACCGCTATCGTACTCGGTGTGTTAGATGTGATCATGGTGCTACTTCTTGTAGCGTTCATTTACTTCACGAGAACTCCTGATATCACCTACACGGCACGCGTTAAGAAGATTCTTTCGCAGTATAAGTCCTATATCCAAAGGATCAACAATCTTTTCCAGACGTGCGGATATCAGATCATTATGGTCGATACCTTCGAGGAGATGCTTGAAATACGCGATACCATTCAAGCTCCCATTCTTATGTACGAAAACGCAGATAAGACCTGCGCAAAATTCATGATACCAACAGACAGTAAGCTTCTTTACGTATATAAGATAGAGGTTGAAGGTTACGTAGAACCCGAGACCGAGGCAAAGCCGGAGTCGGTTCCTACGACCATCGTTAAGCCCAACATCACAAATGTTGTCAGACCTGTTGTCAAGGTAGTGGTAAATAATCCCACTCCTCCCGCACCCGAGCCTGAGCCCGAGCCTGAGGCAGAGATCGAAACGGTTATAGAAGAACCTGAGATCGAGGTCGAGGCTGAGGGAGAAGAAGCTCCCGAGGTGATCGCAACGGTAGAAGAGATCGAGGAAGTACCCGAGATCGTTGAAGCCGAGGAAGAGCCCGAGGAGATCGAGGAGGAGATTGAGGACGAGATCGAGGAGATCATCGCTTCCATTCCAACGGCAGACGAAGAAATCACAGACGAAAACACAGTAGAGGCAATCGACATCTTCTGGGAAGAAAGAACGCATAAGACCTATCGTTACGATCCCGATGGAAACGCGATCGACGAGGGAGATATCGTTCTCGTTCCCACAAGAGATGAGCATAGCGACAAGGATGTCGTCAGAGAGGCAGAGGTTGCGCGCGGAAATTACAGAATAGATCCCGCAGAGCTTGATCGCCCTCTCAAAAAGATCATAGGAGTTGTCAAACGCAAGGCAGAGAAGATCTTTACCGCGATGATCAATCCCGAGGATGAAGAAAACAAAGAAGTTTAAACAATGATCAAGGAAAGGAGAGTACGCATAATGAAAACGTGGGTAAGAACGCTATTAGGTATCGTACTCTCCTTTATGTGCGTATTTACGTGTATAGGATACGCAGAAATCAGCGAGGTGCTGATCATAAGCGGCAGAGCCAAGGCGGATATCCCGTCGGGATTGTTTATTACTGCTGTTTCCACGAACAGCACCTCAAGAGTTGACAAAAATACGGTCAGCCATCTGCCATATACCACGACCGTCGATTCGACTATCAGCAGACAAAGCCGTAACTACGTAGGAACGGTTACTTACAACGTTACCGTTTTGAATAATACCGAATTGACCTATTCTTACAGAGGGATCTATTTTCAGAATGACCTCGACGGCTATAACGGAAATCAATACGTTTCGACTCAAAACGGAAACAACAATATAAGTGTCCGTTGCTCCTTGGCGAATCTTTCGGCTGAGGAAAAGAAGGTCGGACCGGGAGAAACTCTGGATTTTACAGTTACCTACACGGTAGGTACGTCTAGAAATCAAAACACTGACTGGAGAACGCTTATAAACTTCCAGTTCGGTATCAACGTTGACGGCGAGCGCGAGGCGCTTGCAGTCGTAGAGGATAAGTTCCTCAATATCTTGAACACGGCAACAACCTATGGGCAGCTGATTGATGCTCTGGATAACAAGTTTGACGGACGTCAGGAATGGACGTCGAACTATATAGGAAACGTTACGGGATCTTCGAGTGAAGACTCTATGGCGGTCAACACCCTGTTTGCGGGACAGCTGCAAATAACTGTTGGCGATGAACAAATGGACGCGACCGTCCTTATCAAGCACGAAAACCTTGACGGCAACATATATACAGGTGATGATTATACCGCCGTAAACTCAAGCAACGGAGGAGTATTCCGCGGATACGGATGCGAAATGACACTGTATCTGACGATAGACCCCCTAACGACTGCCGGCGCGTATGTGCCTGTATATGCGGTAGTATTTACGTGTGACAGAGACGCAAGCGGAAATCAGATCAGTGACTGGTACAGAATAGGTACTACGTATGCGGGTAAAGCAAACGTCGTTACCTATGACGGCGGAAACGGAACGGGCTCGTTCGTTACCGACAACTGGAAGGCAGATGCTGCAACGTACGATTTGATAGACGGATACGACTTTGAGATAGGCGGTGAGGTATTCAAGATTGACGGATACTCCTTTAACGTTGCTCAAGACGTCAGCATCAAGAACATCGTTTCGGCAACCGATCCCGTTGCGGTGAACACCATGCAAAACCTTTTGAACGACGCAAAACGACTGATCGACAGCAAGGAGTACGCGGGGGTTGGTATTGAGCTTATCAACGAGACTTATATAAGACTTTCAAGCTACTATACCGTGGACGAGAACGGAAATCATATTATGAGCTCCGGACTGACAGTCGCTCAGCTTTCTTCTGCAATGTTGGATCTATACCGCGTTGTCAATGATGCTTTGATCAGAATAGATGCGCTTACTCAGCAACAGTGACTATGATTGAAATTTAATTAAAACAAACCAACAAGAGGGGTAAAAACGCCCCTCTTATGTTTTTGCCTCGTCGGAGCATCGGAGCTTCGCGCCTTGCTCCGCAAGGCGTAGCCGCAGCGGAATTAGGTTCGCATTCGCCGCTCGGAGATCGAATAATTTTTGTAGGGCGGGGGTTTACTCCCGCCGCTTTATTATGCCAGTACCTTTGTTTTTAGCGGCACCAAGGCACCGCCCTACGATAAGGCGCAGAGCGTGCGAAACAAATGCGAGGATCCTAGTGCCCCAAATGGACAGTCGGGGACGCCTGTCCCTACAAAATTTACTTTACATTCCCGCAAAGGTGTGATATAATAAACACAGAAAGGCGGTGACATATACACATGACAAAGAATGTTATTACCAAGGAGACGATTGCAAAAGATCTCCAAACTGAAGATAAAAAGAGTTCACGTATTTTACTCATCGTAGCGCTTGTTTACATGTTTGTGGGGAGTAGTGTGCTTTTGGCAGTTTATTTTTTAGGATTAAAAAACAGTGAAATAGGTGCTATAGGTTACGTCATCTTCTTTGCGTGTGTATTTATTTGCCTTTTACCGTTGCTTTTCTTTATATCTCTTTTGATACCGAGGCGTAACGGACAGAACAATTCAAATTTTTTTGTTATTACCGATGAGGTTGTTTATAAAGAAGAAAAGACCATAAGAAGGCGAGACACAAGACTTATAAAAAAAGTGATCCATTTTTATCAGTGCGGCGAGATTGAAGTAAATTCGACTTGGTATCAAATAACTGCCGAGCGAGATGTTTTTTATATGGTTGTTCGTGACCGAAATTCAAAAAGTGCGCTGAAATGCTATCCTGCTAAGCTGTATGAATATATAGAATGATTATGTCATCTAAAACGGTCCCCAAACACAAAAGGACACCTTTGGGTGTCCTTTTGTGTTTGGGGCGGCTCGCCGCCGTTCTCGGTAGGGGAGTGCCTTGGTGCTCCCGTTTTTTTGGAGAGTTTTTCGGGAGGAGCAAGCCCCTCCCCTACGGCAAGGCAGAGAGCGAGCGAATGCGAACCAATGGCGAGTACCCTAGTGCCAAGCAATTTTTTCTTTACATTCCCGCAAAGGTGTGATATAATGAACACAGAAAGGCGGTGGAGATATGGCAAAAAAGCAGATTTTGACAAACGAGAATATTCGAGCCGACATAAAAAATTCTTTGAAGCATCCCGCGACTCTGTCACACGAAGAACACCACAAGTCTATATTTCCTCTTCTCGTGTTTTCCGGAGCCATGCTTATAGCTATCGTTTTGTTCCAAAACTATTACAAAGTAGTATTAGGCGTCGGTTTGGCTTTTATTGTAGCTTATCTTATAGTAGATTACTTCCGCAAACAAAAGAGCATCAACAACGTATCAATAGAAAACTATGAAATAAAAGCGGAATGCGTTTCCTTTGTTAAAGAGGAGATTTACAGCACAGACCACAAAATACATCTAAGTCCTACGGTCAAAAAAATTCATACGGCACAGGTTTATATTATGTTTTTTGATAACGGAAAAACTTGGAACATTCCGAAAAACAATTATAGTTGGAGTGGCGAGTGTCCCATGTCAGATGATTTCATATATCAGAACACGCATTTTGGAGATATGTTTTGGACTGTAACCGAAAAACAAACAGGTCAAATCGTTGTAGCATATTCTACTGAATATTTTGAGTATAAAAAATAATGTCATCTATTTCGCTCACCAAACACAAAACAAAGGACACCTTCGGGTGTCCTTTTGTGTATGAGGCGGCTCGCCGCCGTTTTCGGTAGGGGAGTGCCTTGGTGCTCCCGTTTATTTGTTTATAGATCTGTTTTCGGGAGGAGCAAGCCCCTCCCCTACGGTCAGGCGGAGAGCGTGCGAAACAAATGCGAGTGCCCGAGTGCCTACCAAATTTTTCTTTACAATGATAAGAATTTATGTTTCTTTTTTCGATCTTATTGCAATTTTTCTCCAAATGTGATAAAATATGTGGGAATTATCAATGAAAGGATTTCATTATGACTCAAACCGACGAACAAATCCATTTAATGGAGAAACGAATCAGAGAAAACAGCATCGCGTTCAAGTGCTTTATTATTCTTCTGAATCTCTCGTTCTTTATCGCTACTCCTGTGGCAAGGGCGATTTCGGGTGTAAGCGGAGAGGCTTTCTGGAGCAATCTTTGGAATATCTTCACGGGACCGTCGAAGCTTGTTACCGACTATTTCTCCCTCGGTTGTCTTGCCAGCACGCTCTTTAATGCGGGACTGTGCGGACTTGCCTGTACGTTGATCATAACGATTAGCCGTGCTCACGCGAACAGCACCACCTTCGCGGCATATCTTTTGGTCATTGCTCACTGCTTCTATGGCTTGAATTTCATCAATATGTGGCCGCCCTTCATCGGCGTTCTCGTCTATTGCAAGCTGAAAAGAGTTTCAAGCCGAGATAATCTGCATATCGCGATGTTCTCAACGGCGCTCTCTCCGTTTATCAGCGACTTTTTGTTTTTCTATCCTCCCGGAAGCTCGTTGAAAATCGGCGAGTTTAGCGTTCTTGGTATCGTTCTGTCTATCACGTTCGGTATTCTTGCCGGATTTCTCGTTCCCGCTTTGATTCCCGGCACGGCGCTCATGCACCGCGGATACAATATGTATAAGGCGGGACTTGCCATCGGTATTCTTGGAATTTTTGTCTACTGTTTTCTATACAAGACCTTTGGTGTTGCACCTCACGATACACAAGTGATCTCCGCCTCGACCTATGAGGTCTTCGGAAGCACCTATTATCTATTTATGAATGGATTCTTTGCCTTGATTTTCCTCTCGGCATTGCTTCTCGGCTTCTTCCGCAATGGCAGAAGCTTTCGGAATTACCGAGCGTTGACTTCCTGCTCAGGCTACGGATTGGATTTTGCCGACAAATTCGGTATGCCTCTGTGTCTTATCAACTTCGGTGTTTACGGATTCTGTATTCTTGCCTATCTCAATCTCATTTTTTGGCTTCCGACGGTTTTTCCCTTTTTACCGGAGGGCGTAGGCTTTACCGGACCGACCGCAGGCGTTATTTTTGCCGCGCTTACCTTTTCTGCAGACGGTCAGCATCCGAAAAACGTTGCTCCCATCGTCCTTGGATATACGGTACTCTTTGCTTTGGTTTGCAGCGTGTGTCTTGCGGTTGGCACGGAGATTCCCTGGGCGCTTTCTACCCAAGCATATATCAACGGTCTTGCCTTCGCAACAGGACTTTGTCCCATTGCGGGAAGCTACGGCTTCAAATATGGAGTGATTGCGGGACTGGTCAGCGCCATTATCTGTACTTCAACGGCGGCGATGCACGGTGGCTTTGTTCTATATAACGGCGGATTTAACGCAGGTCTTGCCGCAATCATTCTCATTCCCATTTTTGATTTTTACAAGATCAAGCCCAAAAAGTCGGACGATAATGAGATTTTCCCCATTAAGGGTTACGAAAAAGATTTTATTACGAAGTTGATTGACGGAATCGGCAACCGAAAAAAAGAAAAGAAACTTTAAGGCCGAGGGCGGCTCGCCGCCGTTCACGGTAGGGGCTGGCGCCCACGACAGCCCGTCTTTCGCGAGAGGTTTTTTCGGGTCGTCGAGGCGCCGACCCCTACGGTCAGGCGGAGAGCGAGCGAATCACGGAGCGAAGCGGAGTTACCCTAGTGCCCAAAACGGACCGTCGGGGACGCCTGTCCCTACAAAAGATACTTTACTTTTTGGGAAATTTATGTTATAATAAATAAGTTATAAAAATCTTACCAAAGTCGAGGTTTTGCGATATGATTATGGAGCAATTGCTGAAAATGAACGGTGCGCCTTGTGCGTGTGGACGAAAGCACGAATTCCGAAGCGAAATTTTATCGGGGCAGGGTGTGATTCGCTCGCTTCCCGACGTTATTCGGCAATATGGTGCGAAGAAACCGTATCTTCTTTCGGATATCAATACCGACCGCGCGGCGGGCTCTTTGGTTCGTGATCTTTTGGAGGAAGCGGGCATTGCTTATGCGCAATTTTGCTTTCCCGAGCTGTGGCTCGAGCCTGACGAGCGGACGGTGGGCGCCGCGCTGATGCATCTGCCGAAGGATTGCGATATGATCATTGCCATCGGGTCGGGTGTTATTAACGACACGGCAAAAATGATTTCGGTTCATACGAAGCTTCCCTACGTGATCGTGGCAACCGCTCCTTCGATGGACGGCTACGCATCGATGACCTCGTCGATGACGATGGAAGGCTTGAAAATCTCTCTTCCGTCGCGCTGTGCCGACGTGATCATCGGTGACGTCGATCTTCTTGCGAGTGCTCCGCGCAAAATGCTCGTGGCGGGCGTGGGCGATATGCTTGCCAAATACGTCAGCATTTGTGAGTGGCGGATTGCGGCGCTCGTTTGCGGAGAGTATTATTGTGAAAACATCGCAACTCTGATTCGTACGGCGGTGCGCAAGATCGTCGAGTCTGCCGACGGACTGCTCGAGGGGGATCCTTCGGCGGTCAGCGCGGTATTCGACGGTTTGAGTGCCGGCAGTGTCGCGATGAACTACGCGGGACTTTCACGCCCTGCGTCGGGCACCGAGCATTATTTCTCTCACGTATGGGATATGAGAGGGGCGGAATTTGGCGACACGGTTGAACTGCACGGTATTCAATGTGCGATCGGCACTCTTCTTTCTCTCAGATTATACGACAAGCTCAAGGGTGTAACTCCCGACCGTGAGCGCGCACTGGCGTTTGCAGAACGCTTTGACGTGGAGGCGTGGAACGAACGGCTTCGCGTCCTGCTTGGTAAATCGGCAGAGAGCATGATCGCGCTGGAGAAGAAGGAAGGAAAATATGACGTTTCAAAGCACCACGCGCGCTTGGAGGTCATTTTGACGCATTGGGAGGAAATTCAGGCGATCATTGCCGAGGAGCTTCCAAGTGCGGAGTTTGTGGAATCCTTGATGAAAAAGCTTGGTTTGCCGACCGACGTTCGCGAGATCGGGATCGATCCAACGAATCTCGGCGAGGTATTCCGTGCTACCAAGGACATTCGTGACAAATACGTTCTGTCCCGTTTGCTTTGGGATCTCGGCATCATTGATGAATTCGCAGAAAGTCTGACGTAAGGAGAAAATCTTATGAAAATTCGAGAAAAAATCTTAATGCAAAAAAGCGGACTTTTGGAGCATGGTCCGATCAACATTGTCATTCTTGGGGACAGCGTATCGCACGGCGCGCTGTATGATGAGATCGACTACGAATCGGTGTATTGGAACCGTCTTCGCAAGAAGCTGAATGCGTTTCGCGATTACGTTCCCGTCAACATGATCTGTGCGGCGATCAGTGCGACGCGCGCAAAGGATGCGGTGGAACGGATGGACCGTCAGGTTCTTTCTCACGAGCCCGATCTTGTGATCGTTTGCTATGGGCTCAATGACGTCAACGGAACGCTCGACGAGTTTATTTCTTCCTTGCGCGAGATTTTCTCTCTTTGCCGCGAGGCAGGGAGCGAGGTCATTTATCTGACCCCGAATATGCTCAATACCTACGTTGCCGAGGATACAAAGCCCGAATATCTTCGTTACGCGGCGCTGATGGCGGATTTTCAGAACGGCGGACGTCTTGACCGCTATATTTCCGCCGCGCGCGATCTTGCCGACGGAATGGGTGTGACGGTTTGCGACTGTTACGCGAAATGGAAAGAGCTGTCAAAGACACAGGACACGACGCTCCTGTTATCCAACCGCATCAACCACCCCACGGCAGAGATGCACGAGCTGTTTGCCGAAGAGCTTTACAAGATCATTCTTGGAGATGCCGTTGCGAACGGCGGCGTTGAAACCGTTGCATTAGGAGAAAAATAACAATCGCGTAGCTGTAAAAAATTACGGCTACGCGATTCTTGTATTAAAATTCATTGCTTTTTTATCAAAAATATGGTATACTAAAAGTAACAAGAATTTCTTTTGAGAAAGGGAATTATTATGAAACTGAACTACAAGAGAACGGTGCTCGTCGGTATGGCGTTCTTTCTGATTTCTGCCTTTTGGCAGGCATATGACGCGATCGTTCCCCTCATTCTGACCAATCACTTTGGTCTTCCGCAGACGGCGTCGGGCGCGGTGATGTCGATCGACAACGTGCTTGCGGTCTTTCTTCTGCCGATCTTCGGCGCGATCTCGGACAAGGTTCAAACAAAGCGCGGACGACGCACCCCCTTTGTTTTGGTGGGATCGATCGTTGCGATCGCGACCTTTATCGCTCTGACGCTGATCGACAATTATCAGCTTGCCCGTGTCGTTCATGCGGGAATACCCACGCTTTCCGAGGACGCGGAGCTGCTTCGCAAGAGCGCGCTCGAGCTGACGATTGCCAACCCCTTGCCTTTGATTGGATTTATTGCAACGCTTCTTGTCGTTCTTGTGGCAATGGCGACCTTCCGCTCTCCCGCAGTGGCTCTAATGCCCGACGTTACCGTAAAACCTCTGCGCTCCAAGGCAAACGCGATCATCAATCTGACGGGTACGGCGGGTGGAATTCTGGTGCTCGTACTCGGTATGGTGTTTGCGACCTCGAAAAATCACTATATGCAGTACACTCCCTACGTGATCGCCGTATGTGCGATTATGCTGACGGGACTAGTCATCTTTTTGCTTTCGGTCAAGGAGCCTCGTTGGGCGCAGGAGATGGAAGAGGAGTCGGCTCGTCTTGGACTTGCGGATGCTCCCTCGGAGGATGGAGAAGCTCGCAAGCTTTCGCGCGCGGAGGTTCGGTCTCTTCTGCTCATTCTTGCGTCGGTGGCACTTTGGTTTATCGGCTACAACTCGATTACGAGTAAATATTCGGTCTATGCGACCAATATCCTTGGCTTTGACTTTAACTTTACGCTGATTATCGCGCAGGCGGCAGCCATCGTTTCGTATATTCCTGTTGGAATCATTGCTTCAAAGATCGGACGGAAAAAGACGATCCTCGCGGGTGTCGTGATTCTTGCTTCTGCCTTCTTGATCGGTAACTTTATTACCTCGTCTACGTCCGAGATCATTATGTATCCCGTCTTTATTCTGGCGGGCATCGGCTGGGCGACCATCAACGTCAACTCCTTCCCGATGGTGGTAGAGCTGGCGCGCGGCGGGGACGTCGGCAAATATACGGGATATTACTATACCGCGTCGATGGCGGCGCAGATCGTTGCTCCCATTCTTTCGGGCTTCCTTTACGACCTGATCGGAATGCGTTACGTTTTCTTTGCGTTCGGTACGGTCTTTGTGGCGCTTGCGTTTGTGACGATGTTCTTCGTCAAGCACGGTGACGCGAAGCCTCTTCAGAAGAAGAGTGTGCTGGAAAATCTTGACGTAGAGGATTAAGAAATGGCTTTTTGGATTGTTCTTGGCAGTCTTTTTGGATTGCTTTCCTTGATTTTTTTGATTTATTTGCTCTTTCTCGTTCGTCCGCGTACCAAGCAACCGAGTGACGCGCGTCTGCTTTGCGATTACGCGCACCGCGGACTGCACGGAGAGGGTGTTCCCGAAAATTCGCTTGCGGCGTTTGAGAAGGCTTGTGTGGCAGGCTTTGGCATTGAGCTTGACGTTCAGCTCTCGCGCGACGGCGAGGTGATGGTTTTTCACGACTACACGCTCATTCGTATGACAGGCGAAGAGGGAAAAGTCTGTGAGCGGACGGCAGAGGAGCTTGGCGCGTTGCGCCTTGCCGATACCGACGAGAAAATTCCGACGCTTCGTGAGGTGCTCGCACTGGTGGACGGTCGCGTTCCGCTTCTTGTGGAGCTCAAGGGCGAGAGCGGCGACACATCGCTTTGTCCCAAGGTAGCGGAGCTTTTGGCGGAGTACCGCGGTCCTTACTGCATTGAGTCCTTCAATCCGCTTCTGCTTCGCGCGATGAAAAAAGAGCTGCCCGATGTCTTTTACGGACTGCTTTATACCAACCTTTGTCGCGAAAAAAACAACCACGCAATTCTCAACTGCTTGCTTTCGGTGATGGCGTTCAATTTTTTGGCAAAGCCGAATTTTATTGCCTACAACGAGCGATACAGAGGCGCGCCTTGCGTTTGGTTTACCACGAAATTCTACCGTGCGCCGCGCTTTGTCTGGACGGTTCGCTCCAAAGAAAATCTAGACGTGGCACATCGGTGCTCGGAGCATCCTATTTTTGAAAAAATTTAAACGAAATCAGCCTCTTGTCGAAGTGACGAGGGGCTGATTTTTTGTCGAAAAAACAATCTTTGTGCAAAACGTGGAAAATGAACTTTTTTCAAAAAAGACTTGACAAGATTTTTTCTTGAGTTTTCCATAGGCTAAAATAAAAAATTAAAAAAAACACCCTTGTAAATATTGGATTTTCCATATTATCAACAGAGTTTTCCATAGGTTGCGAATAAAAAAACAGGGAGGGTATGGAAAACTTTTTGAAAAATGGCTTTTGTCGCTTTTGCTGAATTTTTCTGAAAAAGGAATATTTTTTTACCCCCAAGAATAGATTTGTGGGGGAAAATCCCTAAAATTTTCTGAGATTTCGGTGAAAAAATCGGGGTTTTGATGCCTCGGTGGGGGAGATGGTTTTTTGGGCACTTTGAATGAGAAAATTTTGCTTCTTTTTTTAAAAGTTTTGAGGAAATTTCGAATAAAAATCTTGTAATATCGCGGTAGGAATGTTATAATATAAATGGAATATTATTGAATGATGGATTTTGAGGCGAGAGGAGAGTACTTTGGAGATTTTTGTCGATGAAAGCAGAGCGGGAAAAACCGTTCTTGATGTGCTCCGACGGGAGCTTGGCTTTTCCTCAAAACTCATCAAGCATTTGAAATTTATGGAACGGGGAATTCTCGTAGGGGACGCTCACGTTACGGTTCGGTACGTGCTCTCTGCAGGGGAAATCCTCTCGCTTGCGATCGAGGACGAGGTGTCGGGAGAAAAGCTTCTTCCTGTCGATCTTCCGCTGACGGTCGCTTACGAGGACGAAGACGTTGTCGTGCCTGCAAAGCCCTATGATATGCCGACGCACCCTTCCTTCGGGCATTATGAGGACACAGTGGCAAACGCGCTGGCGTTTCGCTATGCCGAGCTAGGTGTGCCCTTTGTCTTTCGTCCTGTCAACCGTCTGGATCGGAATACCAGCGGACTTTTGCTGATTGCAAGAAATCGACGGGCGGCGGGAACGCTGTTTGCCTCGATGAAGCGTGGCGAGATCGGAAAGCTGTATCTTGCCATTCTCGACGGCGAGCTTTGCGACGACGGCGGCTTGATTGAAACCTATATGCGGCGCACTGCCGAAAGTGTGATCCTTCGTGAAAATTGCGGTCCTGACGAGGGCGGCGATCCGGCACGCACGCGGTATCGCGTGTTGGCGAGAGGTGGGGGAATGACCTTGGTTTGTGCCGTGCCCTTGACGGGGCGGACGCATCAGCTTCGCGTTCATTTTGCGGGACTTGGTGCTCCTCTCGTCGGTGACGATATGTATGGTAGACCCTCGGAGCTGATTTCTCGTCACGCGCTACACTCCTGCGCGCTCTCATTTTTCACGCCTTCAACGAAGGAACGCGTTTTTGTAGTTGCTCCACTTCCCGACGATATGCGCGTTCTGCTTGACAAGCATTTCTCGGGTGTATCCCAGCAGTTGACCGAGAAGCTCTTTCGGGAGATGATGTTCGAGCTCGGGCACCGAGGAAAAGAATAGATAAAATAAAGAGATGGAAGTTTTTCAATGATTTGGAAGAAAAAGAAAACCTCGGATACCGAAGCGCCGGTGTCGAACCCGCGTCGGCTTCCGCGATTTGCCTTGATATTTTACGCGATCGCCGTGCTGTCCGGCTTTCTTTATATTGTTTTTTTGTGCAGCGAGCGCTTTTCGGACGGCTTTAACCGCTACGTCAGCTCCATCTTGCGCGGAGCGTTGGCTCACCTGACAAGCTGGATCCCGTTCTCGCTGGCGGAATTTTTGTTGCTTCTGCTTCCCGTTGTTATTGTGATCTTGGCGCTTTTCGGGATTCGGAATTATTCCGATACTTGGCGGAACGTTGGCATTTACTGCGTGTCTCTTTTGTCGGTGGTGGCGTTGGTCTTTTCGCTATTTGCCGTCGGATTTGCACCCGCTTATCGTGGCTCGACACTCGACAAAAAGCTAGGGATCGAGCGGCGCAACGTCAGTGCTGAGGAGCTTTATGAAACGGCGCTGATCCTCTCCGAAGAGCTGAATTCGGTAGTGGGCGAGATCGTGTATTCCGAGGAAACGAATTTTTCGGTGATGCCGTATGGATATTCCGAAATGAGTGACCGTCTGAACGACGCCTATGCGCTTGCTTGCGACGAATATGGCTTTTTGCCGTGTCTTCGTAGCAGAATTAAGCCTGTGATGCTCAGCCGTGCGATGTCCTATACGCATATTACCGGGGTTTATACCTTCTTTACGGGGGAAGCAAATCTCAACGTTGATTTTCCCGATTACACGCTCCCCTATACAGCGGCGCACGAGCTGTCACATCAGCGCGGTGTTGCCCGTGAGGATGAAGCGAACTTTATGGCGTTTTTGGTATGTTTGAAATCGGAGGACGCGTATCTTCGCTATTCGGCGTATCTTAATCTTTACGAATACGTGGCGTCGGCGCTTTATTCGGCGTCGCCTGAGCTCTATTGGGAGGTGTACGGAACGCTCCCTAACCGCGTTCGGGCAGAGATGGCAGCATATTCGGCGTTCTTTGAGGAATATCGCGATTCGGTGGCAAGCGAGGTCACCGAGGTTGTAAACGATACCTTTTTGACGATTCACGGCACCGAGGGTACGAAGAGCTACGGAATGGTGGTTGATCTTGCGGTGGCGTATTATCGCGATCGGTGACGGGCATCGAATTTTTTGCATAAACTAAGACCGTGCAGAGGGTGGCTCTGCGAAAAATTTTGACGGAGGCGACTATGGAAAAGCTTATGATCCGTGGCGGGAAACCGCTGTACGGCGAAGTGAATATCAGCGGAATGAAAAACTCCGCACTCCCCGTAATTTTCGGGACCATTGCCGCAAACGATATTTGTACTATCTCTAACGTGCCCGACGTCAGCGATATTTCTCTGGCATTTGAAACACTGCGATCGATTGGCGCAAAGGTTCGCTTTGTGACTGCCGATACGGTGCTTGTTGATACGCGCGGCGTTGTGATGAAGAGTCCGCCGCTTGAATTTGTGGGCAAGATGAGAGGCTCGACCTATCTGATCGGTGCGATGCTGGGGCGCTTTGGTGAAGCGGTGGTCGGATACCCCGGTGGCTGTGATTTCGGCGTACGTCCGATCGATCAGCACATCAAGGGATTTGAGCAGCTGGGCGCGAAGATCGAATTTGATGACAATGCAAATCTTCACGCGATTGCCGAGAACGGTTTGCGCGGAAATACCATTTACTTTGACGTGGCATCGGTCGGTTCGACGATCAACGTGATGCTTGCGGCGGTTTTTGCCAAGGGCGTTACGATTTTGGAAAACGCCGCACGCGAGCCGCACATCGTCGATATGGCAAGCTTTCTTAATGCTTGCGGTGCAGACATCAGCGGCGCGGGGACGGGAAAGATCCGTATTTGCGGCGTCAAAAAGCTACACGGCTGTCAGTACGAGTTAGCGCCTGATATGATTGAGGCAGGTACTTATATGGTTGCGGCAGCAACCGCGGGAGGACAAGTGACGGTTCGCCGTATCATTCCAAAGCATATGGAAGTCATTACGCTCAAGCTTCGCGAGATCGGAGTGAAGGTGAGCTGTACTGATGATGCGATCACCGTCTTTTCGGACCGTTCCTACCGCTCCACAGCGATCAAGACCAACCCTTACCCCGGATTTCCTACCGATATGCACCCGCAGTTCAGCGCAATGCTCTGTACCTCGCGCGGTATCAGCTCGGTGTCCGAAGGTATTTGGGGAAACCGATTTAAATACGTTGACGAGCTCAACAAGATGGAAGCCGATATCGTGGTGGTAGACAACACGGCGCATATTACGGGGGTTCCGACCTTGAAGGGCGCGGTCGTGAAGGCAAGTGACCTTCGAGCAGGTGCGGCACTTGTGATCGCAGCGCTTGGCGCCGAGGGCGTGACCACGATTTCGGGTCTTGAATTTATTGATCGCGGTTACGAGGATCTCGTGGCGAAGCTTCGTTCGCTTGGTGCGGATATTCAACGTGTTTGAAAATGATTTTTAAAATAAATTTCTTTCAAAAAGAAATAAATTTGATAAAGAAATAGAAAAAAACTATCGTTTTTATGAATTTTTTTAATATATCTCTTGCAAAATAAAGGAAATAGTGATATAATACAAGAAGTTTAGGTATGTTTGGAGGTAATTATCAATGGATCGTTTTGATCTGAAACAAAATATAGAAACCGCATCGGCGATGGAAGCATACGAGCATTGCCTGAGTGCGGCGAAGAATGCGAACAAGATTCCCCCCGAGGCGTTTGAGAATTTCCGTGTCAAGCGCGGCTTGCGTGAAAAGGACGGAACCGGCGTGCTGGCAGGTGTTACCAACATCGGTAACGCACACGGATATATGGTATACGAGGGCGAGCGTATTGCCGACGACGGTAAGCTGGAATATCGCGGAATGGATATGACCAAGATCGTTGACGGTGTTCGCGCAGAGGAGAGATACGGCTTTGAGGAGTGCGCATATCTTCTGCTGTTCGGCAAGCTCCCGACGAAATCGGAGCTCGAAGGATTCAACGAGCTGATCGCGAGCAAGCGCCATCTTCCTCCGAGATTTACCGAGGACGTTCTGATGAAGGTTCCCTCGCGTTCGATTATGAATATGATGTCGATGGGTGTGCTTGCGCTCTATCCCTACGACGAAAATCCCGATGACACGAGTCTGGAAAACGTCGTTCGCCAAAGTGTTGATATTATTGCCCGTCTACCTGTCATTGCGGCACATTCGTATTCGATCTATCGCTCGAATTTCCAGAACAAGAGCTTGACGCTGCACGTTCCGAAGGACAATCTGAGCACGGCTCAGAATTTCCTGCGCGTGCTTCGTTCGGATAAAAAATATACCGAGGAAGAGGCTCGCCTTCTGGACCTTTGTCTGATCATTCAGGCAGAGCACGGCGGCGGTAACAACTCGACCTTTACCTGCCGTGTCATTTCCTCGTCTGGTACCGATACCTATTCGGCAATCTCGGCGGGCATCGGATCGCTCAAGGGACCGTTGCACGGCGGCGCAAATATTAAGGTTCAGGAAATGTTCGACGATATGAAGGAGCATATCCGTGATATCCGAGACGAAGAAGAGGTCGTCTCTTACATCAACAAAATTCTTCGCGGCGAGGCTTGGAACGGCAAGGGGATCGTTTACGGTATGGGTCACGCGATTTATACGAAATCCGACCCTCGTGCGGTCATTCTGAAAAAATATGCCGAGGATCTTGCCATTCGAAAGGGCTACGGAGACGATTTCAAGCTGCTCGAAACCATCGAGCGCGTCACTCCCGAGCTCTTTAACGCGCACAAGGGACTTAACAAGCCGATGTGTGCAAACGTGGACCTCTATTCGGGCCTTGTTTACCGTATGCTTGATATTCCCGTGGAGATGTATACGCCTCTCTTTGCAATCTCCCGTGTAACGGGTTGGTGCGCGCACCGCATTGAGGAGCTGGAAACGGCAAAGAAGATCATTCGTCCCGGCTACAAGTGCATTGCGAAAAAGCAGGAATACAGCCCGCTGGATGAGCGCGAATAAGACAAAGCAAAAAGAACGGTGGCACCCGATGGGTTGTGACCGTTCTTTAATTTCATAAAGAAGATGAGAAAAGGAGATGCGAGATGAACCGAGAGGAGATCGTTCGGCTGTTTTCGCAAATGCCGACCCTAGAGAGTGAGAGATTGATATTGCGTCCGATGTGTGCAAATGATGCTTCGGATATGTTTCGTTATGCCAAACGAAGCGACGTGACGACCTATCTGTTGTGGACGCCGCACCCTTCGCAGAGCTATACCGAGGAATATCTCAAATATATCGAAAAGCGCTATCGTATGGGCGAGTTTTTTGATTGGGCGGTCGTGGACAAGGAAAGCGGAAAAATGTTTGGTACCTGTGGCTTTACCCGATTTGACTTTCCGCACGACGTCGGGGAGATCGGATACGTGCTTTCTCCCGAATTTCACGGACGCGGCTTTGGTACGGAGGCGGCGGAGCGCGTGCTTCGCGTTGGATTTGAGGTGCTTTCTTTGCATCGCATTGAGGTTAAGTTTATGCAGGGCAACGACGCCTCAAGACACGTAGCGGAAAAGCTTGGGATGCAGTTTGAGGGTTATCGTCGGGATGGAATGCTCGTCAAGGGCGTATATCGCACGATCGGGATGAGCGCCATTCTTGCCGATGAGTACTTTGCGATGTACAAGAAGTGAGGGCAGCCCTTGACAAATTTTGGCAAAGGGTATATAATAAAACTGTCAGAAAATGACGAATTTATATGAGGAGGCAACTATGTTTTATCTTTTGTTTTCTTTGGTGTTTGTCATTATTGCACTACTTTACGTGCTCAATGGGATGCGCAAGGGAAAAAAGTATATTTGGAGCTATTCGTTAGCTCGCTTGATTGTGGAGATTGTTTCCGCGATCGCATCGGCATTTTTGTCGGCGGGAATTTCTTTTGCGATTTTTAAGGCGATCTTTGCCACCGTCGCAGAGGGAAGCGGTACTTTGAGCGGACTTTTAACGGCGTTGCCCATTATGTCTGAAGCACTTTGTGCAATCGCGTCGATGATTATGGCACCGATTCTGTTTTACATTATTTTTGGGGTGCTTCGTATTGTACTTAATCTTGCCGCGAAGATCGTACTTCGTTCGATTGCAAAGAGAATGGCACAAAAGAAAAATCTTTCCGAGGAGAGCGAAGAGGTAGTCGCAGAAGAGGCTGTCGCAGAGGAGGCTGTCGCAGAAGAGGCAGATGTGGTGACCGAAATCGATTCGGAAGAGTCTTTCGATGCACCGAAGAAAAAAAGAAAAAAAGATAAAAAGCACAAGGACGATGGATATTTCCGTATCCACGATCAGAAAAACCCTAGAGGACGACTTTGTGGTGCGCTGTGCGGTCTCGTTCTCTTTTTCGCAACGATGATTCCTGCCGTGGGAATGCTTGGCGTACTCAATCATATGACCGCTTGGGGGACGGCGGGGGAGACACATCCTGTCATTCAGTCGGTGGCTTCGATTGTGGATGCGGGTGCCAATAATATTGGTTCCAAGGCGGTTCGCGCGATGGGAGGCGACCTCCTGTACTCGGCAATGACCACCTATCAAGTGGGAGATGAAAAAGCAACGCTTGCCAAGGAAACCAATTTGCTTGGCGTGATGGGACACGCGTTGTCCGATGTGTCGAATGAAGAAATTCCTCGTGCTGATGCTGCCAATACGGTACGCGAGATTGATGAAGCCTTCCGTCAGACGACGCTGATTCCTATGGTAGCCCCCGAATTTCTGAATGCTTCCAAGGACAGCTGGGATAGGGGAGAGGCGTATTACGGTATCAAAAAGCCTTCTTTTGGAAAGATGGACGGTTTGGTGCATCCAATTCTTGACGTTCTTGGAAATTCGACGAAAGAAACGGTGCGCGACGATGTTGCCACATTGGTTAATTCGATTGCCTATATGGTAGAAAAGGGTGCCTTGACCGACATCAAGGACAATCCGATGAATCTCTTTAGAAATCAGGATGTTACGTCCGAGATCATTCAGCAACTTTTGCAAAACGACCACTTGGCACCTTTGGTGGGAGAGATCTCGGAGTTTGGACTGGATCTCTTTGGCGAGGTGTTGAACGTTTCGATGGACGACATTGATCTCGATTCCTCGAAGATTCAGAATTCCGAAGCAGAATCGGTAACACTTTCCATCGCTTTGGTGGAAATGGCAAATATTACTGAGCAATCCAAAACGGGCGGCTTTGAGGATGCGAATTCGATTGCAAGCATTGGTCCGCTGATGGATACCTTTGCCGCGACCGAGACGATCGGTGAAGAGAATTCGGAGAAGATATTGAATCACATGTTTCGCTCGGAGAGGATCTATCTTACGATCGGATTTTCTTACGAGGAAGCTCTAGATCTCTCCGATACTATCAACGAAAAATCCAAGGTTCATGGATACACTCCTGTGATGCTCTCTCTCAGTCAAACGGTTGAGGTAATTCAAATGACGCAGAAAGATGATCAGTCTTCCGAGGAAATGGTTCAAAAAATGGAGGTTCTGATTAAGGATTTGACGCCGGAATCCTCCGAGGTACTGCAAAAGATGTCATCTCCCACTGTGATGATGAAAAACGGCGTAGCAGAGCAGAGTGCTGAGCCTACGGCGAATATGGTGTCCGATGTTTTTGGCAATCTGTCTGATGCAAAGGAAAACGGTATGTCTGAGGATGAGTATAACAAGGAAGCAAAGGCAGTTACTGATCTTTTGAATCTTTCTATGAACGCAAATAATTCGAAGAAGAGTACGACCTTTGGAGAAGGAAGTGCGACGGGAAAGAGTGCCGACGAGGTGGTGAACAGTATCTTTGATTCCAAAGTGGTAAGCAAGACCGTCAGAGAGACGGTATATGAGGATACCGAGTCTCCCGATCCTCAGATCGACCCGTTGAATTCTCAGAAGAAGCTGACGGAAGCTGAGCAACACGATTTGGTAGAGGCGTTGAACAATCGTTGGGTAAACGCTACGGAGGAAGAAAAAAATGACTCCGAATATCAGCAAAACTACTATGCAGTCGCTGCTTTAATGAATATGAGTGTGCAGATCACTGCCGACGGAATTGTGGCTGCTTAATAAAATCGAATCAAAGAAGACCGCACACTTTGTGTGCGGTCTTCTTTCGTTATAAAATACAGCGGTAAGAGCCGTCGGTGCTCGGAACAAACTTGGTTCCGTAGGCTTCGCAGCGGCGGAGAAAGCCGCAAAGGAAGCTTGCGTCCTTGGCAAGGCGGGGGAGTCCGATCTCGCTTTTCTTGCCCGTCATTGGAGCGAGGATGGGGTAGATCGTCAGGCTCGTCAGCTTGCCTTCTTCGTCGGTTTCCCAGAGAGGAATGATCGCCTCAAACATTCTGTGGTCGGTCATAAGACCGATCGAGAAATCGTTGGAGCGTTTTTTGAGGAGTTCGTGTACGGTTTCCTTGCCTGTCATTCCGTACTGATCGTACATTTCTTGCGGTGCGAATTCGACGTTATAGAGCTCAATGGCGAAGTCGCCCAGCGAATAGAAGATGGGGCAACCGTTGTAAATTTCAATCGGGCGGAGCAGATGAGGTCCGTGACCGACGACGGCGTTTGCACCGTTGTCGATGCAGAAATGTGCGAAGTCCTTGAGAAATTCGGCGGGCTCTTCCTTTTCGGTTCCACCCATTTCGTGCGCGTGGAGCGAGACGAAGATATAGTCGGCTTGGAGTTTTGCCTCATAGATCGCTTTTTTAACACGGTCAAGGTCTGCTTTGTTTGCCTTTTGAACGAATTTTGTTTCGTTTGCGGGAACGAGCGTCATTTTTCCGAATCGCTCGTTTTTGTTTGCCGTACCGCCGTGATAGCCCTCGTTCTTTTCAATGTTATGCTGAATATTGATGCCCGTTTTATCGATGATCTGCTTGATCGTTGCAAAATCGGTGGGATCCAACTCCATATGTTCTACGACACGCAAGGGATTGATGCCGGGGCGACCTTTGATGCGCGCGGTTTGCTCACCTGCCAGCATTTCGCCGTAAATCGTCGAGTTGACACTGATCATTGCCACGCGACCCTTCGCAGTATCAAGATAGCGGGGCGCGGATGCTTCGGCGAGATTTCTGCCGACGCCAGCGTGCACAAGTCCGCTTGCCTCAACTGCGTCGAGCGTGCGGAGCATTCCGTCAAAGCCGTAGTCGGCGACGTGGTTGTTGTTGAACGAGGTCATATTGAAGCCGAATTTTTTAATATCCTCAAGAACCTCGGGATTGGTGCGAAGATAGGTGCCTCCACTCGTTTCGGAGGCAAAGCATTCGCCCTCGTGATGGAGGGTTGTTTCCAGATTGAAGAAGCGCGCGTCGCCCTGCTCGATGATGGGGGCGAGCTCTGCGTAGCCCTCAAAGTCGGCGGGGATTCTTCTGCCGATAATCATATCTCCTGCTGCGGTAATTTTCATATTAGTTGTTCTCCTTTGTCAGGGCAATCACGGTTTCAATGCCAACCAAGAGCCCAAGATGATAAGATTTTTTGACGAGCCATTCCTCGCGAGTGTGCATTCCGCCGCCCTCACAGACACCAAGGCAGATCGAGGGAATGCCGAGAGAGAGGGGAATATTTGCGTCGGTGGACATCGGAACGCGTCCGACCGAAATTCCCATATTACGCGTAATAATTTCGGTGGCAATTGATGCCATTTGGTCGATTTTTTCGAGATCGACCTTGCCCATACACGGGCGGTCACCGATCTTCTTGACCGTGACATCGAGGCCGCGAGCTTTGGCATTTGCGAAGATCGTTTCAAAATTCTGTTGCATTACGGCAAGACAGTCTTCGTTGTCCGAACGGTATTCGCAAAGCATTTTCGCACTTTGAGCGATCGTGTTGACCGACGTTCCGCCCTCGATGATGCCGACGTTGTAGGTCGTTTTGCTGTTGCCGACGGTGGGAACGTCGATGGCATAGATTTCGGTGATGAGGCGGGACAGCTCGGCAATGGCGTTACAGTTGCCGAAATCCTCGTAGGAGTGACCGCCCTCGGTGCGGAGTTCGACCTCGTAGCGGTGCGATCCGACACAACGGTCAGCGAGATCCTGAAAATGTCCGTCAAAGGTGACGAACTGTTTTACGCGTCCCGCATAATCCGCGAAAATTTGGCGTGCTCCTTTGAGGTTGCCAAGACCTTCCTCGCAGGAATTGCAGACGAAGAGAATGCCGTGCGGCGGTATGATTTTTTGCTCGAGCAGAAATTTTGCCGTCATAAGTAATACGGCGAGATTTGCTGTATCGTCACAGATACCGGGACAGCGGAGATTTTCTCCGTCATCCACAAGGGGCATCGGTTCGGTGTCAGGGAAAACGGTGTCGGTGTGAGCGAAGAAGACCGAGATCTCGTTGCTGTTTTCGCACCCGTAGGGGAAGACAACGTTCTTTGCGTCGTCGATATAGACGCTACGGGCGCCCGCCGCTTCGAGCCACGCACGGCAAAATTCGGCGCGCTTTTCTTCGTGATGCGAAGGGGCAGGGATCGAGCAGAGATCTTTTAAGAGATCAAAAAGCTCGTCGATATGCTCCGCAACGTAAGCCTGAATGCTTTGTTTCATAATAAAATCTCCTTTTGGGGAAGGTTATTTTCTTGTCCTACAATATTTTGCGCGGTTCGAATAAATTCTCGCATCGCGATCGAGCAGTACCGATTTTTCTTGTACGCGATGTAAAGCGTGCGTCGATTGGGCTCCTCGCTGATCTTATACAAACGGACGTTTTCGTGAGGACGGGAGTAGTGAATAAAGGTGTCGGTCACGAAGCAAGGTCCCATACCCGATTCGCAAATCGCGTAGGAAATATTGAGCTGATCGACGAAGAAGAGCACGTTTGGCGTGATTCCCGCCCGCTCAAAGGCGCGCATGGCGCGGTGATGCATATTGTGTCCGCTTTTGAGAAGAATGAAATTTTCTTTGGCGAAGTGAGTGATCGAAAGAGAGGGTACTTCGTCAAGATTTATGCTTCCGTTCTGAATTTGCTCGGGGAGAATGCAAAACTTCTCCAGTCCCTTGTTGATCGGGGCTTCCGCGGGAACGCAGAGAAGCACGCGTTCGGAGAGGAGAGGCGTGCATTCGTATTGCTCTGCCACTCCCTCAAAGCTGTCCACCACAAGGTCCAGTTCCTCGTTTTCGATCATCTTGGCAAGCGTCAGAGAGGTTCCCTCCACGGGAGTGACGGCAATCTTCGGGTGATCGGCAGAAAAGCGCGTGATGATCTTCGGCAGCACGTAGCAGGAAAGGTAGTTGCTTCCGCCCACCGTCAGCGAGCCGGTTTCGAGCCCGTAAATATCGCCGAGCTTGTGCGAAAATTCGCGCTCGATCTGTTGAATGCGTTGGGCGGCGGCGAGATACTCCCGACCTACGTCGGTGGGGACGATCTGTGAGCCCGTACGTTCAAAAAGGGGGGCGCCAAGCTGAGCCTCGATATTTTTGATGGCGACACTCAGTGTCGGTTGAGAGATAAAGAGCTTCGCAGCCGCCTTGGTAAAGCTTTTTTCTTCGTAGACGGCGAGCACGTAGTCGTATTTATGAAACATACTTCTCCTATAGATTTTTGCTATTGATTTTATGAAATAAAAGAATTTGACTATATTATACCATTGTGTTATGATAATGTCAAGCACCAATAGGAGATTTTTTATGATGAGCAAAACATTTGATTTTTTGAAAAAACATAAGATCGGGCATCTTCTGGCACTTGCGTTGATTGCGGTCGTGATGGCACTTAACTATGCGATTTTCGTATTTCCGAACCGTTTCGCGCCTGCGGGTCTTGACGGACTTTGCACGATGGTGCAGGACATTTTGGGGATCAGTATGGGATATTTATCGTTGCTTGTTAATATTCCGCTACTGATTCTGGCGTATATTTTTCTCAAGAGAGAGTTTTTCGTTAAGACGACCGTCTTTGTCATCGTATTTTCGGTGGTGACGGTGCTTTTGCGCTACGTAGATCTATCGGCATTTTATTTTTATACCGAAAGCGGTACGAGTATTGTGCTCGCACCTCTCGTGGCGGGCGTGATTCGCGGACTTCTCTACGCCTTTACACTCAAACTTCACGCGTCGAGCGGCGGCATTGACGTGATCGCGGCGCTGATTAAGCGGAAAAAGCCGTATCTGAGAATGATGAATATTATTTTCGGAATCAATTTCGGTGTGGCGATCATTTCGTATTTTGTGTACGGAATGACGATGGAACCCGTGATTTGCAGTATTCTGTATTTCTTCGTGACGAGTTATACTTCAAATCATCTGCGCGATGCGTGGCGTGAAGCGGTGCGGTTTGAGATCATTACCGCCGACGGTGAGAGCTTGCGACAGGGAATTGCCGACCGCCTGCATCTGCCTGCGACGATTGTAGACGCGCATGGTGCCTATTCGGGAACTGACCGAAAAATGGTGATCTGTGTCGTGTCCAAAAAAGCTGCGCCGAACGTCGAAACGCTTCTGCGCGAGTATCCCGATACGGTCGTGTTTCGGAGCGTGGTCGATCGGTGAAAAAAGAAAAGGACGAGAAAATCTCGTCCTTTTCTTTTTATGAAAACATTTTTTCGTCGATCTCGAGGTAGCGGCGGTAACATTCGGTGTAATCGTCGCCCGAGGGAGTGTAGGTCTTTTTGGGCTCGACGGCGATCTTGCACGCCGCTTCGACGCTCTCAAAGACGCCCGTTGCCACGCCAGCGAGGATCGCAGAGCCAAGGCAGGCGGTTTCGTCGTTCTTCAGCGTAACGAAGGTTTTGCCCGTCATATCGGCTTTGATCTGACACCACAGCGGGCTCTGTGCGCCGCCGCCCATCGTGCGGACTTCATCGCACTCAGCACCGATGTAATCAAGATTGCTCTTGAGCATACACGATACGGCTTCAAGAATACTACGCACCGCGTGACCTCTTGTGTGCTCCATCGTAAGGCCCCAGAAAACGCCTCTTGCGTCGGGATTGTATCTCGGCATCGTCGCGCCACAGAGGTAGGGAAGGAAGGTCAAGCCGTCCGAGCCTGCGGGAACCTTCTTTGCCAGCTCGTCGAGCTCACGGAAGCTGAATTGCTCGCAGAACTGATTTTTGAACCATTTGAGCGCAATTCCCGCCGTGGGAGTCCACATAAGTAACGCGTAGTTTCCGTCAAAATTGAGGTGGCAGGGGATTTTGCTCTCGGGTCTGTATTCGGGCATTTTGTCGGTGGGGGCAAAGACAACCATCGTCGTGCCCGTCATCTCGCTGATGATCCCCTGACGAACGATGCCCGCGCCGATCGCACCCGCGACCTGATCCATCGCGCCCGTGACGATCTTGATGCCCTCGTATTCGCCAACGAGCACACCGCTTGCCAGCGCCTCGGGGAGCTGATCCTTGCGGACACCGATAAAATCGAGCATCTCGCCCCACCATTCTTTGTTTACTACGTCAAAGTAAATGGTGGAGGATTGGAGCGTCATTTCGGTAATGAAGCGTCCCGTGAGGCGGTAGAGCAGATAATCCTCAAGCAGGAAGATTTTTTTGATTTTCGTGAACACCTCGGGCTTGTTGTCCTTGAGCCAAAGCAGCTTCGAGGCGGGCCAGGTGGCGTTGACCTCGGGCTGTCCTGTGGCCTCGTAGACGCGCTTCTCGCCAAAGTGCTCTCGGATCTTGTCGGCCTCTGCCGTGGCTCTGTTGTCGAGCCAAACGATTGCCTTGTCGAGGGGCGTTCCGTTCTCGTCGGTGACGATGAGCGTTTCGCACTGCGTGTCAATGCTCATCGCATAAATGTCGTATTCTGCGCGGAGCTCATTGAGCGCACTCAGTGCCATTTCCCAATAGCCCTCGGCATTAAATTCTACGCGATCGCCCTTGACCTCAAGCGTATAGTCGCGCACCGTCGATTTGACGGGGTTCGCGTTCTCATCGAAGACGACCGCCTTGAGCGAGGTCGTTCCGATGTCCATTCCAAGTAAATATTTCACTTCGATTTCTCCTTAGGCTTTTCTGATAAAGTCGGTGCCGATACGGGCTTCCTTTTCGGGAAGACCGTAGGCTTCCTTGCCGAGCGCGATGCTCTTCATCAGGAATACCATATTTTCGGCGAGGGTGCGCATGGTCTGCATACCTTCCTCGTCCTCGATTGCTTCGCCCGGACGTTTGCCGTGCGCGAGGTTCCAGTATTGGCTAGTTGCCACGGCGAAGCCGCCGTAGGTGAGATATTTATTGAGCACGTCGAGCGTTGCCGTCGTACCGCCGCGTCTTGCCACCGCAATCGCCGCTCCAACCTTCATCGTCTTGTCAAAGCGCGCGCTATAGCAGAGGCGGTCAAGGCAAGCGACGAGCGTGCCGTTCGGACCTGCAAAATAGACGGGGCTTGCAATCACGAAGCCGTCGGCATCGCGGAGCTTTTCGGCAAGCTCATTGACCACGTCGTCAAAGGCGCATTTTCCGTTTTTATAGCAATAGCCACAGCTCTGACAGCCGCGGATTTGCATCGTTCCGATCTGTACGACCTCATATTCGACGCCGTGCTTTTCAAAAATATTCGTCATTTGACCGAGCGCGGTGGCGGTGTTTCCGTTCGCTCTCGGGCTTCCGTTGATGATCAGTACCTTCATAGGAGATTCTCCTTTTTATTTATTCTTCTATTATTTTAACATAGGAGAAGAGAAAAGTCAATCATAAAAAGATAGCGAAAAAAGAAAAGATCAACCAATGGTAGGGTTGCGTTGAAAGATTTTTTATGGTATAATGAAAATAACAATTCGATTGAAATTGGAGGGAACTATGGATTTAAGAGAAGCTCAAAAGGCTGTATATAAAAACAAAGTCGAAAAGGGTTTTAATATCACGGATATCAGCAAAGAATTTTGTTTGCTATACGGAGAAGTTGCGAAAGCGTATGACGCTTGGCGCAAACAGAAAGGTGATGTCGGGGAAGAACTCGCTGATGTCGCAATTTATTTAATGGGATTGTCGGAAATGTTAGGGATAGATTTGACGACAGAAATTGAAAACAAAATGAAAATCAATCAAGACCGTGAATACAAGAATGTTGACGGTGTTATGAAGCGTATTTCAGATAGATAATATATTGAATTTGGAGGCAACGGCAGTGGCAAGAGCAAAGTATCAAGTCTTGGTAATTCCGTATTTAAAAAACGAGGACGGTATTTTTTACGGTATTTTCAAGAGAGCCGATTGTGAGGATTGCTGGCAATTTATTGCTGGCGGCGGAGAGACCGAAGATGAAAATCCGATGGCTTCTGCCAAAAGAGAAGCGAAGGAAGAAGCAAATATTTCTCCCGATGCGTATTTTACCGCATTGGAAACAACGTGTAGTATTTCGACGGAATGTTTTAAGAGGGCACGTGCCGTTTGGGGAGAAGAATGTCTTGTGATCCCCGAATACAGCTTTGCGGTGGAAGTGGAAAAAGAAGTTATTTGTATTTCGAACGAACATAGCAAATTTGAATGGGTGGATTATGATACTGCCAAACAGCGCTTGAAATACGATAGCAATAAGGTTGCGCTATGGGAATTGGATAATAAAATCAAACTCGAAATAATTGGGTGTTTATATGAAAGTTAAATTTTATGAAAGTGTAGATGACCATCTTTTAAAATTTGCGGTGATCATTGCGAAGCATCAAGGAAAATGGGTATTATGTAAGCATAAGGAACGATGTACATATGAATTTCCGGGCGGTCACAGAGAGGAAAACGAAGAAATTATAGCCACCGCTAGAAGAGAGCTCCAAGAAGAAACGGGAGCGATTGATTTTCATCTGAGACCCATTTGCGTTTATTCTGTCATCGGAAAGAACAGAGTGAATCAAACGGGGGGAGAAACCTACGGGATGTTGTTTTTTGCTGACATTCAATCCTTTGAAAGCGAATTACATAGCGAAATGGAATGTGTTTGCTTTTTTGACGAGTTGCCGACCGAGTGGACATATCCCCTCATTCAGCCGTTGCTTATGGAAGAATATTTAAGAAGAACACGTAGAAATCACATTATGAAATTAAATCCTTCTCCGTTTCAAACGATCAAAGAGGGAAAGAAAACGATCGAGCTTCGGTTATACGATGAAAAACGGCAGAAGATTTCGGTGGGGGATACGATAACATTTATCAACACCGAAGATTCGACGGAGACATTATTGGTCGATGTTAAGCAGCTGTTTATATTTGATTCCTTTGATGAGTTATACAAGAAATTGCCGTTGCTCGATTGTGGGTACACCGAGGAGAATGTTGCTACGGCATCTCCTTATGATATGGAATTGTATTATTCCAAGGAACAGCAAAAGGAATACGGTGTCGTGGGAATTAAGGTTTCTCTTTTATAAAATTCAAGATGTCGAGAGGAGATAACAATGACAGATTTTAGTATCAATGAAATGCAAGCAATGCAGAAAGAACTGCAAGAGAAATATAAAGACAAGTGGGAACCGATTGGACCCGAAGCGGGAAGACATAAGTTGCTTTGGATGATTGGCGAAATAGGCGAGGTTATTGATATCGTAAAAAAGAACGGCGGAACAAAGGCGTCAAACGATGTTGAGTTGCGAAAAGATCTCGTCGAAGAAATGGCGGACGTTTTGATGTATTATAACGATGTTATGCTTTGTTACGGTATTACCGCCGAAGAGCTGAAAGATGCCTATACCAAAAAAATCCAGAAGAATCTTCAAAGGTGGTAACTTCATAAAACAATGTATGTAGGGACCGGCGTCCCCGACGGTCCGCGCCGTATGATAATTTTTTTGTAAATATTATTTTAACGCACCAATCGTACGCCGCCGTATCCCTTGTACGAATTCGATCATTTGCACGGACCGTCGGGGACGCCGGTCCCTACAAAAAAGAAAGAGCAAAAATAAAAGGACTGCCGCGAAAATCGCGGCAGTCTTTTTTGTGGTTTTTCGATAAATTAATATCCGACCTTTTCCCAGCACTCGAACGGAGCTGCGAGTTCCTCGGAGATGTAGACCTGAGTTTTCTTGGTCTGGAGCATCGTGGAGGGGAGGTAGGGGGTGATGGGTCCGTGCGTGCAGAGACGCGAGGTCATTCTCTGCCAAGAAGAGAAGGTGCCGCAGGTTGCAAGTGCGTGAACCTCGATTCTCTCCTTTGCGCGCATAACGTCGAGCGGGCCGATGGTTGCTGCGCAGGGAGGAACGTTTGCGATGTCACCCGACTGACCGAACGTACCGTTGAGCGAGTTCTGCATAATGGTCATGGGGTGGAGCTTTACGATCTGTGCGGGCTGATTGAGCCACTCTTCGATGTCGCCCGAACCGATGAACTCGGGAATCGGGTCAACGAATGCCATGTGACCTGCCCAACCGGGAGAGGTGGATGCGATGTCTGCGCCCGTTCCCTCGGTGATGTCGTCAATGATCTTGGAGTAATCCTTGATGTTTGCGTTGGTGGGGAAGTGAACGTTCTCCATGGGCATACGGAGCTTCTCGTCGATCTGGTAGTAGAGGTACTTGATCATCGAGTGAGCAAAGCCTGCCTCGTAGGTGATGGGAGCGATGTTGCCGTCCTGGTCAGCCCACTCGTCCTCTGCAACAAGGTGAACCTTGGAGCAGTCAACCTTAAAATAGTTGATCAGCTGTGCAAGAGGAATGTAGGTGTCGGGCTCGGGGTTACCGAGGATCATCGTGAAGGACTTTCCTGCTTCAGATGCTGCCTTCAGACGGGTGAAGAGGGTGGAGATGAGAACGGGGTGGGGGTTCATCATGACCTTAACCTCGAACTCGGGGTGCCACCAAGCTTCTCTCTTTTCGAGATCCTTGCCGCTCAGGCTACGAACGTAGTCGCAAACTGCCTTGTCCTTGAAGGGAACAAAGTCAGCGGGAGCGAAATCAAACTTGGTTGCGGGATCGGTAATAAAGTTTTTCATTTCTTTTTCTCCTTATATTATTATTTTATTTTTTAATCAGCGAAGACCATCGTGCCGAAGCATTCGGGACGGTGGTAGGTAAAGGGGTCACCGACAATGGGACTCCAGGAGAAGTAGTGCGGAGGCTCGGTCAGATCGGAGCACTTATAGCAGTTTGCCTTGATCTCCTTGCCTGCGAATACTTCAAACTCGGGGAAGAACTGACGGATGAACGTGTAGGAAACCTCGTAGAAGATCTCCCAGCCGCCCTCGTATTTGTTAATTTTGGGTTGAATCGGATGATTGTCGAGGTTATCGGGAATCATTCTCATTAAGTTGGCAAGGCCGGTGCCCATACCAAGATAGACGCTTGCGTTCGAGTTGCACTCGATGTTGAAATAGCGGTCGTCGCCTGCCATTGGGCAGAAGAAGAATTCCATACAGCTATCCTGACAGGGCGTGCCGAACGGGCCGAACTCTTCGGCTCTCGTGACGCTCTCCTCGGCGAAGAGATGAACGAGAATTGCCGTATCGGAATAACCGATCTGTGCGTGTGCATAAATTCCGTCGGGGGTTCCCGGGTACGCGTAGTCGATCTCCACGACGGGAAGATTCTTCATATCTTCAAAGGATGCGGCTTTGTGAATTTCATAATGCTTCATACGATTTCACCTGCCATCAGTACTTTCTTGACCTTCATCGTGTGTTCTACAAAGACGAGGTCGGCGCGCTTGCCCTTGGCGATCTCACCGCGATCGGTAAAGCCGACGGCACGTGCGGGGTTGTAGGATGCGAACTTGAACACGTCCACCAAAGAGGCACCCGTGTGCTTGATCATATTGCGGCAGGAGATATCGAGCGTCATCTTCGAGCCTGCGATCTCGCCCATGTGGTCGAAATTGATGTCGTCGACGTCATCGTATCCCTCGGGAATCGGACCGTCGCACGCATAAGCGTCCGAGATCAGAATGACTCTGTCGTCGCCCTTGATCTTTCTCGTCAGGCGGAGCAGATAGGGATCCACGTGGATTCCGCGGCTGTCGCAGATGAGCTCTGCGTAAATATCGTGATTGAAGTAAACCGTTTCGTCGACGCAGGGCGTGCGGCATTCGGGGTATTTCTGAAGTGTACCCGTCGCGTTGAGGTGGTGCGTTCCGATCTTCAGACCGTAGGGCATCAGTGCCTCGATCTGCTCGGGCTCGGCTTCACTGTGTGCGACTGAGAAAGCAACCGTGGGGTTGACCTTCTTTGCGTCGAGCACGAACGAGAGGATATTCTCTCTCTCGGGAGCGAGTGCCCAGACCTTGGCAAGCTCGCCTGCCGCCTCGATGATGGGCAGGTGCTTTTCGGCGTCAATGCCGCCCTTCCAAGGATTGTTTTCCTTATCGCAACCGAACTTGGGGTTGAGGTAAGGACCTTCCATATAGAATCCGCCAATGTTTGCACATTCGGGCTTCTTCATTGCTTCCTTGAGCTTTGCGATCGCTTCAAGGTAACCCGCCGTGTCCATACTGAAATAGAGGGCAGGGAGAAGCGTGGTTGTTCCGTGCTTCAAGTGATGCTGAGAAGCGCGCTCTGGCTCATCCTGGAAGAAGACGTATCCGTCGGAGTGCGTGTGGATGTCCACAAATCCGGGACCGACGTATGCGCCCTCGGCGTCGATGATCTCGGCACCTTCGGGGATCGCAAGCTTTCTTGCTTCTCCGAAATCGACGATCTTTCCGTCCTCGATGAGGAGTACCGCATCGGGGATGAAGTGATCGCGCATAATGAGTGTAGCGTTCTTAATTGCGGTCATTTTATTTACCAAGCTGCGCAAGCAGTTCCTTTCCTTGTTCTGCAATATATTCTGCACATCCTGCCTTGTAGCGCGAGCTTCTTGCCTCGTAACCGCCCTCGTCGTAAGCGTCCTGCATCGGGAAGTATCCCTCACATCCGTTGATCAGACAGCAGGGACAGATCAGCTCAAAGCCCTCGGTGTCCTTGATGGCTCTACCGATTCCCGTGAAGGGTTCACCAGGAATACCGACGAACGCAACCGGTCCGATCGAAAGACCGAGCAGTTTTACGGGGAAGGCGTCGGGAGCGTTCTCAAGGTTGATCATTCTCTGTGCCTCAGCGACCACGGTGGTCAGCATCATTGCCTTCCAGGGGAGCTCGGCATCTCTGCCGGACACGTGCATCTCGTTGATGTATTTTGCCTCGGTCAGCTGCTCGGGCGTTGCCTTGTTCGAGGGGATCTGAATCGTCTTTTCGATCGACTTGAGCGAATCGACCTCAACGTACTTGACCTTGTCAAATACCTGAAGCACGCTGCCTGCGACAACACGTCCCATATGTCTTGCGTGACCGTATCCGCGCGAAACGTCGTCGAAGTCCATAAACATATCGTTCAGATCTCCACCGCGGGGATGAACGTTGACGTGGTTGACGTCACCCTGTACGCCGTTGAAGAAGATACACTTGGTGCCGTCGATTGCTTTTTCTACCGTTCTACGGGTAAATGCGGGCCAGTCGCCCGAAAGAAGATTTCCGCCGACAACGTCGGGGTGGTTGCCGAAGTTGACGACAACGACGGTGTCTGCGCCCTCGCGGTCGAAGCGAATGACGTTAACTCTTTCGTCGACGTCACCGATGGGAGCGACGATATCGGGGTTGTCAACACCGGGGTTGGTCTTGACCGAGCCGTCCTTCATACGGAAACGGCGAACGAATGCGATATTCTTTGCTTCACCGACGTGGTAACCCATCTTTGCGGGCTTGAGGTCAGCGAGTGCGACCTTGACGGTATCGATGATACGGTGCGTGAGGAATTGAACGTATTCCTTCTCCAGCGGATATTTGTCGTTGTCACGGGTATCGGGTGCCGTGTGGGTATGCGTGCAGCCGATGTAGATTTCGTCCATCGCAAGTCCCGTTGCTTCGGATACGGCAACTCTGATTTTGTCGTTGACGCGGGTAGAGAGCAAGCAGAGATCCAATGCGACCATCGCAATTCTCTTTTCACCAAACTCAAGTGCGGTAACACAAGCCTCCAGCGGATCGAGATTACCTTCGGAAATACGTACCTGATAATAGCCGCAGACCTCGATACCGATCATCGGATCGATATTCGATACGGCATAACCTACTTTTAACTGATTCATAAGATTTGATCTCCTTTCAAAAGATTCCGCAGAGTACGGAAAAAATTCGGGTATGTTTTGAGATACTCAATCGAGTATATTGTAACATTTTTATTTTATAATGTCAAGGGATTTTGACGCGATCTTTTCGGAAATTTGCTTGATTTTTAACTCCTTTTTCGAAAACTTTTCTTTTCCTTTTCGATTATTTTTCTAAAAGAAAATTTTGTGAAAATATCAAAAAAGGACTTGACAAAAAGGGACTTGTCGTGTATAATAAAAGCAACTTAATTCATTCAATAAATTAAGTTGCAAAAGAGCAAAAGGAGAACAAATATGGCATTTGCAAGAGATAAGTTCTGGATGTTCGGCGTTCGCGCGCATCAGGACGATATTCATTTGGGCAGATCGCGGCTCGAGCCGCACAGAAAGCGCTCGCGCATTACCCCTGCCGAAGGCGCGGCAATGCTCGATATTCCGAATATGCTGATGATCGGTTGTCAGGGACAGCCCGTGCCCTATTCGGAAGACGCGTACGGTTATGCGGACAGCTTTGTTCGTATGAACAAGGTAATGTGGGGGGCTTCGGGATCGAGCGGTTTCCGTATCGGCAACGAGGAGAAATTTATCTGCGACCTCGCAGAGAAGTACCCGAACATTACGGGTGCGTTTCTCGATGACCTCTTCCACCATTTCCGCGGTGATCCCGACGCCAACGAGAAGATGAAGGCGATGCTTCACGAGATTCGCACGGGTCTTGACAAGGCGTGCCGCCCGATGGAAATGTATATGGTATGGTACATTCACGAGCTCGATCAGCTCGACCCGAACTCGCTCGAGGATCTGGACGGAATTACCATTTGGACCAAGCAATCCGAGGAGCTGATCTACCTTGAGGAGCGCTTTGAGAAGCTCGAGAAGATCTACGCGGGCAAGAAAATTATGCTTGGCGTTTATATGTTTGACTTTTTTGATCCGATCATCGCGCACCCCATTCGCAACGAGCTGATGGAGGTTCAGTGCGAGCTTGCATTGCGTCTTTTGAAAGAAGGCCGTATTGCGGGAATCATCTTCGAGGCAAACTCGGTGATGGGTGTCGGCCTTGAGAGCGAGAAGTGGCTGCGTGAATGGATCGACAAGGTCAAATACACCGAAGTACCCGATTAAAAAATCAAATATAAGGAGAATATTATGTACGAAAATTACAAGGATCTTGCGAAGAGAATTCGCAAGGATTGTCTGCATATGGTACACGTCGGACAGAGTGGCCATATCGGAAGTATGCTGTCTGCCGCCGATATGATGGCGGTGCTTTACGGAGGCGGCTTTGTCAAGGTCGACCCCAAGAATCCCAAGGCGCCCGACCGCGACCGTTTTATCCTTTCCAAGGGACACGCAGGTGCGGTGGTTTACGCAACCCTGACCGAGCTTGGATTCTTCCCCAAGGAGTGGATGGATACTTACTACTGTGATAACGGAAAGCTGATGGGACATATCAGCCACTACGTTCCCGGTGTTGAGTATTCGACCGGATCGCTCGGACACGGTCTGAACGTTTGTGTCGGTATGGCACTTGCCGCAAAGGAGAAGGGCGAGAAGCATAAGATTTACTGTATGATGTCGGACGGCGACTGTAACGAGGGCTCGACGTGGGAGGCATTCCTGTTTGCGGGACAGCATCACCTCGAAAATCTGATTGCGATCGTGGACTACAACCGCATTCAGGCACTTGGTTTCTCCAAGGATATCTGTGATCTTGGCGACTTTGCTACGAAGGTTGCTACCTTCGGCTGGGCAACCAAGACGGTGGACGGACACGACTTTATGGACCTTGAAAACACCTTCAAGGCACTGCCTCTCGAGCCCGGCAAGCCTACCTTTATCGTTGCAAACACCATCAAGGGCAAGGGAGTGAGCTTCCTTGAAAACACGGTCGCTTCGCACTACTGGCATCTGACCGAGGAACAAAAGCTTGAAGCTTATCGCGAACTGGGGGTAGAGGAATGAGAAAGATTTTTAACGAAACCTTATTGAAAATTGCCGAAAAGGATCCCCGCATTCATCTGGTGCTGGCGGATATTGGTTATGGAGAAATTGAAGGCTTTGCCAGAAAGTTCCCCGAGCGCTACTACAACTGTGGCGTTATGGAGCAGCACATGACGGGTGTTGCTTGCGGTCTTGCGATGGAGGGCAATATTGCCGTGACCTATTCGATCGCAAACTTCCCGACGCTCCGTTGTCTGGAGCAGATCAGAAACGACGTTTGTTATCACAATGCCAACGTAAAGATCGTCAACATAGGCGGCGGCGTTTCCTACGGTCCTCTCGGTGTATCGCACCACTCGACCGAGGATATTGCAATTCTGCGCGCTCTGCCGAATATGGTGGTCGTTGTTCCTTGCGACTTGCAGGAAGCTGAGGCGGCAACCTATGCGGTATTTGATTACGAGGGTCCTGTCTTCTACCGCTGCGGATACAAGAACGAAAAGGACATTCACCACCGCCCCTTCAAGTTTGAGCTTGGCAAGGCGATTACGGTTGAGGATGGTGACGACTGCACGCTGATCTTCTGTGGCCCGATCGGTTTTGAGGCGCAGAAGGCAGTCGAGGCGGCAAGAGAGAAGGGCATCAACTGCCGACTGATCTCGATGCACACCATTAAGCCCATCGACAAGGAAGCGATCCTCAAGGCAGCAAAGGAAACCGGCAAGATCATTACGCTCGAGGAGCACAACCTTGCGGGTGGACTTGGATCTGCCGTTGCCGAGGTGCTTGCCGACGAGGGATGCCTTGACGTGAAATTCCGCCGTATGGCACTGCCCGACGTTAACGTACACGAGGTCGGCTCGCAGCAGTGGCTCCGCGAATTCTATCACATCGCCGCACCCGATATCGAGAAGACCATTCTTGAGATTTGCGGAAAGTAAAATAAGAAAAGCCAAACGCGAAAGCGTTTGGCTTTTTCTTTAATCAATCGAAAAATATTGGTCGAATGCGTAGACGGCAAGGCCGTGGAAGGCGAGCTGCTTGACGTCGTCGGCGTAGCGGATCTCAAATTCGCGGAAATGTTCTCCCGTGACTTTTTCAAGCGAAAGGGAAATCAGACGTGCTTTCTGTTCTTCGGTCATCTGATCGACGTAAGAGCCGACAAGAATCACCGCCGAGGGGTCGGAAAGGTTGACCGAGGTCGAAACGGCAATTGACAAAAGCGCGAGTGCTTCGTCGCAAAGCTTGCCGCCATTCTTTTGAACCACGTCACGGATCACAGCCTCAAGACAGCCGCACTGTCCGCAGGAGCAGAGAATGTCGGATGCGGGGAGCTTGACGTGTCCCAGCTCACCGTGCATATAGCTTGCCCCGTGTCGGCAATGACCGCAAACCACGGTAGACACACCGATGCCGTCACGACCGAGGATCATCAGCTGAAAATGGTCGATGCTTGCCGAAAACAGTTGATGGTACGCACCAAGCGCTAACGTATTGGTAATTCGCTCGAGGAAGATGTTTTCTCCAAAGCGGTCGGAAAAATAGTCGTTGAGCCTTACGTTTTTCCATCCTGTTTCCGCCGAATGAAGCACCGTGAGATTTTTGTGGTCGATCAGACCGGGGAGCGAGATGCTCAGTCCCATGATCTCTTCCTCGGGGCAAAGCTGCATTGCAAAAATCTGATCGATCTGCTCGTTCAGGAAGGAAAAGAAGGGGATCGGATCTGCGGTCATTGCGTCGGGGATCTTTTGGTCGAAGAGAATGTTGCTGTCAAGATCTATCAGCGCAAGCGTGCGCGAGGACCAGTCGAAGGCAAAGAGCTTTTTTGCCGCACCGTTGAATTTGAGAAAACGGGGCTTGCGTCCGCCTGTGGAGTCGCCTTCTCCCTCTTCTAGAATCAGATTGGCTTCCTGTAATTGGCGAATGACCTGTGTGACCGAGGCGCGGCTGATGCCCATTCTCTCCCAGATATCCGTGCGGGATACGGGGCCGTTTTGCTTGACGAAATGCAGAATCGCGTTTCGGTTGCGCAGTGCCGCGTCAGCGTGAGATAAAAACGAGGTTGGCATCGGTCGGTGTTCTCCTTTCAGAAATTACTTTTCGTTGGTTTCGTCCAGAAATTCGCGCAGAACCTCGTCCTGCAGGGTACGGAGCAGCTCGGGCGCTTTTCCGCCGACGGGCTTGCCGTCGACCTCGTCTGCCGCAGAGCAGAGTGTACCTGCCGAGGAGATCATAACCTCGTCGGCATTCATCAGTTCGTCAAGGGTATACGGCTCTTCGCGGACGGGGATTCCGAGTCTGCCGCACGCTTCGATGAGGTGCTTTCTTGCAATGCCGGGGAGAATCAGATTGTCGGTGGGCGCGGTGACAAATGCTCCGTCCTTCAGAATGTGGACGTTGCTGTGCGCACATTCGGTGACGCGACCGTTTCGGTGGAAGACCGTTTCGGTGCAGTTTGCTTCCTTGGCTCTTTGCGACGCGATGACGGCGGGAATGAGGTTGACTGTCTTGATATTGCAATGCAAAAATCTCGTATCCTCGGCAGTCATCAGCTTGACTCTCTTGTAAACGTCAACGATTTCTCTGTGGAAAATGTTGATCCAGAGGTTGGCGGGAGCATCGCCCTCGGCAAACACGTGATTGCGGATCGGCGTTCCTGCGCGCGATGCTTGAAAATAGACGAAGTTTTCGCCCGTGTCCATTTTTTGCACCATCTCGTTGAGCAGAGCTTTGAGCTCCTCTTTGGTGCAGGGAAGCTTGATTTCGAGCAGCTTTGCGCTGTTGAAGAAGCGGTTGACGTGGTCATCGAGCGTGAAAATCTTATAATTTCTACTGTAGGTCGCATCGTAAATGGCATCCCCGAAAAAGCAGATACGGTCGCTCATCGGGATAAACATGTTTTCCATTTCGTCGTATTTTCCGTTGTAATATGCAAGGTTTTTCATAAGTGCTCCTTTGAAAAGATATTTTTAATTGGGGGTGGGCTCTAACTGCTTTTTGCCGACGTAGCCCTTGATCAGCGCCGCAACAAAGCGGATGGCGTTGGCGAGGACGACTGCCAGAGCAAAGCCCCAAAGACCGCCGAGTGCTGTTCCGATGGCAACGCATACGAAAAATTCCACAGCGTAGATGGCGTTGAAGATGAACTGGTCGCGCTCACCCTTGAAGCGGAGCAGAGTATTGACCAACACGCCCGATGCGAAATAGAGCACCTGTCCGAGAATGGCGGGAACGAGATAGGACATCGCTTCAGCATAGCTTTCGCTGTAAAGTAGCTTGATGACAAAGGGAGAAACAATCAGACAGCCGAGGAAGACGACCGCAGCGCCGATGCTGACGGCAAGCGCGACGATCGACCAAAGCTTCTTGGTCAGCGCTCCCTTGTATTTCACAAGATAGCTCAGTACGATGGCATTGATCGGGGTGGTCAGCATAGCCACAACCTTTCCGACTAGGGACGCAATATAGTAGGTGGTAACGACCTCTCCGTCCTGTGTGATCGCAAGAAGAACGATCTTGTCGGCATGGAGCGTCGTGTTTTCCAACAGGGTTGAGAAAAGCAGGAAGGAGATACTGGAGAAAATGCCCTTAAACTGCTTTGTGATCTTAAAGAAGGGGGGACGGTAAAGTCTGCTTCGGATGACGGCGTAGATAAAGCAGAGCACCTCGCCCGCAAGAAGTGTGAGCATCCACTGTCCCGAAAGCTTGAAAACGAATACGCCGAGGATATATCCGACCGAGATCAGAATATAGTAGATCATATAGCGGAAGAAATCTGCTTTGATCTTAAATTCGGTTTCGGAATAGTAGCGGAGCATCGTAAAGAAGCTCAAAAGGCAATAGAGAAAAACGTTTAGCGGAGTGAAGAGGTCTAAGGTGTAAAGGTACACCGTACCGATCACGGCGCAGATGACACCCATCAGAATGAGCATCAGATTATAGTCGCCGTTGTTCTGCTCCTTCTCCGAGCCGAGAAGACGCGCACAGCCTGCGGCATATCCGCAAGCATTATTGGCAATGGCGATGATGGAGAGAACAGAAAGAGCGATGCCGAAGGCGGCGGCACCCATTTCCTTTTCTAGTTGAGGGTAGACAAAAAATTGAATGACGGCGTTAAAGATCGCGATCGCGCCGACACTGTAAACGAGTCCCATAATTTTTTTTCGGGTATCCGAATTCGAGAGGATTGATTTGATTCCCATATTCGACGAAGAAAGCTCCTTTCCGCCCCTTGGGCGACTTTTTAAGTCGCTCGGGGGATTTGTCCGCAACATATATTTTATTTAGTATAGCATATTCCTTTGAAAAAGTAAATACAAAAGAAAGAAAATGACAAAGGAAAGTGAAAGTCTTGTCGAATTTTTTATTTTAGACTTGACTAATTTTTGAGGATGTGGTATACTTTATGTGTATTATGGCAAGTTGTATGAATATTTACCTACTACATTGATAAAGGAGTATCCATGACAAACAAGTTCAAAACGGCGAAAGATGGATTTGTCAATGCGATCAATCCCAAAAAAGATCTGAAGAATCTATATATATTGCTTGTTGGTATTAGTGCGGCGGTCTTTTTCGTGCTCTGTATGATCTTCGGCAATGCACAAAATACGTCACTCTTTTTTAGTCACGGTGCGGATTTCTTTATGGATTGCTTCAATCAGATTCGAGATTGCGCGCAGGGCAAAGAGGTTTACTCGGAGCGTCACGTGATCTATCCGCCGATGGCAAACCTGATCTTTTTGATTCTTTCGCGCTTTACGAGCGATACCTATAACGATACCGATTTCGGAATGAGATATTCGTGGAAGATGTACGGTTCGAGCATGATTCTTTTAATGCTCTTGCTTGCAGTCTGCGTTGTTTTGATGTTTGCGCTGATCTTTAAGGCAACGAAGCGCGGTAGCGAGAATAGTCGCCTGGTCTTTGCCGCAATGGCAACCCTGAGCGTTCCGCTCTTGTATATGATGGAGCGCGGCAATATGCTGATTCTTTGCGTAATGTCCTTGCTGGTCTATGCGTTTTCTTACAATAGCGAAAGTAAGTTTGCTCGGGAGATCGGTCTGATCGCTTTGGCGTTCGCCTTCTCTCTGAAGCTCTATCCCGCAGTGTTTGGATGGTTTTTGATTGCCGACAAGAGATACAAGGAGGCGATCCGCTGCGTGCTTTACGGCATTGCAATGCTGATCCTTCCGTCCTTCTTCTTCGGCGGTCCGATCTTTGTGGTGCAGACGCTGTATGAAAATATCACCCGATGGTCCTCGGGTTCCGGCAACGATCTGGTGCTGGCAATGAGAGCTCTTCACTTTAGCGATTTGCAGCAGAGTCTTGTAAATCTGTTGATCTACGCTTGGATTCTCATCGGCGGAGCTTGCTTTGCAATCTCTCCCTTTATCCGTCCCGATCGGCCTTGGAAGACCTGGACGGTCGGTGCTCTGACCATTCTTTGCGTCCCCTCGCTGACGGGCGTGTATACGTGGGCGTTTCTTTTGATTCCGCTGATTATGATCGCCGATCGCGAGTCTGCCACGAAGAAGAACGTGACCTACGTGACGCTGATGACGATTCCCTTTATGTTCCTTCCGCTTGGATGGGTATCGCTCGAATCCTTGATCGAGAGAATTTTCCCGTTCCTGGATGCGCCTAATATTTCACTGGCGAAGATTTGGATCTACGTGATTACGGCAGCTTTCTCGATCTTTGTCGTGATCGATACGCTGATCGATCTGAAGAAATTTTTTGCTGACAGAAAAGCGAAAAAAGAAGTTATTGAATAAAGAAAAAGCTTTGCAGAGTGTGTTCTCTGCAAAGCTTTTTTGTTTAGGCGTTTTCGTCTTCCAATGTAACCGACGCGTGGATTGGAACACGGTCATTCTCGGGCGGGGGGGTCATATAGTCTCCGTAAAGGATAGTGAGGATCGTGTCATAGCCTGCGGGGCAGGGGAAGGTGCGGTTGCGGAGCGGAAGTTGTACTGTGTTTGCGATACAGTCGATCGGATAGGAGAGATGGATCTCCTTCATAATCGCATTGGTCAGGCAGTAGCGACCGACCGACTCGTTGGCATAGGAGAGAGAAAGCTTTTCCTGCTTCTTGAAGATTTTCTCGAGGGACTGCATCCGTCCGAGCGTCGTGAGAACGAGGATTCTCAGTTTGTCCACAAGACCGTGCTCGTGCGCGTGCTTATCGTAACGGTGCGCCATTGCGTAGCCGTAGAGCATTTTCTGACGGAAGACCATCTTGGAGAATTTTTTAGGAGAGTCGGGCGCTTTGTCGATGATAAAAATATCGACTGCCAAACGGTTCTGATAGTTGTTGTGTGCTCTGTCTGCCTCGGTTTCCTCGCGAAGCGGAAATTCGGTGTTGATAATTCTCGGAACGAAATCGAAGAAATATCCGTTGTAGTCGGTGGGCAGAATCAAACGGAAGGGCGTGGGAAGCTCATTGGCAACCGTTAAGAGCTTTTCGAAATTTTCGCGCGTCATCGTCAGGTCAACGTCATCGTCCCACGGAATGAAATCCTTGTGGCGAACTGCGCCGAGCAGAGTTCCGCTGTCGAGAAAATATCCGATGCCGTGCTTTGCACAAAGATCGTCAAGTGCGACCATAATTTCAAATAAACCGTCGTGAATGTGATCTAAACCATAGGAATCCTTCATATATGTACAGTCCTCCCAATATTAAAATATTTCACTCATCATTATATATGATATTGCAAAAAAAGTCAAGTCTTTTAAATTTGAAAATGAATGGAAAAATGCTTGCAAACGAATGGGAGCTGTGATATAATAACATTGCTATCCTGTGAATCGTACAAAAGGAGTTATCTATTTTATACTTTATACGAAAAGCACTTGAGAGTGTAACCGAAGATTTGAAATAGGAGAGGATATAAGATGAATAAAAAAGTGATGATTGCCTGTGACAGCACCTGCGATCTGAGTCCCGAGCTCATCGAGCGCTATGGGATCAAAACCATTCCGCTGAGCGTGATGCTGGGCGAAAAAGAGTATCGCGATGGCGTCGATATCGACCCCGAGAAGATCTACGAGCACTACCAGAAAACGGGAACGCTTCCCAAAACGGCGGCGGTCAATATTGCCGCTTTCACGGAATTTTTTGAGGAGTTGACGGTTGATGACCGCGCGGTCGTGTATTTCAGCATCAGCGCCGAGATGTCGGCAAGCTACAACAATGCGCGCCTTGCCGCAGAGGATTTTGAGGACGTGTTTGTTGTCAATACCAAAAATCTTTCCACGGGTGGAGGACTTTTGGTGGTGTCTGCCGCGGAGATGGCAGCAGAGGGCATGGCGGCAGACGAGATCGCAGAGGCTTGCGAAGAGCTTGCTGAGCGGGTGGACGCCTCCTTTATCGTCGACGATCTGGAATTTTTGCATAAGGGCGGACGTTGCTCGGCGGTTGCGGCGCTTGGCGCAAATCTTTTGCAGCTCAAGCCCTGCATCGTGGTCAAGAATGGAAAAATGGGTGTCGAAAAGAAGTACCGCGGACGCTTTTCTGCCGTGCTTCAGAAATATATTGCCGAGCGGATCGGTGACGCCTCGGACGTCGACCTGACCCGAGTTTTCGTCACTCACGCAGGCTGTGATGAGGAGATCTACGGCGCGTGCGTCGAGCAGGTCAAAGCGATCGCTCCTTTCGGTGAGGTGCTTTTGACGCGTGCGGGCTGTACTATTTCCTCGCATTGCGGAAGAAATACCCTCGGCGTGCTCTTTCTTCGTAAAACGAAAAAGCAATAAACGAACTCTCGCAAAAAGCGACCTGCTGACGGCAGGTCGCTTTTTGGGTTCTTCTTGACAAGTGCAGATGTTTTTGGTATAATCAATTTGGAAATACGACCGCTTGAACCGTCTGACTCGAGAGGATAATTACGAAAGCGGAAAGACGACGGTATTCACTTATGATATAATTTCTGATCTAACAGGTGAGTTTGTAAATCGGTTAATCAAATGCTATCAAGGAGAATAATTCGATGAAAAAACAGTCAAAGCGACGGTCTTTTGTAAAAAAAATATGCAAATATTTTTTCTTCCAAATTCTTTTGATACTCCTTCTTTTTGGTTTGCTTAATAAAACCGAGCAATATACCATAGAAGATTTGAGACAGGAAACGATCATTGTGCGTGATGTTGAATATCATAATACTGGCGGAGGGAAGCATCGTCGAATACATAGATATTTAATGCTTTATACAGACGATAATGCTTATCAATATGATTTAAGCTTTAGTGATGAATCTTGTGGGTATTCAGTAGAGGATCTAAAACAAAAATTACGGTCGGCTCCTTTGAACATTCTTGTGAAGGAACGCCTATTATATTGTGATTCCATTGTAGATGTGCACAATGAACAAGATATTTTTTATTCGCTTAATGATTATAATAAGGAAATGCAGGGAGATCGCATTGGTGTGTGGATTATATTTGGTATCCTTGAGTTGATATTTTTAGCTTTTTCAGGGTTTATGATATATTTGGAATACAGCACAATGTTCAGTCGATATAAAAAGGAAAAGAAACGCAAAAAAAATCAACCGTCAAAGACTGTATGATTTTGAGTCGAACTTTATTCTAAAAAACGATTTTCCCCGAGGCGTTCACGCCTCGGGGTTCTTCTTGACAATCGCAGATATTTTTGGTATAATCAATTTAGAAATACGACCGATTGAACCGTTTGACTCGTGAGGATAATTACGAGAGCGGAAAGACGACGCTGTTCATGTATGATATGGGCGGCAACATTACCTCGAAGAAGGAGTATGCCGTTACATCAGGAACTCCGACGGGAAGCTACGTGGGTAGTGACTACTCCTATGCGACGGAAGGTTGGAAGGATCAGTTAGTTTCCTTCAACGGAGAACAGTGTGTCTATGACGAGATCGGTAATCCTACGACCTATCGAAACCATAATCTGTCTTGGACGAAGGTT
>JAGBSP010000041.1 GCA_017631855.1 Clostridia bacterium | reverse complement strand
ATAGTGTTTGTCGCAATGAGAAGAATATGAGAACCGGAAAAAAATGAGGTAGATCAGATGAAGAAAAGTCCGATCAGTATCAAAAGTTTGCGGCATTTAACAGTGCGCAGTTCGCAAAGCTTTTGTATGAAGAATTTTTGAAATGAGGTGACATGAAAAAATGAAAAGAATTTTATGCTTGCTGTTTGCGCTTCTTATGGTAGTAAGCCTCCTGGCAGGATGCGGTTCTGCGAATAATGACGACATCGGTTTGGGTGGTGCAACGAAGCTTAGCGATTTGTCGGGCAGAAAAATCGGAATTGTGACCGGAACAATGACCGCTGTGCTTGTTCCAAAGCTGATTCCCGATGCGATCTACGTCGAGTTTAACTCCATTGCCGATGCCAAAATGGCACTTGAGAGCGGGAAGGTAGATGCCTTTCCCTCCGACGAGTCGATTTATCTTGCTATGTGTTGGGAGGGAAGCGCGGTCACGCGCGTGGATGAACCCATTGCTCCCAGCGATTACGGCATTATCTTTCCCAAGGGAAAGAACCCTGGACTGCAAAACGAGTTCAATGCATACCTTGAGAGCATTAAGGCGGACGGAAGTTGGCAGTCACTGCGCGACAAGTGGTTTAGCACAAGTGAACCCACAGAGTTTGCGTCTTACGACGATCTGAGCGGTGAAAATGGCACACTCCGTGTTGGAATCAATTCCACCAGCAAACCTTTTACTTATATGAAAGACGGCAAATATGCCGGATATGACATCGAATTGATCATCGGCTTCTGTAGGGAATATGGCTACAGAATTGAATTTGAGGACGCGATGTTCTCGGGAGTACTCTCGGGTGTTGCCTCCGGTGTATTCGACATGGGTGCCGCAGGCTTCACAATTACCGACGAGCGCAAGGAAAGCGTAGATTTTTCAGACGTTTACCATACAGAGGATCTCGTTCTTGTGATAAAGCAGCAGAAGCAGGCTGATGGCAATACATCCCGCCTCTCCGACCTTTCCGGTAAGAAGGTAGGCGTTATGACAGGCTCCATTCAAGCCGTTATGATGCCCGAGCTTGTTCCCGATGCAACGTATATGGAATTCAATTCCGTGTCGGACTTGATCGTTGCGCTGAATAGCAAAAAAATAGATGCCTTCGGATGCGACGAATCGCTATATACGTCAATGCTTTGGGAAGGACAGGCGGTTGATCGCATTGATGAGCCTCTTGGGGAAAGCAATTACGGAATAATATTCCCAAAAGGCAAGAAGCTTGATCTGCAGCAGAAAATGAACGAGTATATTGCAACGGTCAAAGCGGACGGAAGACTTGTGGCTTTGGAAGAAAAATGGTTTGGCGCGAAGGAACCGACAGAATTTGTATCCTATAATAATCTGAACGGTGCAAACGGCACGATTACTGTTGCTATCGACACCTCCGCAATGCCGTTTATATATCTCAAGAATAATCAATTTGTCGGCTTTGATATTGAATTTATTACCGGATTTGCCAAAGAATACGGTTACAGCATTAAGTTTTAGGACGTAGCGTTTGCTGCTATTCTCGGTGGTGTTCAATCAGAAAAATATGACTTTGGTATATCTGGTATTACCATTACAGATGAAAGAGAAGAAAGCATGGACTTCTCCGATGTTTATCACGTAGAAGACCTTGCGGTAATTATCAGAAGCGAAGCAGGCGCAAATGACCTTTCACAGTTTAACACAGCAACCTTGGGTGTTGTTACGGGTTCACTTTACGGCGGTTATTCGAGAGAACAGTTCCCGAACGCAAAAATCAAAGAGTTTAATAACTTCTCTGATGTTCTTGTTGCCTTAAAGCAGGGCAAGGTTGACGGCATTATGCTGGATAAGCCCAACTTCAATTCGGTTGCACGAACAGATAAGAGTCTGTCTTGCATCACAGTTCCGGCTTATTCGGTGGAAATCGGTTTTGGTTTCCAAAAGAATGACGGCGGTTACTCGCTTCAGGCGCAAATGAATGAGTTTTTGGCAAAGCTCAAGAATGAAGGTAAGACCGACGAACTCATCAACAAATGGTACGGTGAAACGGAGCCCGAGGAAACGATTCCTCTTGATCAGCTTGCAGGGGGCACGAAAACGCTGAATGTAGCGATAGATACCACACGCAAGCCCTTCGTGTATATGTACGAGGGCAAGCCTGTCGGCTTTGAAATTGAAGTGCTTTATATGTTCTGCCAAGAGTACGGCTACAACGTAAACATTTCTGATGTTTCCTTTGCTTCGGGACTTGCCGGTCTTGCAAGCGAAAAATACGACCTCGTTTGCGGTGGTCTGTATATGACAGACGAACGCAAAGAAAGCGTAAACTTCTCCGATCCTTATATGAATGCCGAAGTTGTTATGGCAAAGTATGAGAGAAGCGGATTTGAGAATTTTTGGTTGTCTCTCAAGGAGAGTTTTGAAAAGACCTTTATCCGAGAGCAAAGATGGAAACTGATCGTAGAGGGTATCTACACTACTTTGATCATTAGCTTCTTCTCGGTGCTTGGAGGTACGCTCTTTGGCTTTGCGCTGTATATGTTGGCAAGAAGCAAAATGAAATGGCTTTCAAAGCTATCGCGGGGATTTGCCAAGGTGTATTCCACGATTATCGCGGGAACACCGACGCTCGTCATTTTGATGATATTGTTCTATATTGTCTTTACCTCACCCGATATCAGCGGTGTTTTGGTCGCCATTATCGGCTTTATACTGACCTTTGGCTCCTTTGTATACGAGCAACTGTCGCTTACCGTTTCCGGTGTAGATAACGGTCAGCTTGAGGCGGCATACGCACTTGGATATAGCAGAAATCAAACTTTCTTCCGTATTGTTCTACCGCAGGCAATGAAAATGTTCCTGCCGTCCTATTCCGGTGAGATTGTTAGTCTAATTAAGGCAACCTCGGTGGTTGGCTATATCGCGGTAAACGATCTGACCAAAATGGGAGATATTATAAGAGGTAATACATACGAAGCCTTCTTCCCGTTGATTGCGGTTGCAGTGATTTATTTCGCAATCACTTGGGGCGTCGCAGGACTTCTCGGCATTTTGAAAAAGAAAGCCGAACCGAAACGAAGAAAGAACAAAAATATTCTTAAGGGGGTTGTAAGATGATTAAGATAAATCACTTGAGAAAAGAATATGCAAACGTTACTCCCTTAAAGGATGTAAACGTTCATATTCATAAGGGCGATGTTATTTCAATCATCGGCCCTTCCGGTACAGGTAAATCAACCCTTATCCGTTGTATCAATATGCTTGAAACTCCTACTTCGGGCAGTATCTTTGTTGGTAACGAATGTATTACCGATAAAAAATGCAACATCAATAAGATCCGTCAGAAGATGGGTATGGTGTTCCAATCCTTCAATCTGTTCAACCATATGAACATCATTGAAAACATTATGGCAGCACCGATGGACTTGCTCGGAAAATCCAAGCAGGATGCTTATGATGATGGTATGGAGCTTCTTCGTACAGTTGGTCTTGCGGATAAAGCATTTAACTATCCCGATGAGCTTTCGGGCGGTCAGAAACAGCGTGTTGCAATAGCAAGAGCACTTGCAATGGAGCCGGAGATTATCCTTTTTGACGAGCCGACCTCGGCACTCGACCCTACAATGGTCGGCGAGGTTCAGGCGGTTATCAAGGAACTTGCGAAGAAGGGCTTGACGCTGATGATCGTCACCCACGAAATGCGTTTTGCACGCGAGATTGCCAACCGTGTGTTCTATATGGACGAGGGCGGTGTTTATGAGGACGGAACTCCCGAAGAGATATTCGACAACCCCAAGCGTGAAAAGACGATACGATTTATCAAGCATCTGAAGGTATTTGAAACGCTTATTACTTCCAAGGATTTCGACTTTATCGGCTTCAATTCCTCTCTTGAAGAATTCGGCAGACGAAATCAAGTTCCGCAGAAAACCATTTACCGTGCGCAGTCGGTATTTGAAGAACTCGGCGTACAGTGTATTCTTCCCGAACTTGATAATGAGTTTAAGTTAAGTGTAGCTTTTGAATACTCACAGGAAGAAGAAACGCTTTCAATGACAATGAAATATGACGGAAAACATTTTGATGTGAGAGAATCAACTAATATGATTTCACTCGCCATTGCGAAAAATGCATCAGAAAGCATAGAATATGCCCAAACCCAGGAAGACGGCTTTACAAATCTTGTAACCGTTAGAATAAAATAATTAATTTTAAGAAAGAGGTACATAACAATGACCATCGAAAAGAATCTCAACGGAACTGAACTGAACGTAAAGGTAATCGGCAGACTTGACACCACGACCGCTCCCCAGCTTGAAGCAGAATTTAAGCAGTGCATTAACGGAGTGGAAAAGCTCGTTCTTGATT
>JAGBSP010000040.1 GCA_017631855.1 Clostridia bacterium | reverse complement strand
TGCAATCGTTCGTAATCCTGAAGTCTTCCTGCTTGACGAGCCGCTTTCCAACTTGGACGCAAAGCTCCGTGCAGCAATGAGAACCGAGCTGACCAAGCTCCACCACCGCGTTGAAACCACCTTCGTATACGTTACCCACGACCAGGTCGAGGCTATGACGATGGCTACGAGAATCGTAGTTATGAAGGACGGTCTGATTCAGCAGGTTGATACTCCTCAGAACCTTTACGATTCGCCTTGCAACATCTTCGTTGCAGGATTTATCGGAACTCCTCAGATGAACTTCATTAACGGTACTCTGGTGAAGAAGGGTGAAGACGTTTACTTCAACTTCGACGGTGTTTCCGTGAAGTTCCCCAAGGAGAAGTCATAGAACCCCGCGCTTGCTGAGTACATCGGTAAGGATGTTGTTGTCGGTCTTCGTCCTGAGGCTATTTCGGATACCGAGGCAGCTGTTGCAGCTTCGGATGAAGCAGCATTCGGCGTTGAGGTTGACGTTACCGAGCTTATGGGTGCAGAGATTTACCTCTACCTCAAGGCTGGTGAGGAAACCAACCTGATCGCTCGTGTATCTTCTCGTTCGACTTCCAGAGCCGGCGACAAGATCAAGGTTGCTTTCGATATGACCAGACTCCACGTATTCGACAAGGATACCGAGCGCTGCGTTATTCACTAATTCAAGTACATAAAAAGCTCGCTTGCAATGCAAGCGAGCTTTTTTGTTTATTGATCTTCTTTTCCAAGACCCTCTTGTGTGGAAAGCGGATTTTGCGCCATGGCTTCTTCCATACTGCGGTTACTGACGTGGGTATAGATTTGCGTGGTGTTGAGCTGCTCGTGTCCGAGGATATCCTTGAGAACGCGGACGTCGACGTTTCCGCTTTGGTACATTAGCGTTGCTGCGGTGTGACGGAGCTTGTGTACCGAATAATGCTTGGATTCCAGTCCTGCCATATCAAGATATTTATAAACGAGCCACTGCACGGTTTTGACGCTGATCCGTTGCTCGCGGTTGCTCAAAAAGAGGGCAGGGGTATCGGCTTTGATATGCATCTCACTCAGGCGTTCATCCATATAATCGCCAAGGGCATCTTTGCAGGCTTCGTTGAGATAAACGATTCGCTGTTTGTTTCCTTTTCCCGTGACAGTGAGAGAGCGAAGCTGACGGTCTACGTCGTTGAGATTGATGCCGACGAGCTCGGAAAGACGCATACCGCAGTTGAGAAACAGTGTAATAATTGCAAAATCGCGCACTCTGCTTTTGGAGTCGGCGTCGTTTTTAACGCAATTCAGGAGCGCAAGACTTTCTTCCAAGGTGAGGTATTTGGGGAGTGCTTGCTGTCGTTTTGGCGTTTCGATATTTGCCGCAGGATTGTCCTCCAGCATCATACGCTTTACGGTGAGATATTTAAAAAATCCTTTGATCGCAGAGAGCTTTCGTGACTTTGCCGCCGCCATATTTCCTCTTGTACGGTCTGCGTACATCAAAAATTCGTAAATATCTTCCATTGTAATATTTTTGATGTAGTCGAGATCGATGTCGCTGATGTCGATCACTTCAAAATCCTCAGAGTCGACAGAGATATGCAGATCTCTTGCGCGTAAAAAGCGGAAGAAGGTGCGAAGATCAAGGAGATATTCCGAAATCGTCTTTTCCGAAGCGTTTTGTATGACCGATTTATACGAGGCAAATTCCCGCACCAAGGAAGGAAGGGAATTTAAAGGAACGCTTGTAACCATTTTGACCTCCAAAATTCTTTCTTACTTATTATTATATAACATTTAGTGATAATTTAGTGGATAAAATGTAAATTTTTCTTAGAATACCTTGAAAAAGTGCTCGAAATTTTATATAATAGCAAAAGAAGCCCAAAGAATATTCTTGGAGGATGTATGAAAGCTTTTTTTCACGATTATTTATATAGTTCCGTAAAGATGCTCGTCAATCAGTTGGCAATTTCGATTTTTGGTGTGGTATTGGCAATGGCGGCGATGGCGGCAAACAGCAATACGCTCACGATCGTTGTCAGTGTTTTTTCGATCATATTTTATTTGTTTTTGATCTATACGATGACTTGGGAGATTGGTGCCAAGGATCGCGTTTCGGTAGATATCGGAAAGAAGGCCTATCGTCCGCATACCGGCGTGCTGATTGCACTCGTTGCGAATATCCCGAATTTTGTGATCGCTATTTTGTATTCCATTGGATATTCTTCGATGGGAGAAAAGGCTTGGGCAGGATCTATGAATGCGGTTCTGACCACGGTATCTGCATTGAGTGAAGGAATGTATCGCGGTCTTTTAACGGTATGGACGATTGGAGAAGTTCCTGTATTCCGTTTTTGGTGGAGCTATTTTCTGATCATTCTTCCTTGCCTTGTTACGGCTTGGATTGCCTACTTTGCAGGTTTTAAGAACTTCAGACTTGTGGCAGAGTATTTCAACAAGAAGCCCGATCAGGGAAAAAAGAAATAAACAATAACGAAATGGCGGGAGCAACTCCCGCCATTTTTTACGCTGAAATTTGACTTTTTATAAGTTCTATGCTAAACTGTTAGTGTGAAAAATAAAGTGTTAATTGAACAGTGCTGGTAAAATGCTTGGTGTAAAAAAGATAAAAAAAGGCGTATAATTAGGGTACAAAAGCGCTTTTAAATCATCACAAAGGAGAAAAGTTATGTCTATTGGAAGTACGATTAAAAAACTTCGTCGCCAAAGAAATATCACGCAGGAGCAACTTGCCGAATGGTTGGGTATATCTACCAATGCTGTTTCTCAATGGGAGTGCGAGAAGACAGCACCCGATATTTCGCATTTGCCGATGTTGGCAAACATTTTTGAGGTCAGCGCAGATATTTTGCTTGAAATTGATATTACCAAAAGCAAAAAGCAGGAGGAGATCGAAGAATTCAAAGCAAAGCATCAAGAGCTTCACAGCCAAGGGAAAACCGCGGAACGATTAGCGCTCTGCCGTGAGATGCAAAAGAAATATCCCAATGATGAAACCGTACGATCCTATTTGATGCGAGTTTTGCAAAACGGATATGCCAACGAAAGCTTTGATGAGATCGTTATGCTTGGTGAGCAGTTGTTAGACTCTACGGAACATCGGATAGAAGCAATTCACAATTTATTCTTTACCTATTTGCGTAAAGGAGATAGAAAAACGGCATTAAAGTATGCGGATATGATGCCGCCGTCAGAAGATCTGTATATATCCGCATTGGAAGGAGATGCATTGGTAGAGCATTGTCAAAATTATTTTTGGAAGGTTTGCGACCACATGTATCTGTATATGCGTAATTTGCTTGCTTGTAAGGAAGCAGGATATACGTACGAAGAGAAGCATTCCATGTGGAAAACTCTGTACGATATGTTCCAAATGGTCTTTTCTAATGGAGATTTCGGATTTTACAATGAGCGTTTGGCAAGAATCAGTTTTTCTATGGCAATGGAAAGTGGAAGAGTAGAAAACTTTGACCGTGCGTTGGAAGAGATGGAAACAATGATTACACATCTTGAAGATTTTCAAGGATTTACCGAAATATTCCACACCTCTTTACTTGTTAATCAAGTTAAAATTCATATCAATCAGACTTCCAGAAGTAAAGAAGAAACACTTGCTCAATCGTACTTGAGATATCTCAATCAGTATGATGCCGTGTTTGCTTCCGTAAAAAATGACAGCCGTTTTGAAAATATCAAAAAACGACTTGCTACACTATAATTTTTACCCCGCCTTAGGCGGGGTTTTTGATATCAAAAAAGCCATCACAAAACGTGATGGCTCAAAATTTGTTATTTATTTCTCCAAGCTTTTGAGATAGTTTTTGATGATCTCAACAAGAAGCTCGTCGCGATTGACACGCGCCATAAGTCCGCGCGCGTTTTTCCAGTTGGTAATATAGACGGGATCCTCTGAAAGAATATACCCTGCAATCTGTCTTGCGGGGTCGTAGCCTTTTTCGCAAAGCGCGTTGTAAATCTCTTTTACGGTTGCTCTGAGTTCGTCATCCTTGGATGGCTTTTGAGGTTCGGGCGGATTTATCGTTTGCTCGATCATTTCAAGATCGGTAATAGACATTTGAATGACGTCTTCGACACGCTTTGGCTTTTCTGCGCGTGGTGTCTGAAGCTCAAGGTCGGTATGGGAGCTCATTGTTTTCCTCCGTTCAAAGTGCTATTAATAGTATAGCATATTTTTCGGACAATGTCTACACCCATTTGTGAAATTTTCTAAGAGTATTTTGCGGGAAATTGATTTTTTAGAAAGAATAGCAATTGACAAAAAAATGAATTTGTACTATAATATTTTTAGTAAAAACAGGAGGTTTTTTAAAAGATGGGAACTTTTCAAACCAAAGAGTATTTTTGTGATTTTTGCGTCGTCGGCGGAGGTCTTGCGGGTACGGTTGCTGCACTTGCTGCTGCGCGAAAAGGACTTCGCGTCGTTTTGATTCAGGACCGCCCTGTGCTTGGCGGAAATTCTTCTTCCGAGATTCGCGTATGGGTTCGCGGAGCGAAGGGAATTTACAACAAAGAAACGGGAATTCTTGGGGAATTTGAGGAAGAAAATATTTATCGCAATCCCACGCTTGCTCCCACACTCTGGGACAGCGTTCTTTACGGAAAGATCAAAGGAAACCCCAACATTACGCTCCTTTTGAACTCGTCTTGTATGCAGGCAGAATGCGACAACGGACGGATTCTGAGTGTAACGGCGTGGCAGTTGACAACCTACACGTGGCAGAAGGTGTATGCAAGATTTTTTGCCGATTGCTCGGGCGACTCTGTGCTTGCACCTCTGACGGGTGCGGCGCACCGCATCGGACGTGAAGCGCAGTCGGAGTACGGAGAGAGCATTGCTCAGCCTGTTGCCGATGAAAAGGGAATGGGAATGTGCTGTTTCTTCTCGGCGAGAGAAACCGATCATCCTGTGAAATTTACGCCGCCCTCTTGGGCAAACGTATATGAAACCGACGAGGATTTTGCCGTCGTTTCTTATAAGGTAAACAATCTTTCCACCTTCCGCGATCACGCAGTAGCGACGAGCGGAACAAATTTCTGGTGGATGGAGCTCGGCGGTGACGGAGAGGCAATCGTCAATACCGAGGAAACGCGTGACGAGCTCGTAAAAATCGTCTTCGGTATTTGGGATCATATCAAAAACAAGGGCAATCACGGCTATGAAAACTGGGAGCTCGATTGGGTTGGATTCCTTCCCGGAAAGCGCGAATCGGTCCGCTATATCGGAGAGCACGTGCTCAAGCAGAGTGACATTGAAGAAGGCGGTGTTTTTGACGATGTCGTGGCGTACGGTGGTTGGCCGATGGATTCGCTCAATCCTTTGGGAATGAAGGCGAATTCCTTTGACGAGCTTCCTTCGCAAATGCATCCCGCTCCTTCTCCTTACGGTATTTCTTATCGCTGTCTGTATTCTGCGAATATTGATAACCTCTTCTTTGCGGGCAGAAATATCAGCGCAACTCACGTCGGTATGAGCTCGATCCGAGTGATGGGAACCTGTGCTCTGATGGGACAAGCCATCGGTACGGCAGCGGCACTCTGTGAGAAAAACGGATTCCTTCCTCGCGAACTGCGCGGAACCGATTTGAAGAAATTGCAAATGCAACTGCAAGAGGACGGCGTATTTTTACCCGGTCTTCCGAGACAAATTCCCGCGCTGTCGCTCTCTGCAACCTTGAATTTGAGCGACGAACAAAGAAGCGTGCTCTTTAACGGAATTGAGCGTCCGAGAAGTGAAGAAGAGCGCAACGATATTGTTCTTGAAAAGGGTGCGTCGCTGGTGTTCTCGTGGGAAGAAAAGCAGAAGCTTTCCGAGCTCAGAATTCAGTTTGACCGCGATTGGGAGAGAACGTCGGTGACTCCGAACTTCAAAATGCAGGTCTTCCCGATGAAGCTCAACGAAGGCAAAGATTTTGTGCCCGTGAAGGTCGCTGACACCATTGTTCGTTCGTTTGCCGTATATGCGGACGGAGAAAAGATTTACGAGTGCGACAACAACTATTATGCGCTCGTCAAGGTGCCTCTTTCGGTAGAAGCAAAGATGCTGGAAGTAAAAATGATTGATACTTGGGGCAATGATCGCGTTCATTTGTTCGCTTGTGACGTAAAATAAATAATTTTTGCAATTTTTTGGAAAAAAGTAAAAATATTTTGCGCATATACTTGATTTTTGACATCGAATCGTGTATAATATTTTAGGAATAAATTTAAAGGAGTTCGTATTATGTTAGTTTCCGCAAAAGAAATGTTAACCAAAGCAAAAGCAGGCAAATATGCCGTAGGTCAGTTCAACATCAACAACCTCGAGTGGACGAAGGCAATCCTTCTGACCGCACAGGAGCTGAACTCTCCCGTCATTCTCGGTGTTTCCGAGGGCGCAGGCAAGTATATGGCAGGCTATAAGACCATCGTTGGTATGGTCAACGGTATGCTTGAGGAGCTCAAGATCACCGTTCCCGTAGCTCTGCACCTTGATCACGGTTCCTACGAGGGATGCTATAAGTGCATCGAAGCAGGATTTTCTTCGGTCATGTTCGACGGTTCGCACTATCCGATCGAGGAGAACGTTGCAAAGACGACCGAGTTGATTGGCGTATGTAATGAAAAGGGTCTTTCTCTCGAGGCAGAGGTTGGCTCGATCGGCGGCGAGGAAGACGGCGTTGTCGGTATGGGCGAGTGCGCAGATCCCGCAGAGTGCAAGATGATCGCAGATCTCGGCGTTACGATGCTTGCAGCAGGTATCGGTAATATTCACGGTAAGTACCCCGCAAACTGGCAGGGACTCTCCTTCGATACGCTCGATGCAATTCAGCAGAAGACGGGCGATATGCCCCTCGTTCTCCACGGCGGTACGGGTATTCCCGCAGAGATGATCCAGAAGGCAATTTCTCTTGGCGTCGCTAAGATCAACGTTAATACCGAGTGCCAGCTCTCGTTTGCTGCGGCTACCCGCAAGTATATCGAGGAAGGCAAGGATCTTCAGGGCAAGGGCTTTGACCCCAGAAAGGTTCTCGCTCCCGGTTTTGAGGCAATCAAGGCAACCGTTAAGGAAAAGATGGAGCTCTTCGGTTCCGTTGGAAAAGCCTAAGCTTTGAATATAGACACACAGAGGTTGGGCAGGTACTCAACCTCTGTTTTTTATCGTAAACGCTAAGTTAGAGGGGATTTTATTATGACGAGAATTGAAATTATTTCCGGCTTTTTGGGAGCGGGAAAAACGACGCTGATCAATCGTTTGATCCACGAAGCCTATGAGGGCGAAAAGCTTGTTTTGATTGAAAATGAGTTTGGCGATATTGGCATTGATAGCGGATTTTTGCAGGATTCGGGCATTCAAATTGCCGAAATGAATTCGGGCTGTATCTGCTGTTCCTTGGTGGGTGATTTCTCTAAGGCGCTCTCCGAGGTGGTTGCTACCTATCATCCCGACCGTATTTTGATCGAGCCGTCGGGCGTTGGAAAATTGAGCGACGTGACTAAGGCGGTGCTTTCTGCCGAGCTTGAGGGCGCGGTGCTTGGAAGCGCAACGGTTGTCGTTGACGTCAACAAGTGCAAAATGTATATGAAGAATTTCGGTGAATTTTTCAACGATCAGATTGCTCACGCAGGTTGTATCGTATTCAGCCATACCGACCACACGACCGAGCAGAAGCTTTCCGAGGCACTCGAGCTCGTTCGCGGTGTCAACGATCACGCAACCGTCGTAACGACACCTGCCGATCAGCTGGATATTCATACCTTGATCGAAGCAATGGAAAATAAGCATACGATGGAAGATCAGCTCAAGGAATTGATGGCAGAAGAGGAATGTCCTGTTTGCGGACATCACCATCATCACCACGATCACGACGAGCACTGTGAGCACGAGCATCACCACCACGATGAGCACTGTGAGCACGAGCACCATCACCAAGATCACGAGGAGCACTGTGAGCACGAGCATCATCACCATCACGATCACGATGAGCATTGTGATTGCGGATGTCACCACGATCACGAACACCATCATCACCACCATCACGCTGACGAGGTCTTTACGAGTTGGGGCAAGGAAACGCTGAAAAAGTACTCGAAGGATGAGCTGCTTTCGATTTTGAACGCATTGGAAAACGAGGAGAAGTACGGAATGATCCTTCGCGCCAAGGGAATTGTCGCGTCGACCGAGGGAGAATGGCTTCACTTTGATTACGTTCCCAGTGAGCCCGACGTTCGTGTGGGAAGTGCCGCTCCGATTGGAAAATTCTGCGTCATTGGCTCGCATATCTCCGAGCACGAGCTGTCTGAACTTTTTTAACAGGTGAACTATGAAATATCCGATTTATTTGTTTACGGGCTTTCTTGAGGGCGGTAAAACGCATATTATTCAGGAGTCGCTCAACGATCAGAACTTTAATAGCGGAGAAAAGACGCTCGTTCTAATGTGCGAAGAGGGAATTGATGAGCTTGACCCGACGCAATTCTGGGGGCAGAACGTCAGCATTCAATACGTCGAAGACGAGTCGTGGCTGACGCGCGAAAATCTCGAAGCACTCACAAGGGGCAAGAAGATCGACCGTATTATCATCGAGTATAACGGTATGTGGCAGCTCTCTACGCTCTATCAGAGTATGCCGCCGACGTGGGATCTCTATCAGAACATGATGTTTGCTGATGCGAACACTTTCCTGATGTACAATCAGAACATGCGTCAGCTGACGGTGGATAAGCTGATCGATTGCGAAATGATCGTACTGAACCGCGCATCGGAAAAGACCGACAAGGAAGAGATTCACAAAATCGTTCGCGGAATTACGCGCCGCGCGGCAATTGTGTACGATTATCCCGACGGACACGTGGAATACGATGAAATCGAGGATCCGTTGCCTTTTGATAAGAATGCGGAGGTCATTGAGATCGCCGACGCGGATTACGCAGTATGGTATCGCGACCTTTCGGAAGAGATGCCGTCGTACGAGGGAAAGACGGTCAAGGTGAAGGGAATCGTTGCGACCGATCCGAGATTGCCGCAAAATTCGGTGATCGTCGGACGACACGTGATGACCTGCTGCGTGGACGATATTCAGTATAGCGGCCTTGTGTGTGTATTCAAGAATACGCCGAAGCTGAAGATGCGCGATTGGATCACGGTCAAGGGAAAGATCAAAATAGAAAAGACGAAACTTTATCGAATGGAAGGCCCCGTGCTTTACGTGGAATCGACCGAATTTGCCGTCCCGCCCAAGCAAGAGGTTGCGACGTTTTATTAACAAAAAGACTGCTGTGAAATTCACAGCAGTCTTTTTTGTCAGATGGTACCCGTAATGATATATTCTACCATACCGGGGGTGACCGTAACCTCTCCCGTTTCGGGATTACGTGTGAAGGTTGCGGCAGGGACGGTATCACCGTCTGCCGTATCGGCAGGAACGGTCAGAACACCGTTTTCATAGGTGTAATCGGTTGCGGGGACGCTTACTCCGTTTCGTGTGACGGTAATGCTTTCGGGCGCGGGATTGAATACGTCGGTAAGGCGTACGTTTTCTGCCGCTTCGTTTCCGTAGTTATAGATTTGAATCGAGTAGGTCAGTGTATCACCGCAAACGACGGGGTTCGGGGACATTTGCTTGAGCACCGAAATATCCGCTCCGCTTACAACTCTGACGGTTGCCGAAGCTGTTCCGTCCACACACTCGGCATCTGCCGAAAGTGTTGCCGTGTTGACAACGGTGGCATTGAGTCCAAGCGGTGCAAATTCGTTGATCCGTGCATTATAAACGATATTCGCCGTAGCACCCGCGGGGAGCGAAGCGACGGTAAAGATCAGCTCGCTTGGCGAAGAGGAGTCAACGTCAAGCTGTGCGGTAGCGATTTGTCCGTCGATCAGCAAAATTGCGTTTCCCGCATAGGTGAGCGGAGTCAGCTCGGTTGTGCCGAAGGGGAAGGTGCCAAGATCGTCTTCGACTCTCAAATTCGTCAAGGCAGCGCCCGAGGTGTTTTGAATGCTGAGAATATACGTCAGAGTATCCTCTTCCTCGTATACGGGGCTCAGCGGAGTTTTGGTCAGAATGGCGGAGGATTCGAGTGCGATCTCTGCGAGATTGGAAACGCGGGTCGCTTCCACTCCGCCCGACGTGTAACGAACGGTTGCAAAATTTTCTATGGTTGCCATAATTTCTCCTATCTAGTTGTTTGATCATAACGTGAGAGATTGCTCTCCCTTAGATAGGATATGAAGAGGCAAGAGAAAATGTCAAAGTGTGTCGAGAAGATCGCCCGAGATCATTAGGGGCATCGGTTCGATTTCAAAGAGCTTTCCCGCATGGGTAGAATAGACGCAAACATTTTTGCACGGACGGCCGAACAGCTGTTCGATTGCGTGGGTGTAATAGGAAAGCTGAAGTCCGTGACGATCCTGCAATGCTTTTTGAGCAAGCGAGGGATTTGTCCGTTCTTCCTTGGTCAATCGGTCGGTTTTGTAGTCAAAGAGAGAAACGTCTCCGTTTTGATCGACGAGGATCAGGTCGATTACACCTTGTACTGCCAAGTGTTCTTCTTTGAGCTTGGCACGGAATTCCGCGTCTTGCGTAAAGCTGTCGGGGGAGAGAAGCAAATTAAATCTCTGCTCTCGAATGATTTGCTTTGCCGATTGGATTTCTCGGAAAAGATCGCTTTGCAAGAAGGATTCGAGTTCTTCTAAATAGAGGATATCCGCTAAGTTTTCGGAGAGAAATTTCTTTTCTACCAAACGGTCAAGCTCGGCTTTTGCACCGTGACGCTCTGCATAACCGAAATCGCAGAACTGCAAAAAGAGGTGGGTTGCCGTGCCGCGCTCGGCGGGGGTTACTTGCGAGAGCTTTCCCGAAAGGAAGAAGTCGGGAATCGGTGTTTTCTTTTCGGTAAAGAGATCGACGGAATCATCGTTTTCATCCAGAATCGACGGAGAAAGACGGGATACCGAAAGCTTTGCGGGAATTCGTTGCAGATCACGGTTCGGGTATTGGAAGGCAAAGTTTGCTTGAAGCTTTGATAGGAGCTCCGCATTGGGTAGACACGCTTTTTCGGTCTTTTGCTTTACTTCCTTCTCCGAATTTTTTGCATCGATCTCTACGGGAGTGATAAAGGAGAGGTGCGCACAGGTTGTATTGGCGTTTGGATCAGCGAAGGGAAGCAAGATCCATTCCAAGTATGAATTGGAACGAAGAATGGTATACTGATCGCAGAATGCGAGTTGTGCGTGCGCCTTCTTTTGTAATTTTTCCTTGGTGGATGCGGTGGAAGCTGTGACATAAAGCCGCTCTCTGGCACGAGTCAGAGCAACGTAAAGTACGCGCATTTCTTCCTCGGTTTGACGAATTCCGTTCCCAACGGCAAGAGATTCTCGCATCGGGGTGTTGATTCTGGCAAAGCCCGTGGTGTCTGCAATTTTCATTGCAACGCCCGACGGATACTCAAACAGAAAGTTTGCTTTTTGATCTTGACGGTTGAAACGGCTTGCCGTGCCGCAGACGAAGCATACGGGGAATTCCAGACCCTTGGATTGGTGGATGGTCATCAGGTTGACACGGTCAGGTGAGCTTCCCTTGGGGGGAATCTTCATCGTTTTTTCTTCTTCGATGAGCGTATTGATAAATTCAATGAAATTATACAGTCCCTTAAAGGAGCCTGCCTCAAAGGTTCGCGCGTAATCGTACAGACGAAGCAGATTTCCTCCCTCGCTGCCTGCCGAAATATCGCTCAGAAGTCCCGAGGCGATCATTCGATCCGATTCAAAGAGCAATCTCAGAAATTGATCGACAGGCATCGATCTTGCGTCACGACGAAGCATTTGCAGATTGCTATCAAAGTGGCGGCATTTTTCCGCAAGTTCATCGTTTTCCTTTGCACGCTCAAGAAGGGCGTCATAGAGCGAATAGGTGGGAGCGGCAGATGCCCGAATTTCGAGGATCTCGTTCATATCAAATCCGAAGAGCGGAGAACGCAAGGTTCCTGCGAAAAAAATATCGCGGTGCGGATTGTCTACTGTGTTGAGCAGGCAGAGAATCATTAATACGTCGGGGTTTTCAAAATAGCGTCCACTGTCACTTTCCGAACAAAGAATACCGCGATTCTGTAGTGCCTTGGCAACATAAGGGCTCATTGTTCTGGAACGGAAGAGAACGGCAATATCTCCCGGAAGGATCGGTTTTCCGTTGGCCTTCTTTTCTTCGCGGATTAAGCGCTCGATCTCTTCTGCGATGTACGCCGCTTCGAGCTCCTTGGCAACGGGGGGATCCTCTTGCGATGTGCTTTCCTCTCCCTCATCCTCTGCCGCTGTTTGGGTGGAAATGACGGCAACCTCAACTAGCGCGGGATTTTCTCTTGGATCAAAGCGTCCCTTGGAATAGACCAAATCATCCTTTGGTTGATAATCGATGTTTTGTGCGCAGGCGGAAAAAATTTTTCCGCAGATTAGATTGGTGAATTTGATGATCGGTTCATCGCATCGGAAGTTTTCGGACATAAAGATGGTAGCAACGTCCGAGTGCTTTGCAATGACGTCCTCATAATCGGGGAAGGCGGCGCGGTAGTTTCCGAATACCTTGGGCTCCGCACCTCGGAAACCGTAAATACTTTGCTTGATGTCGCCAACCATAAATCGGTTGGTGGGTGTTGCGAGCGCGGCAAAAATCTGATCTTGCACAAGGTCCACGTCCTGATATTCATCGATGTAGATGTCGGAAAATTCTTTGGCATATTGTTGCGCAATCGGAGTAGGCGTACCGTGATCATCGATCAGAAGCTTGAAGGTATAGCGTCGTATATCGTTAAAATCTAAAATCTTTCGAATGCGTTTTTGCTCGTTGAGAGTTTTGTGATAAGCAAAAAGTACACGGTAAAGAAGCTCGGTATAATCTGCCGTGTCCTTCATCGCGCGGCGAAGGGTATCCTGCGATTTTGCAAAGAATTTTTTGGAAAGAGCTCGAATCTCATCCTTCATTGCCGTTCGCAAAGCCTTGAATTGCTCGGTTTCTTCGGTGACGTACTCTTTCTTGAGGCGTTTGAGAGAAAGCGGCTCGTAGGCTTGCAGCTTGCGACGCGAAAACTCGTAACCCTCATTCGGATTTTGGAGAGTACCGAGTAATGCTTCACAGAAGGTTCTGTCATAATCGTACGCGGCAAACAGAGCGTCTGCGGTTTCGGAATGCTGTGTAATATAGTCACAGGCGGCGGAGAAAATCGAATGCGCGTGAGTGACGGTATTGATCGCGTGTTCCCGAAGAATTTTTCCAAAAGAGGTTGCGAAAAAGTCAACCTCTTTTTCCGCATCAACTCTTGTTTGCTCGGCGTTCATACGGAAAAATTCAATTCCTTGAGGGATGGAATTGGATTGCTGTTCCAGATGGATTAAAATCGAAGCGAGTTGATCCGCACTTCTTGTTCCCGTAAAGCATTCCGCAAAGCTAGGGAAAAGCGGATCGGTTTCGTAAAACACTTCGATTGCTTCTTCCATCGCGGAAATAGAAAGCAATTCAAGCTCTGTTTCGTCGGCAATTCGAAACGCGGCGGGAAGACCCAACGCGGAAAAATTGGAACGCAAGAGATTGAGGCAAAAAGAGTCGATCGTACAGATATTGGCGCTTCCCAGCTTGATCAGCTGATTGGTTAGATGACGGTTCGTCGGATCCTTTGCCAAAGCATCGCTCAGAGCGGCAAAAATACGGGATTTGAGTTCTTCTGCGGCGGCGCGGGTAAAGGTGACGATGAGCATTTTGGAAATGTCGGAGGGATGCTTGGGATCGGTAATGCTTCGAATAATTCGTTCGGTTAGGGTTGCCGTTTTTCCCGATCCTGCCGCAGCACTGACCAAAAGAGTTTTATGATGAATGTTGATGGCGGCGCTTTGCGCTTCGGTCCATATTCTTTCCATACTTCCTCCTTATCGGTCTGATCTGCGGCAGATCGGTTTCATATGACAGTAAGCGCAAGGATCCTGTCCCGGGCATTCGGTTGGTTTTGCCTCTGCATTTCCGTTGCGAAGTGCGTTGGCAATGCGTTCTACCGTCGTTTCGATCTGTCGGTAGAGATCTTCAAATGCCTCACTCGAGAAAAGTGCTTTTCCAACGAGCTCTCCGTCCTTATTTTTCTTGATGCCCGCCAAGAATTTGGAGGACAGCTCGTGATTCATAGCCATTAAAATATCCTTGTCATCCAAGAGCAGCCCGCTTCGTTTGAAGGAGTCGGTTGCTTGTTGAAGGACAGCTTCTTCTGTATCGTATTCTTCTGCTTCTACCGTGGGAAGGTTGGCAGAAAGATAGAGAATTCCCGCAGGTGTTGGGGATTGCTCCTTGGAGAGTCCGAGCTTATGTGCAAACTCGGAATTCGAGGTTCGGCAGAGCGCAAAGAGATAGAGAATCATCTGGAGATTAATTCCGTAAGGGATCTCCTCCAGCGAAAACAGTTTCGTTCCCGTTTTATAATCAACAATACGAAGATATACCTCGCCGTTTTTTTTCAGAACATCTACACGGTCTACGATGCCTGAAAAACTTACGCGGAAGCCATCGGATAACAAAAATTCCATCGGTGGCGGATTTGAGTCCTTGCCATCAATGTGAAGCTCAAAGAAGGCGGGGATGAAATCACTGCTTGAAAATTCCTCGAGAATATTTTGAATCATTAAGACGGCAAGTCGCTTGAGACGGATATAGAGATGACGTAGGCGACGGGAATTCTTTTCATTCTCGGGGGTGATTTTTGTAATATATTCTTCTACAATGAGTTCTGTTTGCTGTAAAAGAAGTTCGTTTTGGGGGAATACTCCGTTTTCGGAATGTTCTACCGCAAAGCGAAGCAAATGTTCCAAGACATAGTGAATAAAGTTTCCCATTCCCGAGGTGCGGAAGTGTGCTTGCTTTTGTTCCCGAAGTCCCAAAACGTAAGTACAGTAATAGTTAAAGGGACATTTGACGTAAGCCTCGAAACGGCTGGAAGAAAGACGAAGCTCTTGACCATTTCGGAGCGGAACATGTGCCGGAGCTACCGTGCATTCCGTGTCGGTGACAGGAGAGTCGGCAAGACTTGCTATGTCGGAGAGATGTGAGATCAGCGCTTCTTTGAGTGCTTCAGCATCCTCTTTGTTGGTCAGTGTGCGAAGATGTGTTGCCGCGACACGCGGTGCTCCCGTGAGATAGCGAAGATCCTCGGAAAAATATCGGTGCGGCTCAAGATTTTGAAAGAGTGCCAGAACACGGCGGAAAGGGAGAGATTGTGTGCGGACTTGTCCGTTCAGCTCTGCCACAAAGGTGGAAAGAAAGAGACCGTGGGAGGGAGCGGAAAAGGCACGGTGTACGTACATCAGTTCCTCGGAGGAACGGGTGTCGGCATCCGAAGAGAGCTCGATGCCAAGCGAGGAGAGCATACTTCGGTCAGCAAAGGAAAACAAGCCGTGATCATTGATGGCGGCGGGAAATTCTCCCTCGCAAAGTCCAAGCACGAAGACGTATTTTGGATTGGAAACACGAAGTGTTGCCGCAGAGCCGATCATAACCTCGTCGACCGAAGTGGGGATGGTTCCAATATCGAGCTGAGAAAAGACGGTTTGCAGAATGACCGAAAATTCTTCGGTAGAAATCTCTTCTTCAGGCATTGCGGCGGCAATGTCGGCGAGGGTATTTAGGAGCATACCGTAGAGAGAGAGTAATTCTTTTGCTTCCTTTCGACGTCCTCGGACAAGCTCTTCCTTGGCAAGCTGGCGTAATTTTTCTTCCAAACCGATCTCTTGCAGATATTGGTAGATACATCGACATTGCTCAGGAACGTTTTTTGCAGCCTCTAACAGGATGAAAAATCGCTCAAGGATCTCGGTCAATTTTCTTCGAATCTCATTAGCGTGCTGTAAGATTTCCTCTCCACGCAAAGAACATTGATCGGTAAAGCCGTCGGGATTCATATTCCAATCTCCGTCAGTAAATCGATTTTTGGAAAGATTCCAAGTATTTACGTATTCTTCAAACAGATCGATTGAGCGCTCGGGGAAGGGATACAGTCCCGTTTTGATATGAGAAAGAACGTCGTTTTTTTGCCAATGATACTGCTTGATGCGCAGTGCTGAAAGCAGAAGCTTGATCGGAGGGAGAGAACAAAAATCGGTTTTTTGAGAGAAGAAATAAGGGATTTCACTTTTAGAAAATGCGGTGTCAATAATTCCGCGATATTTTTCCGGATCTCTCATCAATACCGCAATATCGCGACAGCGCTCCCCCGAACGCAACAGCTCTAAAACGTGTGCCGCTACGGCATTTACCTCGGCGTAAGGCGTGTCACAAATTTCCATACGAATGCTTCCGTCTGAAAATGCTTGGCTTTCGGAAACATTCATTCGCCATAAGTTTTCGGACAAATAGGCTAAAGTTGGCGAGGTGGTACGGTAATTTTTGCGCAAAACGACCTCGCGGTATCCGCCGTGCATTTCTGCCGAACGTATCAGACGGGTGAGCGAATGACGAATGCTTTCGGTGCCAAGCTCATTGGCATTCGGATGTGACAAGGGAACGGTGACGGTAACGTTTTCTGCTTGAGCAAAAATTCGCTCAATGATACGATGCTCCATTTCAGTAAACGAGGTGAAGGCATCAATATAGACGTTGGCACCCGCAAAGAAGCGGTGCTCCTTGAGTGTTTCGTAAAGGCGTGCGAGATCGTCGGAGGAATCGCTGTAGTTTTGAGAAACCAAACGATCAAAGGCAGAAAAAATAAGAGAAAGGTCAAGCAGTCTTTGACGTAAGGGATCGTCGGAGGAGAGTTTTTGCGCAGTTGCCTCAAGCTGATCTGCCGTAATTCCGTTTGCTTTGCACTCATTCAAGGCTGAGAGCATCATGTCGCACAGAGAGGATGGGTCGGCTTGGGCAAGCGCTCCGTATTCAGTCAGAAGCGGAGCGAGCTCGCGAAGATTCTGCCACATCAATAAATGACGAATGGGATTTGTGATATATCGGTAACTCAGACCGCCGTATTCGCGGCAGGCGCGGTTATAGAGACGGGAAAAGTTTAAGACCTCGAGCGTTAGCTGAGCGGAGGCGGGGAGAAGATCCAAGGTGCGGCGTTCAGATTGGACAGCGTCTTGCTCGGGAACGATCAGAAAAGTGTGAATTCCTGCGGCGGTATCACGCTGAATTGATGAAATGACAGACGTTGTTTTTCCGCAACCGTACGAGCCGTAAATCAACGTAATCATATAAAATCTCCTTTCTTCTCCATCGTAAGATTTTTAACAACAACATACTACTATTATTATAACAAAAAAATATTAAAAAAACAAATAAAAATTGCTTTTCTTTGAAATCTTTTTTCTGAAATTCAACAAGAGTTACATAATTCTTCAAAAAACGGTCACAATTAAGTCTTATAATGTAAATAAGTAAAAAAATATCTTTTGGGGGAATTTTATGATGAGTGAACAAAACGAAAATAAAAATACCGAACTTGACCCCATTTTGGAAGAAAATAAGGAGTTTAGCGATGTTGTTGAAAACGTTCAAGAGAGCAGAGAAGAAAATAGTGCGCTCCTGGAAGACGAAAACAAAGCAGATGGTGAAGAAGCGGAGGCTCCTGCACAAGAAGGGGAAACTTCTGCAAGCCAAGAAGAAAGCCTTGGAGAAGATGCTGTAACTGCCACTTCTTCGGATATTTCTAATGGTTCGACCACAGAGGCGGTAGAATGCTCTTGCCGATATGAGCCGCCGTATGGAGAACCCGTTTCTCCCGAAATTGCAATACAAAAGAAACCGAAAAAGTCTGCGAAGGGATTGATCGCGCTGATTATTGCCATTTCAATCGTTCTCGCATTTATTGCGGGTGCCGTGGCAGGACAGTGGTTTTTGGAGAATGATAGTAAATTTCCAATACCTGCCGGAAACGATGGTCATGGGTCGCAAACGCATTCGACCTTTTCGGCAGTCGTAGAGGAGGTTGCGGGTTCTGTCGTTGAGATTGAGGGCTCTGGCAGCGGTGTAATTATTGACGAGCGTGGATATATTCTTACGAACGAGCATGTGGTAAGCGACTTTGTTACTAACAAACAGAAGATCGTTGTTGTTTTGCACGATGGAAAGACGAAATGTGTTGCCGAATATGTAGGTGGCGATGCCAAGTATGATATTGCCGTTTTGAAGATCGAAACATCGGAGGCGCTTTCTGTGGCAAAGATCGGAAAAAGCTCGGATCTGAAGGTCGGTGATGAGGTTCTTGCCATTGGAAACCCGCTAGCAACGCTTGGCGGTACGGTTACTAACGGAATTATCAGTGCGAAGGATCGACAGATTCGTGTAGAGCACTCTTTGATGACGCTGTTGCAGACCAATGCTGAGATCAATCCCGGAAACTCGGGTGGCGGTCTGTTTAATATGTCGGGCGAACTGATCGGTATTGTGAATGCCAAGCAGTTTGCTACCGGAATTGAAGGACTTGGCTTTGCCATTCCGATCGATCTTGCGTGGGGCTACGCGCAGGATATTATGGAGTACGGTTACGTGACGGGCAAGCCGTATATCGGAATTTCCTTCGTTGAAAATGCTAAGGGAGGCGTTTATATTACCTCCAGTACCAACGAGCTGTTGAAGGAAGGAGATCAGATTTTGGTTATCGACGGAAATCCCATCAACAAAATCAGCGATATGTATCCTACGATCGACGCTATGAAGGTGGGAGATGTGATCAAAATGACCGTTCAACGGGATGGAACACAGCTCAATCTTGAGATTGAGGTTGTGGAGTACAAGCCTGCACAATAAAAGCATAGAAAAGGAAATTGAAATGTATCATATTTTAGTGGTAGACGATGAATCCAGAATTCGCTCGATCATAAAAAAATATGCGGAATTTGAGGGGCATACCGTGACAGAGGCGGCAGACGGAATGGAAGCGATTCGCCTTTGTCGCTTGCAGAAATTCGATTTGATCGTAATGGATATTATGATGCCCGAGCTGGACGGCTTTTCAGCTTGTCGTGAGATTCGAAAAACCTCTCAGGTCCCGATCATTGTGCTTTCCGCCAGAGGCGAGGAATATGACAAGATCAACGGCTTTGAGGTTGGAATTGACGATTACGTTGTCAAGCCCTTTTCGCCCAAGGAGCTGATGCTTCGTATTGAAGCGGTCATGAAACGAATGCGCAGAGCGTCTTCCGAAGAACCGAAAAAGGAAAATCTGGTGATCACGTTAGATAATGGCGGACTCCGTGCCGACGTTACGGCAAGGCTTGTCTTTATTGACGGAGAACGCATTGAAATGTCCCCCAAGGAATACGATCTTTTCTTCTATATGTTGGCAAATCGCAATGTCGCGCTGTCACGCGAAAAGCTGATCAGCGACGTTTGGGGATATGACTTCTTCGGGGATGTAAGAACCTTGGATACGCATATTAAACTTTTGAGAAAAAGCCTTGGACGCTATGCGAGAATGATCGTGACGCTCAGAGGTGTGGGATATCGATTCGAGGGATAGGAAACTTATGGATCAATCGAAGAGAAATCATATCGGTATTCAATGGAAAATGTACGCGATCCTGATTGTTTTTGTAGGCTTGATTATTGGCGTTATCTGGCTTTTTCAGGTACAGATGATGAGCTATTTTTATCAGGTGACGCGCTTTAATGAATTGGAACTTTCCGCCACAAAAATTTCGGCGGAGCTGGGAAATTCCAATCGTTTGGAGAGTGTAACGTCCGAATGTGCTTCCGAGTATTATGCCGATATTTGGGTTTATCAGGTAAATTCCGATCAATCTTCGGTATTGTTACACTCCGAAAAGGGAAGCGGAGAATGGAATGTTCCGCTGATGACACAGAACTTTTCGGAACTTTATGAAAAAGTAAGAACCAACGGAGGACGCTATGTGGCAATGCTTTCTTCTGATGATTTTTACGGAAATTCCGAATGGGTCATTCTTCACGACAATGAGGGTTCCCCCTCCTCGGACCCTATTTTTTTGAACAATTCGGTGCGAAGTATGGCAATTTATTTGGAACTCGACCATGTCGGTGATTCCGAATATTTAGTGGTTCAGATGGCACACCTGACGCCGCTTCGCGCGATGGTTAAAACCTTGCAAAATCAAGCCTTGATCATCGGCTTGGTGTTGGCGATATTGGCGCTTGTGATGGCGTGGATCATTTCACGTTTGATTACAAAACCGTTTTTGAAAATGAACTCTGCCGCGAAGCAATTGGCGCAAGGATACTATGACGTCAATTTTGAGGGAAAGGGTTATAGGGAAATCAATGAACTTTCGGATACGCTCAATTATGCGGCACGCGAGCTTGCTGCGACCGACCGACTGCAAAAAGAGCTGATCTCCAACGTGTCTCACGACCTTCGCACACCGCTGACAATGATCAAGGGGTACGCCGAGGTAATGCGGGATATTCCGGGAGAAAATATTCCCGAAAATGTTCAGATCATTATTGACGAAACGTCAAGGCTTTCCGAGCTTGTCAATGATATGCTTGATTTATCACGGCTTCGCTCGGGCGTAAGAAAGCCCGAAATGCAGGCGTTTAGCTTGACCGAAACGGTGCGAAATACTCTGTTGCGCTATGAACGTCTGATCAAGCAGGATGGATACCGCATCGATTTCCTTGCCGAAGAGGACGCAAGGATCTTTGCCGACCGAAATATGATTCTTCAGGTTGTTTACAATCTCATTAATAATGCAATCAACTATACGGGAGAGGATCGACGAGTTCTCGTTTGTCAGGAAATAATAGAGAACCGCGTATGTATCAGCGTGATCGATACGGGAGAAGGAATTTCCGAGGATCAGCTGTCGATGATCTGGGAACGGTATTATAAAGTGGACAAGGTTCACAAAAGGGCCGCAGTAGGCACCGGTCTGGGACTTTCAATTGTCAAAGGAATTTTGGAGCTTCATCACGCCAGCTACGGTGTGAAAAGTACTTTGGGTAAGGGCTCGGTATTCTGGTTTGAATTGAATTGCTATGATTCCGGCGATCCTTCTTTGAGCCATTCAGATTATATTGAAGCAGACTACGAAAGACAAGAAAATAATGAAACGAATTTTACCAAATAAGACGATTTTAAATTCTTTATCCTGCCCGATTTGCAGTGGGAACTTTTCTCTCAAGGGTGTGGAGCTTGAGAGGGGAAGTATTAGCTTGCTTTGCGACGGTGTTCGCAAGCATTGCTACGATCTTTCTTCCAGTGGCTACGTGAACTTTATGCCGCCCGGGCACAGCGACGGCGGCGATTCCAAGGCGGCGGTACGCGCGCGTACGGAATTTTTGAACACCGATCTTTACCGTCCATGTGCGGATGCTTTGACTGAGATGCTCGCAAAGCATTTGGCACCGAATGACGGTTTGGTTCTCGATGCGGGCTGCGGAGAGGGATATTATACCGAGCTTTTGGCGAGAAAGGGATTTTCTTGTCTTGGATTTGATCTTTCCCGTGCGGCGGTGGATGCTGCGAGCAAGCGAATGGCACGTGCAGACCACGATAATGGCTTTTTTTGCGTAGGGAGCGTTTTTGAGTTGCCCGTAGCGGAAAACTCTTGTGCGGCAATCGTTAATATCTTTGCGCCCTGTGCAGAGAACGAATTTCTTCGCGCACTTCGTTCTCGTGGGATTTTACTGGTTGCCTATGCGGGTCCCGAGCATTTGATGGGACTGAAACGGGCAATTTACAATACCACCAAAGAAAATGACGGAAGAGCAGATCTTCCAAAACAAATGAAGCAAATCGACGAGCTTCGTGTCCGATATTCAATTTCTGTGAAGACCGAAGCACAAATTCAAAATTTATTTGCAATGACGCCGTATTATTGGAGGACATCCCCCACAGACGCAGAAAAGCTTCGCGGATTGAATGAGTTAGACACCGAAGTGGATATGATCTTTTCGGTATACAGGAAGGACGAATAAGGAGAACTATGCAGATTTCAGTAATTATCCCGATGTATAACGAGAGTCGAGTGATCGAAGCAACTGCCAAGACGCTTTCGGCGTATATGAGCGATCGCTTTTCCTCGTATGAGATCTTGTTTTCTGACGACGGTTCTACCGACGGTAGCGGAGAGATTGTTCGTTCCTTAAATCTTCCTTGCGTTCGTGTGGTGGGAGATCCCCAAAATCACGGAAAAGGTTTTGCCGTTCGTAACGCGATGCTCGCGGCGGAAGGGGAACTTGTTATGTTTACCGATGCAGATCTGGCTTATGGCACAGAGGTGATCGGTCGTATTTATGATTTTTATACAGAGCAATCGAAGAATGTACATCTGATCCTTGGTTCGCGGAATTTACACAAAGACGGATATGAAGGTTATCGTCCAACACGAAAGCTGATGTCGAAAATTTATCTCCGTGCACTTGGGCTTGTAGGTGGGTTTCGTCTGTCTGATTCTCAATGCGGATGTAAAGCATTTCGGCGGGACGCGGCAAGAGATATTTTCTGTCGGTGTGAGGTGAACGGCTACGCATTTGACTTTGAGGCAATCTTGTGGGCGGAGCTCTTGGGATGGAAAATTTCCGAATTCCCCGTCAAAGTGCTTTCTCACGATGACTCCAAGGTGCATATCTTTCGGGATTCTTTCCGAATGTTTCGCGATCTGATCAAAATCCGAAAAAGAATTCATAAAACTATGAAAAATCAAGAATAAACGATGCGGTCGGCAGCCTTCCTTGCTCCGACCGCTTTTTTGTAAAAAAAAATCTAAGAAAAAAGCAAAAAACTAAAATTAACTGTTTACAAATAACTAAAAATGTAGTAAAATATATGTAGTATGTTTAGGAAAGGCAGTTTTACGATGATGCAGATTTCAACACCTAAGTATCGCCGTGTGCTTCTCAAGCTTTCGGGAGAGGCTCTTGCGGCAAAAGAAAAAGGAATTTTAGACTTTGATTTTATTGCTTCAATTGCGGACGTCCTGAAAAAATGCGTGGAGCAGAAGGTTCAGATCGGAATTATCGTTGGAGCAGGAAACATCTGGCGCGGCAGAGCCGGCGGACAGATGAATCGTGTTCGTGCGGACAGTATGGGAATGCTGGCAACGACGATCAACGCGATCGCCCTGCAGGATTCTTTTCTTGCGGAAGGTCTTCCCACGAGACTGATGACGGCAGTCGAGATGCAGCCCTTTGGCGAGCGTTTTGTAGCTAAGAATGCGGTGGAAGCAATGGAGAACGGAGAGATCGTGATCTTTGGTGGCGGTCTTGGTTCGCCATATTTTTCAACCGATACGGCGGCGGCGCTTCGTGCAGCGGAGATTGAAGCTGACGTAATTTTGATGGCAAAAAATATTGACGGAGTATATTCCGCCGATCCTCGCAAAGACCCTACGGCAGTACGCTATGACGAGTTGACCTATAAAGAAATTCTCGAGAAGGAATTGAAGGCGCTCGATCTTACGGCAACGACGTTTTGTATGGAAAACGATATTCGCGCATATGCGTTTGAGCTCAAAGATCCTATGAACATTTATCGTGTTATTATGGGTGAGCGCATTGGAACTGAAATTCATCGCTGATAGGCGATTAATAATTTTTTGAATGATTTACATACGGAGGATATTATGAAACTGAACACTAAAGATTTTGAAGAAAAAATGAAAAAAGCACTCTCGGTATACGAGGAAAATCTTGGAAGCATTCGTGCAGGACAGGCAAATACGGCTGTCGTTTCCAAGGTGAATTTTGAATATTGGGGAGCGCCCACGCCTCTGACCTCGATGGCAGACGTTCGCGTGGCTGATGCCAAGACCCTGACGATTACTCCTTATGATGCAAGCACGCTCAAGGAGATGGAAAAGGCACTTCTTGCGTCCGATATCGGAATTACTCCTACCAACGACGGTAAGGTGATTCGTCTGGTATTCCCGCAGCCGACCGAAGAAAGACGCCGTGAGCTTGTCAAGCAGGTTCAAAAGACGGGTGAGGATGCAAAGGTAGCGATCCGAAATATTCGCCGTGATGCCAATGATCTTTGCAAGAAGATGAAGAAGGACGGCGAGATGACCGAAGATGAGCAGAAGGCTTCCGAAAAGTCGGTACAGGATCTGACTGACAAGTATATCAAGGAGCTTGACGGTATTACTGCGAAAAAAGAAAAGGAAATTATGCAGATCTAACCTCAAAATCATTGTATTTTGGATAAAGGGGCGGGTTTTTTGCCCGTCCCGATTTTTATGAAGTGGAGTGACGTCAATGGCAAAAAAAATCAAGAAAACAGAAACTGTGGCAGGAGAATGTCCGATCCACCATATTGCTTTCATTATGGACGGAAACGGGCGTTGGGCAAAAAAGAGAGCAATGCCTCGCGAATTTGGTCATAAATTCGGTGCGGACGTGTATCGCACAGTGATGAAGCGTTGTTTTGAGCTTGGAATTCGCGCGACGACATTTTACGTATTTTCCACGGAAAATTGGAAACGTCCGGAAAAGGAAGTGAGTGCGATTCTTACGCTTCTGGATGAGTATCTTGACCGTTGTGAAAAGGAATTGATAGAAAACGATGTCCGTTTCATTTTTATTGGAGATAAATCTCCTTTTTCTGATTCATTGCGTGAGAAGATGCTTCGTATTGAAAGAAATTCTATCAACAATCATTATATTTGCAATCTCGCCTTGAATTATGGTGGACGAAGCGAATTGGTTTATGCTGTGAACCAACTTCTTAAAGAAGGAAAAGAGAGCGTAGTCGAGGAAGATATTTCTGCAAGGATCTATACGAAAGAATCGCCCGAACTTGACTTGATTGTTCGTACGGGAGGCGATCTTCGAATTTCTAATTTTTTGCTTTGGCAAGCGGCATATGCGGAATTTTATTTTACCGATAAACTTTGGCCTGACATGTCTGTCAAGGACGTCGATGAGATTGTAGAGAATTTCAAGCAAAGAAACCGTCGCTTTGGTGGGGTCTAAACGGAGGATTGTTATGTTAAAACGAGTAATTACCGGTGTGGTGGCTATTTTAATTTTATTGCCCGTACTGATCTTTTCGGATACCGTTTTATTTCCGATTGCCATTTCTTTGGTTTCTTTGGTGTCGCTTTATGAGCTTTTTCAGTGTACGCAGATGAAAAAATGCGTTGCCGTGATTCTTCCGTTGTACATCTTTGCGTTGGTCGCGCCTTTTTTGATGCGATATCTTGCGGATGGAGAGAGCTTTGCGTTGATCGCGTTTATCTCTGCTGCCGTATATGTCATTTATTTGTTTGCGCTTGTCGTATGGTCGCACGGAAAATTGCCGTTCTCAGATGCTGCCGCCGTATTTGCGATGTCGCTGTATGTGATTGCCGCAATGTCCGCGATCACCTATATCCGAGATTTTCCCTTTGGCGGAGAATACATATATCTCTTGATTTTTCTCGGGGCGTGGGTGACAGACACCTTTGCATATTTTACGGGTTTTCTCTTTGGAAAGCATAAGTTGATTCCCGACGTTAGTCCTAAAAAGACAGTGGAGGGAAGTATTGGCGGCATTGTTTTTTGTTCGCTTTCCTTCGTTGCGTTTGGATTGATCGTTGATCATTTCTTCGGTCAAGATGCAAATCTTGGGTTCTTATTGGTTAGTGGTGTGATCATTTCGCTGATTTCTCAAATCGGAGATCTGATTATGTCGGTAATCAAACGTCACTACGGAATCAAGGATTTCGGAAAACTTTTCCCCGGACACGGCGGAATGCTGGATCGTTTCGATTCGATCCTTGCCGTTTCCTTGGGACTTTGCGCCATTTGTATGTTTGCCACGCTGAGTGGAATTTCGTTGATTTAGGAGTAGCATATGTCGACAGAAATACGAAAAAACGTTGCCGTGCTTGGTTCTACGGGCTCGGTAGGTGAGCAGGCGCTTGATGTTGCCGATCGCCTTTCGATGAACGTAACCTCGATCAGCGCGCATCGAAACTTTGAGCGCGTGGAGGAGCAGGCGAGAAAATTCGGCGTTCGCTCGGTAGCGATGGCAGATGAGAGCGCCGCAAAGGAGCTTAAGGTTCGTCTGGCGGATACCTCGGTTCGCGTCTATGCTGGCGCTGAGGGGATTTGTGAGATGATTGCAGAGGAAAAGCGCGACGTCGTGCTTAATTCCATCATTGGCGAAGCAGGACTTTTGCCGACACTCGCCGTGATAGATTCAGGTGCTCGCTTGGCACTTGCCAACAAGGAATCTCTTGTGGTCGCAGGTGAGATCGTGATGAAAAAGGCCAAGGAAAAGAAGGTAGACATTCTACCTGTGGACAGTGAGCACTGTGCAATCTATCAGTGTATGAAATCGGGTGCGCAGAAGGAAGTCAAAAAAATCTGGCTGACGGCGTCGGGCGGACCGTTTTTTGGATATACCAAGGAGCAGTTGCAAACGATTGGTGTGGCAGATGCGCTTGCTCATCCCACCTGGTCGATGGGCGCAAAGATCACGATTGATTCGGCAACCTTGATGAACAAAGGCTTTGAGGTGATTGAGGCGGTGCATCTCTTCGGTGTGTCGGCAGAGCAGATTCAGGTTGTGGTTCATCGGGAGAGTATAATACACTCGATGGTAGAATATATTGATAACAGCGTGATTGCGCAGATGTCGGTACCCGATATGCGTCTTTGCGCACAGTACGCAATGACGTATCCCGATCGTACCGATGCGGTGATCTCTGAGCTTAATTTGTTTGAGGTTGCCAAGCTGAGCTTTGATAGACCCGATATGAAGACTTTTTCGCTCTTGCAAAGCGCGATTGATTGCGTTGGCAAGGGTGGCGCCTTGCCTGCGGTACTGAACGCGGCAAACGAGGTTGCCGTGGCAGAATTTTTGCGTGGAAACATACCGTTTTATGCGATTACCGAATCGGTCAGTTCTGTCGTTTCCGAGTTGGAAGCTGCGGCTGTTTCGGTGCACGATCTGGATGGAATTCTTTCGCTTGACCGTCGGGCAAGAGAGCTTGCAAAGGGGATTTTGTGTCCCCAAAGATAACAAACGTTCTTAGAAAAAGCAGATAACAAGGAGAACGGTTTTTGATGTTTTATCTACTCATTATGTTTTTGGTGTTCGGCGTGTTGGTATGTATTCACGAGTTCGGACACTTTCTTACGGCAAGACTTTGTGGTGTTGCTGTAAAGGAATTTGCGATTGGAATGGGTCCCAAGTTGTTTTCTTGGAAATCCAAGAAAAACGGCACAAGATATTCATTGCGACTTTTGCCGATCGGCGG
>JAGBSP010000039.1 GCA_017631855.1 Clostridia bacterium | reverse complement strand
GTTGAAGTTCTCGGTGAGCTTCTCTACACCGAAGGAAGCCTTACCGATGGGGCAGTGGATGATGTTGGTCTTGTCGAGACGGTACTCGATCTTACCTGCCTTAGCCTCGTTTACTGCACGAGCAACGTCGGGAGTAACGGTACCAGCCTTAGGAGAAGGCATCAATCCCTTAGGACCGAGCACCTTACCGAGCTTACCGATGACACCCATCATATCGGGGCTTGCAACAACAACGTCGAAATCGAACCAGTTTTCCTGAACGATCTTATCTGCATACTCAGCGCCACCTGCGTAGTCAGCGCCTGCATCGAGTGCCTTCTGAACGTTGTCACCCTTTGCGAATACGAGAACCTTTACGCTCTTACCCGTTCCGTTGGGAAGAACAACTGCACCTCTGACCTGCTGGTCAGCGTGACGCGAGTCAACACCCAGACGGATGTGGATCTCGATGGTTTCATCAAACTTTGCCTTGGACGTCTGGCAAACCAGATCCAATGCTTCAGAGGGGTCGTAAACCTTGCTCTTATCAATCAGCTTTGCGCTATCAATATACTTCTTTCCCATTGTTCAAACCCTCCTTAGTCCTCAACAACGACGCCCATGCTGCGAGCGGTACCTGCGATCATGCTCATCGCGGTATCGATGTTCGCTGCGTTCAGGTCGGGCATCTTCGTTTCTGCGATCTTGCGAACCTGCTCCTTGGTGATGGTAGCCACCTTGGTCTTGTTCGGCTTTGCGGAACCGGACTCAATACCTGCTGCCTTCTTGATCAGAACGGGAGCGGGAGGAGTCTTGGTGATAAAGGTGAAGGAGCGGTCTGCGTAAACCGTGATAACAACGGGAATGATCAGACCCATATCGTTCTTCGTTCTTTCGTTGAATTCCTTCGTAAATACGGGAATTGCAACACCGTACTGACCGAGAGCCGGTCCTACGGGAGGCTGCGGGGTAGCCTTACCGGCGGGCAACTGCAGCTTGATATAGCCCATAACTTTCTTTGCCATTTTTTATTACCTCCAATGTGGTGAATTTGCGGGAGAATTCAAATATTTTTCTCCCTCCCACGTACTGTGTGATCCTTCGATCACTGCTGTGCGAGCTTGACCACTTCCGCGTCGAGCTCAACAGGCATATCGCGGCGACCTCTTTTAATGAGTACCGTGATTTTCTTCAGATCCTCGGAAACTGCCTGTACCGTACCCGTGTAACCCTCAAAGAGTCCGTCGCAAACCACGACGTTATCTCCCTCCTTAACCACAAGCTCTGTGCGCTTGGTATCAAAGTTCAGGAAATCAACCTCAGCGTCGCTCAGGGGGGTCGGTCTTGATCCGGGGCCTACGAATCCCGTCACGCCGGTAATATTACGAACCGCGTGCCAACTCTCCTCCGTCATCGTCATCTTAATGTAGACGTAGCAGGGGAAGATCTTCATCTCGACTTCTTTTTCCACGTCGCCGTTCTTTTCAATCACGGTTTCCACGGGAATGCGAATGTCGAAGAAAAGGTGTCCCAGACCTCTGTTTTCGATAATCTTTTCAAGGCTTGCCTTTACCTTGTTTTCATAACCGGAATACGTATGCGCCACATACCATCTCGGTCCAACGTTCATTTCGTTGATATCACTCATATTGGCCTCTTATTTCGCAAAGAGATCCGTCAGAGCCATAATACCGTGAGAAAAAGCATAGTCCAGTGCGGCGATCATAACCATGCAGATTGCAACGATTACAAGTACGACTGCCGTATTCTTGAGAACCTGCTTCCACGAGGGCCAAACGATCTTTTTTACTTCGCTCTTGAAACCGCGCCAAGCCTCGCCAATCTTGCCTTTTTTCTTTTCTTTTTGGGGCTTCTTTTCGGTTTCAGCGACCTTCTTTTCCTTCTCTGCCATCATTCTTCCTCCAAATCACTTAGATTCTTTGTGAAGAGTGTGCTTACGGCAGAAACGACAATACTTCTTGAGTTCGAGTCTGTCAGGGTCGTTCTTCTTGTTCTTCTTTGTGTCATAGTTTCTCTGCTTGCACTCGGTGCAGACCAGAGTAATTTTGACTCTTGCTTCATTAGCCATATTAGCGGCACCTCCCATTTCAAAATATTCTCTTTCCTCGAAGGGAAAGACTGTGTACCTCCCTCACCGAGCAAGTGTCGCCCCGAACCTTTCGGTTTGGCGCAGCGGGCACGACAAAAAAGCCTACTCGCAGAGGTAAAACCTATTATATCACTTTGCAAGTCCTTTGTCAAGAGTTTTTTTCAAGTTTTTCGATTTTTTGCAAAAAAAAGAAAAGCCATTCGGCTTTTCTTTTTCATTTTTCTTTATTCAGCGTCGATCGCGTCAAGATCTTCCTCAGAAACGAGGCACTCGAACTTTGCACCGCATGCGGGGCATGCAAGCTCCTCGGGATCTACCGAGCTGTCAAAGCAGATCTCCTCGCCGCATGCGGGACACTCAACCTCAAAGAAGTCCTCGTCCTCGCAGCAACAATCGCAATCACAGTCATCGCAATCGCAGTCGCAATCGTCACAGTCGCACTCGTCGTCAAGAAGAACCTCCTCAACGTCGCCAAGATCCTCGTCCAGCTCCTCGCAGTATGCGAATGCCGTATCGATTCTCTCATCCATCTCTGCCATCTCGTCCGCCATATCCGAAACCAGCTCGATCAGCGCCGAGATCAGCTTGCCCTCCTTCGTGCTCGCATCCAGCTCAACGCCGTCAGCCAAGCCCTTGAGGTATGCTGCTCTTTCCGTCAAATTCATATCTACCCTCCAAATTATGCGCGGGAGAGGTACTCGCCCGTTCTGGTATCGATCTTCAGAACCTCGCCCTCGTTGATGAAGAGCGGAACCTTGATCACAGCGCCGGTCTCCAGCGTTGCGGGCTTGAGGGTGTTGGTTGCGGTGTTACCTGCAAAGCCGGGATCGGTCTGGGTAACCTGAAGCTCTACGAACGTGGGGGGCTCTACTGCAAATACGTTGCCCTTGTAGGAAAGGATCTTACAGAGCATTTCTTCCTTTACAAACTGGAAGCTCTCGGGCAGCTTGTCGCTGTTGAGGGGAACCATATCGAAGGTTTCCATATCCATAAAGTAATACAGATCACCGTCGCTGTAGGAATACTGCATTTCCTTTCTTTCAATATACGCATTCTCAAACTTGTCCGTAGGGCTGAAGGTTCTTTCAATTACCGAACCCGTGATGACGTTCTTGATCTTCGTACGAACGAACGCCGCACCCTTACCGGGTTTTACGTGCTGGAACTCGATAACCTGATAAACGTTACCGTCCATATCAAACGTAATGCCATTCTTAAAATCGCCTGCTACTACCATTTTTATATCCTCCGAAAAATATTTCTGTCTGTACGCAAAGCATGCGTACATATCAATTCAGTTTATTTTACACCATTTTCGAAAAAAATTCAAGTCTTTTTTTAATTTTTTTCAATATTTGCCAATATTTTTTTAAGTTTTTTCTATTTTTTCCCTTTTTACAAAAAAACCGAACAAAAACGACCGCCTTTTTAAGGAAATCTTGTGCGTTTCGCCGTAAAATCAAAAATTTCGTTGACAAATCCCCCAAAAAGGTTTATAATTATACTGTATAATTATCTCATATATAAATTATTGAAAACAAAGGATTGAACCTATGAAAAGTATGACTGCCTTTGGCAGAGCACGAAGCACCGTCGGCGGAAAGGACATCACCGTAGAAATCCGCTCGGTCAATAACCGTTTTTTTGATTGCTCGGTCAAGCTACCGAGAGCCTTCTCCTTTTTGGAGGAGAAGGTCAAGCCGCATCTGCAGGCAGGCGGAATTTCCCGCGGAAAGGTGGACGTCTTTATTTCGATTGAAGTCGTCGACTCTCCCGACGTCCGCATCGTACTTGACGAGGGCTATGCCGAAGCTTATCTCGGCGCGCTGCGTACGCTGGGCGAAAAATTCAATCTCCGCGACGATACAAGCATTATGACCGTCGCACAAAACCGAGATCTCTTTCTCATTCAAAAACCCGAAGAGGACGTGGAACGCGATTGGACCGACCTTCAAGTCGTTCTGAACGAAGCACTTGCCCGTTTTCTTGCAGCACGTGAGAGTGAAGGCAGCAGAATTGAAACTGACCTGCTTGGAAAACTGGATGCGATTCGAGAGAGAGTCGACCGCATCGAAGAACTTTCGCACGAGGACACGGTAACCTACCGTGAAAAGCTCGAGTCGCGTCTGCGCGAAATGCTTTCGGATAATCGCATTGTCTTTGACGAGAACCGCATCTTAACCGAGTGCGCCGTTTTTGCCGACCGCATTGCCATTGATGAGGAGCTCGTACGCCTTCGTTCGCACTTTGTCGGATTTGAAGAAATTCTTGCATCGAGCGAGCCGGTCGGACGCCGTCTGGACTTTCTCGTACAGGAGCTCAACCGTGAAACCAACACCATTGGCTCGAAGGCGCAAAACGCCGAGATCGCGCGTCTTGTCGTAGACATCAAGTGCGAAATCGAAAAGATTCGTGAGCAAATCCAAAACATCGAATAACTCCACCAAAAAGGAAGTGTCACTATGAAATTCATTAACATCGGCTTTGGCAATATGGTTGCCTCCGACCGCATCATCACCATCGTCAGCCCCGATTCCGCTCCCGTCAAGCGTTTAATTCAGGATGCCAAGGATACGGGACGCGTCATCGACGTTTCCTGCGGACGCAGAACGCGCTCGGTCATCATCACCGACAGCGAGCACGTCATCCTCTGCGCCATTCAGGCAGAAACGATTGCCAACCGCCTCGAAAACAACCTCACCGAGGACGAAGAAGAGCCTGAGGAATAATCGGGATAGGAAGAAGAAAAAAGAGGTACGCTATGAACAAAGGACTTATGATCGTCATTTCAGGTCCCGCAGGCAGTGGCAAGGGCACCGTCAACGCCCATCTGCTTTCCTCGGGGGACTTTGTTTACTCGGTTTCCGCCACCACGCGTGCACCGCGTGCGGGCGAGGTCGACGGAGTAAACTACCACTATATTACGAGAGAGGAATTTCTCGACCGCATCGAATCGGGCGATATGCTTGAATACACCGAATACTGCGGAAACTTTTACGGCACACCGAAGAAGGAAGCCGAAGAGGTGCTCGCCTCGGGCAAAAATCTCATTCTTGAGATCGAGGTCGAGGGTGCGCGCAACGTTAAGGAACGCTATCCCGACGCCGTACTGATCCTACTCCTCCCCCCGTCCTTTGCAACGCAGGAAGCAAGACTTCGCGGCAGAGCGACCGAGACCGAGGAAAAAATCCGCGAGAGACTGACGAGAACCAAAGAAGAGCTTCTCGAGGCCGAGCACTACGATTACGTCGTCTACAATCACGACGGACGCGACCGTGAGGCGGCAGACGAGATCCGCGCCATCCTCACCGCAGAGCGCGCAAGCCTTCGCCGCAACGTCGGCGTTGCCGAGCGTTATTTTGCCAACTAACGATCTCAATGAAAATATTACATAAACATTAAACGATAAAGGAGAAACCTATGCTTTACCCTACCATTAAAGAACTTACCAACGACGAATTCAACCGCTACGAGTTGGCACTTGCCACGGCAAAGTGTGCAAGACTGATCACCGACGAATACGTCAGACAAAGAGCGGTTGCCGAGGCGGCAAGCGCCAACAACAAGGACGCAGAGCGCAACCTCGTCAATATGATCAACAAGGAGTACCGCGACGAAAAGGCGGTCAAGAACGCCATTACCAAGATCCACGCGGGTGAATTCAAGATCATTCACACCGAGGAAGCTGTCGAGGAGCTCCCCGAAGAGACGACCGAGGCAGAAGCAGAATAATTCAACAAGCAATCGCCTTTGACGGCTTTTTACGAAAGGAGGGATCGTGATGGAATACGCGGGCGTCTATCTTTTGGACCATCCATACTGTTTGGACCGCAGCTTTGACTATCATATCCCTCCCTCTCTTTCGGATCAGGTGCGTGAGGGCGATTTCGTCATCGTCCCGTTTGGCGCCGCCAACCGACCGAAGATCGGTCTTCTGGTCCGCAGAAAAGCCGAGCCCGAGAAAGCGGGTGCCGCCACCAAGCCGATCCTTGCCGTTTGCGACCGTTCACTGTCGCTCGGAGAGGAAGGTCTGGGGCTTTGTTTCTTTATGAAGGAGCAGACGCTCTGTACGGTGGGGGACGCCGTGCGCGCAATGATGCCCATTGCCGCCCTTTCTCGCCCCGAGGAGATCTACCGCATCTCATCCAAGGTCGAACAGGATCTCACTTCTCTTCAAGAGGATGCCGCCGAGCTTTTGAAAATAATCCATCGACGCCAAAGCGTGCGCCGAACGCTTCTCCAAAAGCATTTTGGCGCAAAAAACGATCAGCTCCTTAAAAAGTTGCTTCGGAGCGGTTGGATTCTGCGCGACTTTGAGCTCGTCGTATCCGAGCCAAAAACCGAGGCGTTCTGCTCTCTTGCCATCGATCGCGTCCGCGCGGATGCCATCAGCAAGGGAATTGACGAAAGCATTCGACTTCGTTCGGCGGCACATCTCACCGTCCTGCGCTATCTTGTAGACGCAAACGAGGACGAGATTTCCGAACATACGCTATACGAAGCCTGTCACGTCACGAGAGCACAGATTGACGCCCTCATCACCAAGGGACTCGTGCTTCGCCAAAAGAAAACCATCGACCGAAGCCTTCCGAGGCAAAAGAAAAAGGAGCTTCCCCCGATCGTCCTGAGCGACGAGCAAGCCGAGGCGCTATCGACGCTCACGTCCCTCTCCGACGCGGGAGAGCCGCGCGCAGCACTTCTGCACGGCGTCACGGGAAGCGGAAAAACCTCGGTAATGATCAAGCTGATCGACCACGTGCTCCAAAAGCAAAAGAGTGCCATCGTGCTTCTGCCCGAGATCGCGCTGACGCCGCAAACGCTAGAGATCTTCTGCTCACGTTACGGCGACCGCGTTGCCATCCTTCATTCGGGACTTTCAGCAGGAGAGAGGGTCGACACCCACCGACGCATTCGGGAGGGTGGTGCCGACGTCGTCATCGGAACGCGTTCCGCCGTCTTTGCTCCGCTATCCAACTTAGGTCTGATCGTCATCGACGAGGAGCAGGAGCACACCTACAAATCCGATTCCAACCCAAAATACCACGCAAGAGATATCGCGCGTTACCGCTGTAAACAACACGGAGCGATGATGCTTCTCGCCTCTGCCACGCCCTCGTTTGAGAGCTACTATAAGGCAAAGAGCGGCGCATACACCCTCGTTCCTCTGAAACACCGCTACGGCGGCGCAGAGCTCCCCCGTGTCACGGTTGCCGATATGCGTTCCGAAAGCAGTCTTTCGCCGCTCGGCGCACTGCTCGCAAAAAAGCTCTACGAAAATTCCAGGCAGAACAATCAATCGATTCTCTTTTTAAACCGTCGGGGCTATCATAACTTCGTCAGCTGTCGCAGCTGTGGAGAGGCAATTCTCTGCCCCACCTGCAGTGTGTCGATGACCTACCACACAGTCGGAAATTCCTACGACCGCGGCGAGCTCCGCTGTCATTGGTGCGGAAAACGGACGGCTCTTCCCGAGACCTGCCCCTCGTGCGGCAGTGAGCACCTCGGACGAATGGGCTTTGGAACACAGCGCGTCGAGCAAGAGCTCGATAGCCTGCTCCCCACCGCAAAAATTTTGAGAATGGATGCCGACTCCACCACCACAAAGGACGCCTACGAGGAAATGCTCGGCACCTTCCGCCGACGCGAAGCCGACGTTCTGCTCGGCACGCAGATGGTCACGAAGGGGCACGACTTCCCCGACGTCACACTCGTCGGTGTGCTTTCGGCAGATGCCTCGCTGTATCTCGACGACTACCGCGCCGCCGAGCGCACCTTCTCGATGATCACGCAGGTCATCGGCAGAGCGGGACGCGCGGGAAAAGCGGGAGAGGCGGTCATTCAGACGAACAACCCCGACCACGAGTGCATCCGCCTTGCCTGCGCGCAGGACTACGAGCGCTTTTACGACGCCGAGATCCGACTGCGCAAGCTTCTCGTTTTTCCTCCCTTCTGCGATATGGTTCTGCTTCAACTCACCTCTGCCGACGAAGCCGAGCTCTCACGAGCGGCGGTACGTCTATCCGAGCGGCTTGCCGAGCTAACGAAGAAAGAGTTTTCCGACGTGCCCACCGTGTCCTACGGACCGTTTGAAGCGCCCGTCTATAAGGTTGAAAGCAAATACCGTATGCGAATGATCGTCAAGTGTCGATTAAACAAACGAAGCCGCGCTCTCTTTGCCACTCTGCTTTCGGAGTTTTCCAAGGCATCCGAGCGCACGCTCACCCTTTCCATTGATTTTAACCCATCCTCTCTGTAATTTACGAGAGAGAAAAAACCATTCATATTTGGAGAAGATTATGGCAAAACTGAAAATAGTCAAGGTCGGAGATCCCGTACTTCGCAAGATCTGCCGTCCCGTAGATTGCATTACCCCGAGAATCCTCACCCTGCTCGACGATATGATCGAAACGATGCACGCCGCAAACGGTGTCGGACTTGCCGCACCGCAGGTCGGTGTCCTTCGCCGTATCGTCGTCATCGAAACCGAAGGGGACGGGCTCTTTGAGCTCATCAATCCCAAGATCATCGCCTATTCGGGCGAACAGGAGAGCGAAGAGGGCTGTCTGTCGGTCCCCGGTCGTTGGGGCATTACCCGCCGCCCGATGCACGTCACGGTGCGCGCAATGAACCGCAAGGGAGAAACCGTCGACTATACCGGCTCGGGTCTGCTTGCAAAGGCATTCTGCCACGAGCTCGACCATCTCGACGGAAAGCTCTATACCGACTGCGCGATCAAAATGCTCGACAACTGAGCGCGAGGTACACGCAATGAAAATTTTATTTATGGGAACGCCCGACTTTGCGGTCTTCTCGCTGAAGGCTCTGCACGAGGCGGGACACGAGATCCTCGGCGTCGTCACCCAGCCCGATAAACCCAAGGGACGCGGCTATCAGATGATGCCACCCCCCGTCAAGGTAGAGGCACAAGCGCTTTCTCTGCCCGTCTATCAGCCGAATACCCTGAAGGACGAAGCCTTCGCAGAGCTTCTTTCCGAGCTCTCGCCCGAGGTCATCGTCGTCGTTGCGTACGGAAAAATTCTTCCGAAGAACGTCCTCGATTTCCCGAAGCACGGCTGTATCAACGTCCACGGCTCACTTCTGCCCGAATACCGCGGTGCGGCGCCGATGCAACGCGCCATCATTGACGGAAAAGCTACCACGGGAATTACCACGATGTATATGGACGTCGGACTCGACACGGGAGATATGCTTCTTCGCGACGAGCTCTCCATCGAAGAGGACGATAACTTTGAAAGCATCCACGACAAGCTCGGCGCTCTTGGCGCAAAGCTAATTGTCGAAACGCTCGCCGCCGCAGAGGCAGGTACGCTCACAAGACTTCCGCAGAACGACGAAGGCGCCACCTACGCGCAGAAAATCTCAAAGGAAGATTGCCTGATTGATTTTTCACGCGATGCGCGCACCGTCCACAACCAGATCCGCGGACTTTCTCCCATTCCGCTCGCGCTCACGCATACCCCCGACGGAAAACTGCTCAAAATCACCGCGGCAAAGATTGCCGATGAAGCGAAAGCTCACGCAAACGTCGGCGAGGTACTCTCGCTCGACGACGGCATCACCGTTGCCTGCGGTCGCGGAAGTATCACGCTCCTCGGCGTGCTCCCCGAAGGAAAATCGAGGATGCCTGCCGCCGATTTCATTCGCGGACGCAAGGTATCGATCGGAGATATTTTAGCATGAATATGATGAAGGAAACCGAACACGTTTTCAGACTGATCGTTCCGTTTTCCAATATTTTCACCACCGTTTATCTGGTAAAGACCGAAGACGGCGCTCTGCTCTTTGATGCGGCAACCTATCCGAGTGATTTTGAAGAACACATTCAGCCCTTTCTCGCAGAGCTCGGCGTAGAACCGAAGGACTTGAAATATCTCTTTATTTCTCATAATCATGAGGACCACAACGGAACAATTGCGGAGATTTTTGCCGCATATCCCAATCTGACACTCGTTGCCCGTTCCCCGAAGATTCCCGAAAAGTACCCCGAAATTCCTCTGCTCTGTCCTGACGAAACCACCGAGCTCCTCCGCGTACTTCGCTGTGTTCCGATCCCCGGGCACTCGCGTGACTCCTGCGCGCTTCTCGATACGAGAACCAATACGCTCATCAGCGGCGACTGCCTACAGCTCTACGGTATTTACGGCTCGGGCAAATGGGGCGCGAACATCTCGCTGATCGACGAGCATTTCAATGCGCTTGCTCAACTCGAAGCAATGGAGATCAACCTCATTCTCACCGCGCACGATTATCATCCGATGGGATATAAATATATCGGTAAAGAAGAGATTCTTGCGGAGCTCCGAAACTGCCGAGAGTCTCTTCTCAAAATTGCGGAACTGATCCGAGAAAATCCCGCCTTAACCGATGCCGAAATCGTCGATACTTACTGCACGCTCAATTACCCCACACCCGCAGAGCACGTGGTAAGAGCCGTCAGGCAATATTTTGAAAAATAATGGAGCTTTTTTATGATATTTGGATTATTTCGGTTCGATTGGACCATTCTCCTGCTCGTCCCCGGCATACTCTTTGCCGTTTGGGCACAAATGAAGGTCAACTCGACCTATAAACAATATTCTCGCTACCCCACCAAACGCGGAATGACGGGCGCCCAAGCCGCGCGCAGAATTCTTGATCAGAACGGTCTTAGCCACGTCCGCATCGAGCATATCCGCGGACACCTCAACGACCATTTCGATCCGAGAGCCAACGTCATTCGCCTTTCGGACGCCGTGCACGACTCGGCAAGCCCCGCCGCCATCGGCGTTGCGGCACACGAGGCAGGTCACGCCGTCCAATACGCCAAGGGCTATACCCCAATGAAGTTCCGTGCGCTCATCATCCCCACCACGAGATTTGGCTCGATGATGGCGATCCCGCTCTTCTTTGTCGGTCTGATCTTCGCCTACGGTCCTCTGATGCTGGCGGGCATTCTGCTCTACGCCACCATCGCGCTCTTTCAGCTCGCAACTCTCCCTGTAGAGTTCAACGCATCGCGTCGCGCAATGGTTACACTACGCGGCTCGGGAATGATGACCGAGGACGAGCTCGGCGCGGCAAGAGAGGTTCTGACCGCCGCCGCACTGACCTACGTTGCGGCGCTCGTTTCTTCCCTTCTCACCCTGCTTCGTCTTCTGATTCTCGCAAACGGACGGCGAAGAGACTAATCTCAACACCATCAAGGAGACCTTATGAGTCCGAGAAAGCTTGCTTTTTCGCTTCTGCAAAAGGCAGAAACGAACGACCAATATCTGAATATTGCGCTCGATCACGCCCTCGAAGCCTCCAAGCTCAACGAGCTTGACCGCGCACTTGCGGCGACGCTCGTCTACGGCATCACCGAACGAAAAATCACGCTCGACTACCAGATCGAGCGTCTTTCGTCGCGCCCGACCGACGAGCTTGACCTCGCCGTCAAAACGGCACTGCGCATCGGACTTTATCAGCTCATCTATCTTGACCGCATCCCCCCGCACGCCGCCGTCGACGAAAGTGTTTCGCTGGTCACGCGCCGAGCATCGGGCTTTGTCAATGCAATTCTCCGTGCCTTTGGACGCGATCCGCACCTGCGTTTCCCCGAAAAAGAGAACGGAATTGCCCCCTATCTTTCGGTTGCATATTCGGTGGGACTTCCCTTGGTAGAAAAACTTCTTTCCGCCTACGGTGAGGAAGCCACCGAAGAAATTCTTCGCGGCTTTGCCAAAACGCCGCCAACGACCATCTCGGTCAACACCTTAAAAATTTCCCGCGAGGAGCTTGCCGAAAAGCTCTCTGCCGAGCCGACCGAGGTTTCCCCCAACGGTCTGACGGTACGCGGCTCGATCCGCGCGCTCAACGGCTTCTCGGAGGGCGAATTCTTCGTACAGGACGAGGCGTCGCAAATTTGCGTTGAAGCGCTTGGTGCAAAGGGGGGAGATCTCGTCATCGACGTCTGCTCCGCCCCGGGCTCCAAATCCTTCGGCAGTGCCATCCGTATGAACAACAAAGGAAAAATCCTTTCCTTTGATCTTCACGAAAAAAAGCTTTCTCTCATTCGTTCGAGTGCCGAGCGACTCGGCATCGACATCATCGAGGCAGAGGCGCACGATGGACGAGATCCAATTCCCGAGCTCTTTGATGCAGCCGACCGCGTGCTCTGTGACGTTCCCTGCTCGGGCTTTGGCGTGCTTGCCAAGAAACCCGAGCTCCGCTACAAGGACCCCGCCGCATCGGCGGCACTCCCAAATATTCAGCGCGATATTCTCGAAAATGCCTGCCGCTACGTCAAGCGCGGCGGCGTGCTCGTCTATTCGACCTGCACCATCTTCCCCGAAGAAAACGAAGAAAACGTCCGCGCCTTCCTCAAGTCGCACCCCGAATTTTCTCTCACCCCCTTCTCGGTGGGAAGCTTTGTGTGCCCCGAGGGAATGGTCACGCTGTTGCCCAATATCCACGCGACCGACGGATTTTTCATTGCCCGTCTGGTCAGAAATTCATAATTCGTCCTCACAAAGGAGCTATGATGACACAACTTGAAAAAACCGATCTGCTCTCGCTGATGCCGGAAGAGCTTCAAGCGCTCGTCCTGTCGATCGGAGAACCGAAATACCGCGCTGAGCAGATCTTTACGCAAATACATCGCGGAATTTCCCCCGACGAAATGAGCAATCTCGGAAAGAAAACCCGAGAAGCCCTCGCGTCGGTCGCATTCTTCTACCTTCCCACCATCCGCCGCAAGCTGACCTCTGCCATCGACGGCACGGTCAAGTATCTCTTCACCCTGCGGGACGGACACTCGGTAGAAAGCGTCGTGATGCGCTATAAGCACGGAATTACCATCTGCATCTCCTCGCAGGTCGGTTGCCGTATGGGATGCGCCTTCTGCGCGTCTACCATCGGCGGTAAGGTCCGTGACCTTGCCCCCTCGGAAATGCTCGGACAGATCATCGCCGCCGAGCGCGATCTCGGAGAGAGAATTTCGGGTGTGGTGATGATGGGCATCGGAGAGCCGCTGGACAACTACGACAACGTCTTAAAATTCCTCCGCCTCGTCGGACACGAAAAAGGACTGAACATCGGCTACCGCCATATCTCGCTCTCGACCTGCGGTCTTGTGGACAGAATCGCGCGTCTTGCCAAGGAAGAGCTTCCCATCACGCTTTCGATCTCTCTGCACGCCTCCGACAACGACACGCGCAGTGCCATTATGCCGATCAACAAAAAATGGAACGTCGAGCAGCTGCTCGATGCCTGCCGCGACTATTATGCCGTGACGGGACGAAGAATTTCCTTTGAGTATACCCTCATCGCGGGCAAGAACGACTCGACGGAGAACGCCCTGCATTTGGCAAAAATGCTCAACACGCACCTTCGCCCCAAGGGAGCAGAAACTTCCTTCCCCATTCACGTCAATCTCATTCCCGTCAACCCCGTGAGTGAGACGGGATTTTCGGCATCCGATAAGAACGCCATCGCAAAATTTGCCTCGACCCTCGAAAAGAAGGGCGTTCGAGCGACCGTCCGCCGCCGTCTCGGTGCCGACATCAATGCATCCTGCGGTCAGCTTCGCCGTGCCGAGGAAGCGACGGAAAACAAAGAAACCGAATAAAAACCATCGTTCCGAGCTACATATCAAAAAAAGGAGAGCTCTATGAAGTACCGCTTTCGTATCTCGGAACGACAAACTCATACCAATCTGCCCCAAGTGGCTCACCGCCGCTATCGCCTCAAGGGAAAAACGACCGTAAGGCTCTCGCACGAAGAAGCCGAACGCATCCGTCTTTCTCTGCTCTTTGAGCTGGGAGAGCTTCCCGAGGGTTCACCGCAAAAAAAGAAAAAACGGGCAAAGAAAATCAAAAAGGTCAAAGAAAAAAAGCCGCGTACCGTCCGTGAGAGAAAACACCGCGCAAGGAACGCCATCACAGCGCTCTTTGCCATAGGGGCTGGGCTCTGGAAACGCTTTCAGGCAAGAGCGACAACCTCTACGGCGGCACTTCCCATCTTTGCAGGTGCTCTTTGTGCCGCGCTTCTTGTGTCAGCGCTCTCGTCGGGCGCCGTACTTTTTCATCTCTTTGGCAGATACCACGCGTCTTATACCTCGTGGCGCGTCCCGAATTTTCTTGAAAAAGAGCCGTCGACCGTTCTCTCCGAGGAACGAGATCAGCATGGGGACGAGCTTCCGTGGGATCTTGTGATCCAATATGCGAGCCACGACGAGATCCCCGCGGGACAGGTCATCTCACAATCTCCCGCGGCAGGCGTAACACGGCGGATCTACCGCAAGAACGAGTCCTGCACGCTCACCCTCACCGTTAGCCGCGGACGCCCCACCTACGAGCTCTCGAATCTCGTCGGCAAAAGCGAACGCGACGCTCGGCTCATTCTGCAAAATCACGGCATCGAAGCCGACCTACAAGAAGTCGACACCAAGGATGTCCCCAAGGGAGCGGTGCTAGCAACCATCCCCGCCGCGGGTGCGCTATTGCACGAGGGCGATCGGGTAGTGCTTCAAATCAGCCGAGGAGAAGAAGAGCGCAATCTCTCGGTACCCAACCTCGTAGGACTCAGTGAAGAGAGAGCCGCCACTCTTCTGCGCGCCAAGGGATTTTCGGTGGGAAGTATTTCCTATCAAAGCTCCTCTCGTCCCGCAGGTGTCGTCATTGCACAAACTCCCGCCGCATGGAGCGAGCGTCCCGAAGGGAGTTCCGTATCCTACACCGTCAGCATCGGTGAGAGCATTTTCCTTCGTACCGTCCCCGAGCTCTTGGGACTTTCTTACGCCGATGCCGTCGCGCGTTTGCGCGAATACGGACTTGTCGTCGGAAAGCTGACCTCGATCGAAAGTGCCGCACCGAGGGGCACCGTCATCGAACAAACTCCCGCGGCAGGTACGCCCATCACCTCGTCTACCGTATCGGTCGACCTATATCTAAGTAATTAACCACGAAAAATAAAAGGACAAATTCTATGAATCAAAACGAAACTCCGATCATTACGAAGGGCGTGGGCGGTCTTTACACCGTCCGCCGTCCCGACGGCTCCACCGTCGCTTGCCGTGCGCGCGGCTCCTTTCGACACGACGGAATCACTCCGCTTGTCGGCGACCGAGTCACCCTCGTAGAGGACGGCGAGCAGGGCTTTGTGATCGACGCGATCTGCGAGCGCAAAAACGCCCTTATCCGTCCACCGATGGCAAATCTCGACTGTATTTTCGTCACCATGGCAGCGGCATCGCCCGCACCCATCCTAACGACAGTCGACAAGCTGACGGCAATCGCAGAGCATAATCAAATCGAGCCGATCCTCGTCATCACCAAGTCCGAGCTTCGCGCCGACTATGCCGAGGAGCTCCGCGCGCTTTACGCATCCTGCGGATTTTCGGCGTTTGCGGTCAGCGCCGTCGAAAATACGGGAATTAACGCGTTGGAGCAGTATATCAAAGAAGAGCTTGGCGGAAAGATCGCCGCCTTTGCGGGCGCGTCGGGCGTTGGCAAATCCACGCTTCTGAACCGTCTTTTCCCCACCCTCGCACTTTCCACCTCGGAGATCAGCCGAAAGATCGAGCGCGGACGCCACACCACGCGTCAGGTCGAGCTTTTCGCCCTCTCGGAGAGTGAAACCTCCGGCTATATTGCCGATACCCCCGGCTTCTCGATGCTCGACTTCGAGCGCTTCGACTTTATGGATGCCGACGATCTTCCCTTGGCGATGCGCGAATTTGCCGCCCGCATCGGGGAATGTCGATACACCAAATGCTCGCACACCAAGGAAGAGGGCTGTGCGATCGTCGACGCTGTCGCTCGGGGAGAGATCCCGAAATCGCGCCACGAGAGCTTCTGCGAGCTTCACGCCATTCTGAAGGCAAAGAAAAAATGGGACAAACGATGAAAGGAACCCTATGAGAGCATTGATTTACATCGGTGGCGGCATTGACCCCACCAATATTACCGAGCACCCCAAGGGGGACGACCTGACCATCGCCGCCGACGCGGGATTTCGAAATGCCCAAGCACTCGGCGTCAAGGTCGATCTGCTTCTCGGCGACTTTGATTCGCTCGGAGAAAATGAAATTCCGAAGGACACCGAACGCATGAGCGTTCCTGCCGAAAAGGATTTTACCGACACGCAGCTTGCCGTCGAAACGGCGATCAGAAAGGGCGCGGACGACCTTGTCATTATCGGCGGTCTTGACGGCAGACTTGACCATACCCTCTCCAATCTTGCCATTTTAGAGGATCTTTCGGGCAAAGGCGTCTTCGCAACCATCACAAACGGTCAGAACCGCGTGCGCTATCTGAATTCCACAAGCACACTCATTCCCCGTAGCGGCTACCGCTATCTCTCGCTGCTCACGCTTTCGGAGAAAGCAAAGGGAGTGAGCGTTGAGGGCTGTAAATATCCCCTCAAGAACGCCACGCTCCAACGCAATTTCCAATACGCCGTATCCAACGAGATTACGGGTAACTGCGCGCTCATCTCGGTCCGCAAGGGCGGAATCTACGTCATTGAAAGTAAGGATCGCTAATTTTCTAAGGCTTACTATCACTTTTCCATAATAGCAAGTGCATCTTATTTCATTCTTTACATAGTAAAAGAAATATGCTATAATAAGGATAATTGAAAAAAAAGGAGTTTTTTACATACGATGGATGCTTTAATTATTATGCTCCGCAACGTCATTCTCTTCGTTGCGCTGGCAGTTCCGGGCTATCTGCTCGTCAAAAGGGGAATGCTCAAGCAAGAGCAATCGGGCGCACTCTCCAAGCTTTTGATGTACGTCGGTATGCCCTTCCTCATTCTTTCGGGTACAATCACAAACCTCAATTTCGGCAAGGAGTTTCTGCTTCTGCTCGGCGTTGTCGTTCTCATCGGCGTTGCCTACATCTTCGCAATGTTCTTCCTCACAAAGCCGCTGACGGCAATGGAAAAGGAAGAAAAAACACGCGGCATGATGCGCTTCTGCGCCGCCTTTGCCAACAACGGATTTATTGGCATTCCGCTTGCCGTTGCCGTCTTTGGCGCGTCCTCGCCCGTCATGACCGTGCTGATCATTCTGAATATCATCACGAATATCCTGATGTACACGCTCGGCATCTACCTTATTTCGGGAGATAAGAGCAAGATCAGCCTCAAAAAGGCATTTCTCAATCCCGTGCTGATCGCCTTCGTCGTCGGTATTGCTCTCAACCTCGTCAAGATCACCGAGTATATCCCCGAGGTCACGACCTATTCCGATCATTTCAAGGGACTTGTCACGCCGATCTCGATGACCATTCTCGGTATGAAGATGGGTGCTCTCAAAATGAGTTCGCTCTTTACCTCGAAAAAGATCTATTACGTTTCGCTGCTCCGCCTTGTGATCTTCCCCGCCGCCATCGTGGCACTTCTCTTTGCGCTCCGTCCTGTGCTTCCGAGCATCATAGACGAAGCAATGATCCTCGGTGTGTTCATCGCATTTGCAATGCCAACCGCAGGACTTGCCTCGGCGTTTGCCGACAGCTTTGACGGCGACACCGAAAATGCCGTGGGTATGACGCTCGGAACGACGATCCTCTCGATTCTGACCATCCCCGCCCTCTATTGGCTCATTTGCCTTTGTCTGTAAATAAAAAAACTCACGGCACAGCTCTGCATTCTTAGCGGAGAAAACACGAACACCACCAAGGATTTTTCTTTGGTGGTGTTTTTGTCGATGGGAACTTACGAAAGGCTCCCTCCGGGAGGGAGCTCCTGGAGGAGTCGGGTGAGGGAGAGCGCGTTGAAATAAAGCTTATGTAAACTTAAAGTCACGCGGGCTCCTTCCACCACTTCGTGGTCCCCCTTCCTCCCGGAGGAAGGCTTTTGCGCGTCGTTTCTCTGCGGATGGTGGGTTCGGGCTTCTGCCCGACTGCGCGAGGACATCCACGCGCTATGCTTGCCCCAGACGCAAGCGTCGGGAAAGCAGAAATTCAACCCAATGTAGAGTTTGTGCAATAAAACTCAATATATTTACTATTGCAAGTTGTGTTTTGGCGTGGTATAATATACTCACAAGATAGCTATCTCAAAAATTCTTGGAGGATAGAATATGTTAGATCAAAAAATATTTGGCGAAAAGCTTCGCAATCACAGAAAGAAACTCGGTATGACGCAGGAAGAAGTAGCAGAAAAAGTAGGGGTCTCTCCACAAGCAATTTCCAAATGGGAGGCAGGAGATTGTTTACCGGATTGTTTTAACTTAAAAGCCATCAGTGATGTTTACAAAATTTCGGCTGATGTTCTTCTTGAAACCGAATCGGACGGCGATATTGATGCGGTAGCAAACAAAATCGAACAGCTTGGAACAGAATTTATTTGGGCAACGGCAAACTGTGATAGGTACAATAACGATCTTCATCAAGAGCTTGGCGAGGATCTTTGGAAAATGTGGAAAGGTATCTATTTTGCAGAAACCGGAAATAGAAAGATTCAGGAAGAAAGTAAGAAAAAAGGAAATCTTCATATCGTTGGATCCTTTGGACAAAAAATATGGGATGAGGAAGGTGTAGCTTGCGTAATTAAGTCATCGCTTATCAAAAAGCTATCCACATCTGATCAGAATACGATTGATGTTATGACAGCGCTTTGTAGTGAAGATGGACAAAAGCTTATTCTTTCCTTATTCTGTGACCGTCCTACACCAAAACAGGAAATAATAGAAAAGACGAATATGGAGATTTCACGCCTTAACGAACTCTTGCTTATGTTCACTGAAAGCAAAATTTTAGAATATGTTGCAGATCATCGTTCACCCAACACCGGTTATTTGGTAAGTGGTCATTGCGGAATTGCTGCTTATATGATGCTTACAGCTATGTATGTGCTCAACAAAAAGAATTATACAATCACTCAATTTCTCGTAGGGTAACTGATTTTCTCGCCCCGCCTCGCGCGGGGCTTTTCTTTGCTTTCAGCGTATCAAAAAAAGCCTTCTCCTGCGGGAGAAGGGGGACCGCGCCAGCGGTGGATGAGGAGTTAGTTTAAGTTAAGAAACACCTCATCCGTCACGCTCCGCGTGCCACCTTCCCCCACTGGGGAAGGCTATTCAATTTTACCGCTAATTTTGCAGACCTACTGCCGTGAGTTTTTTATTTTAATCCGAATGATTTGCCAGCATCAGCTTGATACGGTTTTCTTGATTGACCGCCGTTGCGCCCGCGTCGTAATCGATGGCAACAATATTGATGTCGGGATTGCGCTCCTTGATCGGACGCATCATTCCTTTGCCGCAGATATGATTGGGCAGACAACCGAAGGGCTGGGTGCAAACGATGTTTTTGATTCCCTTATCGGCAAGCTCCAGCATTTCCGCCGTCAGAAGCCAACCCTCTCCCATTTTCGCGCCGATGCCAATATAGCCTTCGATGAGCGATACGGTATGCGCAAAGGGCGTGGGAGGATCAAAGTCGGAACACTCCCGAATGACCTCAATGAGGTCGTTCTGCTTCTTCGTAAAGAAGCGATACGCGGTCTTCCAGATCGGATACTGCACCTTATTTCGTCCGAGCTTTTCGGTATCCATCATATTATTATACACACAGTACAGACAGAAATCAAGCAATCCCGGCACGGTAACCTCCGCGCCCTCTTTGACGAGAAAATCCTCGAGATTGTTGTTTCCGAGCGGTGAATACTTCACGAAAATCTCGCCCACCACACCCACGCGAACCCGCTTTTGCTCAGCGCGCGGAATGGCTTCAAAGTCCGAAATGATCTTGCGGTAATTTTCCTGCACCTTTTTGTACGAGATCTTCGCACCCGCGTCCATTTCCTTGGCAAGACGGTCGGTCCAAGCGAGTGCCAGCTTCTCACTCTCGCCGCGACGAAGCTCGTACGGACGGCACTGATTGCGCAGAAGCATCAAAAGGTCGCCGTAAAGCACGGCATACATCAAGCGGTGTACCATCTTTACTCCCATATGGAAGCCGGGGTGGTCCTCAAGACCCGCAAGGCTCATCGAAATGACGGGAACGTAGCCGTAGCCCGCCTTCTCGAGTGCTTTTCTCAGCAGATTGATATAGTTCGACGCACGGCAACCTCCTCCCGTTTGGAAGAGAATGAGCGCCGTTTTATGCGGATCGTATTTCCCGCTCTGCAAAGCGTCAATAAACTGACCGATGACAAGGATCGCGGGATAGCAGGTGTCGTTATGAACGTACTTCAATCCCGTTTCCTTGATGTGCTGTCCCTGCGTCTCGAGAAGCTCGGCGCGAAGTCCAAAATTCCGAAAAACCTTTGCAATCAGCGTAAAATGCATCGGGAGCATATTCGGAACGAGAACGGTATAGTCCTTCTGCATTTCCTCGGTAAAGGAAATGTAGGTCTTTTCTTTTTTCTTTCCCATTGGCTTCGACCTCCTTTACTGCTCCAGCGCTCCGATCAGACTACGAAGTCGGATGCGAACCGCGCCGAGATTGGTGATCTCGTCGATCTTGATCTGCGTATAGAATTTTCCGTTCTGCTCAAGAATGGAGCGCACCTCGTCGGTTGTGATCGCGTCGACACCGCAACCGAAGGAAACCAGCTGAACAAGCTCGGTATCCGCGTGCTCGGAAGCATATCGCGCCGCACGATAAAGACGGGCATGATAGGTCCATTGATTGAGTACACGCACGGGCGCGGGCTCGGCAAGATGACAAACGCTATCCTCGCTGACCACACAGAAGCCAAGCGACGTCGCAAGCTTATCGATGCCGTGTCCAATCTCGGCATCGGCGTGATAGGGTCTGCCCGCAAGGATCATAATTCTTCGTCCGTTCTTTCTTGCCCACGCAAGCGAACGCTCACCCTCGCGGCGGATCGACGCCATATACTCGCCGTACTGCGCAAATCCGCGTCTTACGGCTCTTCGAATTTCCTTTGCCGAAAGCTCGGGACAGAGCTCCGAAAGCGCACTCAGAAGTCCGCGACAAAGCTCGCGGCGACTGTTGATATTTAAGTAAGGATATAAGAACTTAACCGACGAAAGCGAATCCATATTGCCGCGAAGCAACTCGGAATAATACGCCACGACAGGACAGTTATAGTGATTGTCGGAATGCTTTTCGTCAATGTTGTAGGAAAGGCAGGGATAGAAGATCGCGTCCACGCCCTCTGCCACCAATTCCTCGATATGACCGTGCATAATCTTTGCGGGATAGCACGCCGTATCCGAGGGAATCGAAAACTGTCCACGCTCGTAGGTCTGCTTTGAGGACATCTTCGAAATCTTCACCGAAAAACCAAGAGAAGAAAAAATTCCGTGCCAGAGCGGCAAAAGCTCGTACATACCGAGCGAGAGCGGAAGACCTACCGTGCCGCGCGTCACTGTTTTCGGCTGACGCGAAGAAAGCCCCGTCAGATAACTTCTCTTAAACTCGTGCAGATTCGGAATTTCCTCAGCCGCCTTCTCAAGTCCGAGTCCCTTCTGACATTGGTTGCCCGAAATGAATTTCTTTCCCCCCGTGAAGGTATTGACCGTCAGATGGCAATGATTGGTACAGCCGCGACAGATCGCCGCCGTCGAGGTGTGATGAAATTCGCGCAGCTCATTCGAAGAGAGGAGCGTACTGTTCGTCAGGCGCATCGAATAGAGCGCCGCGCCATACGCACCCATCAGTCCCGCGATGGCGGGACGAATGACCTCGCGTCCGAGCTCCAGCTCAAAGGAACGAAGCACCGCGTCGTTATAAAAGGTTCCGCCCTGCACGACGATATGCTCACCGAGCTCGTCGGCACTGCCCGCACGAATGACCTTGTAGATCGCGTTTTTCACAACGCTGACCGAAAGTCCTGCCGAAATATCCTCCACCGTCGCTCCGTCGCGTTGCGACTGCTTGACCGAAGAGTTCATAAAGACGGTACAACGGCTACCGAGATTGACGGGCGCGGGGCTGAAGAGTCCGAGACATGCGAACTCATCGATCTCATATCCCATAGAACGTGCAAAAGTTTCGATAAACGAGCCGCATCCCGAGGAGCACGCCTCGTTGAGCATACTGCTGTCGATCGCGCCGTTGCGAATACGGAAGCACTTGATGTCCTGACCGCCGATATCGAGAATGAAATCGACCTCGGGCAGAAAATATTTTGCCGCCGTGTAGTGCGCAATGGTTTCGACCACTCCAAGGTCGACACCAAAGGCGTGTTTGATCAGCTCCTCACCATAGCCCGTCACGGCGCTTCCCACAATGCGAATGCGGTCGCCGCAAAGTCCGTAAATGATACCGAGCTGCTCGCGGACAATCTCTACGGGATTGCCGCGGTTGGAATTGTAATAAGAAAACAGAATTTCCTTGTCGCGCGAAAGAAGCACCATCTTCGTCGTCGTGCTTCCGCAGTCAATGCCGAGATATGCCTCGCCCTCGTAGCTCTCGATCGCACGCCGAGCCACGTCGGCTTTGGCGTGACGCTCGTGAAAGAGGTCGTATTCCTCTCGGTTCTCAAAGAGCGAAGGTAAACGGTTAGACACCACCGCCGTAAGGCTTTCGCGGATTTTCGCCGTCAGCGCGTCGATCTCGGTTTCATATCCCGTTTTTTCGGCATAGATTGCCGCACCCATCGCTACGGCATAGCGCGCGTATTCGGGGAAGATGGCTTCCTCGTCCGAAAGTCCGAGCGTTTCTTTAAAGCGCTCACGCAAGCCGCGACAGTAGTAAAGAGGTCCGCCGAGGAAGAGCACCTTGCCTCGGATCTTCCGTCCCTGCGCAAGTCCCGCAATCGTCTGATTAACCACTGCCTGATAAATGCTTGCCGCCACGTCCTCCTTCTTCGCTCCTTGATTAAGAAGCGGCTGAATGTCGGTTTTGGCAAAGACACCGCAGCGCGAAGCAATCGGATAGATTTTCATATGTTCAAGGCTCAGTCGATCCATCTCATCGGCGTCAAGGTCAAGAAGCGTCGCCATCTGATCGATAAACGCTCCCGTACCACCCGCACAGCTTCCGTTCATTCGCTCGTCGGTACCGCCGTCGAAGAAAATGATCTTCGCGTCCTCGCCGCCAAGCTCGATGACGGCACTCGTATCGGGCTCCATACGCTTGACGACCTCCCCCGTGGCAAAGACCTCCTGCACAAACGGAATGCCGCTCGCTTCAGCAAGACCAAGTCCCGCCGAGCCTGAAAATGCCACCGAAAAGCGCTCACCCGCAATCATCGGACGAATTTCCTCGATCATTTCCAGCGCCTTGGCTCTGACCTGCGAGAGATGTCGCTCATATTTCTCATACACCACGGTGCCGTCCTTCGTCAGGACGGTCTTGACCGTAGTGGAACCGATATCAATTCCCAAAGAATAGTTCATCGGAGGTTCTCCTTTCGGAATGTCTTGAGCGCTTATTCGAGTTCAAACGCGCCCGTATACAGCTGATAATATTTTCCCTTTTCCTCAATCAGCTTTTGGTGACTTCCCCGCTCAATGATCTCGCCCTGTTCGAGCACCATAATCACGTCGGAGTTGCGCACGGTCGAAAGTCTGTGCGCGATCACGAATACCGTTCTTCCCTTCATCAGGGCATCCATACCCTTCTGAACAAGTGCCTCGGTACGCGTGTCGATCGACGAGGTCGCCTCGTCAAGGATCATCACGGGCGGATCGGCAACCGCCGCACGCGCGATCGACAGAAGCTGTCTCTGTCCCTGCGAGAGGTTGGAGCCGCCCGCACTCAGCATCGTCTGGTAGCCATCAGGCAAACGCGTGATAAAATCGTCGGCGTGCGCTAGCTTTGCCGCCGCGATACATTCCTCGTCAGTCGCATCTAGCTTACCGTAACGGATGTTCTCCATGACCGTACCCGTAAAGAGATTGGTATCCTGAAGCACGACACCGAGCGAACGGCGCAGGTCGGCTTTCTTGATCTTGTTGATGTTGATGCCGTCGTAACGGATTTTTCCGTCGTCAATATCGTAGAACCGGTTGATCAGATTGGTAATCGTCGTCTTTCCCGCACCCGTTGCGCCGACAAACGCAACCTTCTGTCCGGGCTCGGCATAGAGGGTCACGTTTTTAAGAACCGTCTTTTCGGGCACGTAACCGAAGTCCATTCCCTCAATGCGTACGTCGCCGCGCAGTCTCGTGTAGGTCACACTGCCGTCACCGTGGGGATGCTTCCACGCCCAGAGTCCCGTGCGCTCTGCACATTCCACGATCTCGCCGTCCACCTCTTTGGCGTTGACGAGCGTAACGTAGCCGTCGTCAACCTCAGGCTCCTCGTCGAGAAGCTCAAAAATACGCTTTGCGCCTGCCATTGCCATCACGATCGAATTCATCTGCTGTGACAGCTGGCTGACGTTGTTGGTAAACTGACGCGCCATACCAAGGAACGGAAGCACGACCGCAAAGGTCATCGCCTGTCCCGTAATCGAAATGTTCGGCGCGTTCATCATTACAAGCACGCCGCCCACAAAGGCGATCAGCACGTAGAGAATATTTCCGATATTTCCCATAATTGGCATCAGAATATTGGCAAAGCGGTTTGCCTTGGTCGCATCGGCGCAGAGTTGCTCGTTGACTTCGTCAAATTCCTTCTGACTTTGTGCCTCGTGACAGAACACCTTAACAACCTTCTGTCCGTGCATCATCTCTTCCACAAAGCCCTCGGTCTTCGCGATCGATTTTTGCTGCTTTAAGAAGTACCGCGCGCTGTTTCCTCCGATGATCTTAGTTACAAAGGTCATTCCAACCACGCCAAGCGCGATGACGAGTGTCATCCAAAGGCTCAGACGAAGCATATTGTAAACGAGCAACACGATGATCAATCCCGAGTTAAGGAACTGCGGTAAGCAACGCGAAACCAGCTCGCGGAGCGTGTCAATATCGTTGGTGTAATAGGACATCACGTCGCCGTGGTGGTGCGTGTCGAAATAGCGAAGCGGAAGTGTCTGCATCTTGGCAAACATTTTCTTTCGCGTTCGGTTGAGGAATTTCTGCGTCAGAATCGCCATCAAACGCGTATAGAGGAAGGATGCAATCCAACCGAAGGCGTAGATCACGACCATCAAAAGGACGTTTGCAATCACCTCGTCACGGATCGACGCCCAACCGCCGCCCGTCTTCAGTGCTTCTTCCATCAGAAGCAGGTACTTGTTCATAAAAATGCTGGCAACCGTCGAAGCAAAGGCAACGATGGCAACGCAGACGGTCACAACCACCAACGTCCACTTGTAATCACGGAACAGCATTTTCAACAAGCGTCCAAGTACGCCCTTATCCATCGGAGGGCGGCGCTTTTTCATCTGCTTTTCAGGCTTCATTCCGCATCGCCTCCCTTCGTCTGAGATTCGTAAACCTCACGGTAAATGGGGCTCTTTACAAGCAATTCCTCGTGCGTGCCCACCGACTCAATACAGCCGCCGTCCAGCACCACGATCTTATCGGCATGCTCGACCGACGAAACGCGTTGTGCGATAATAATCTTCGTCGTATCGGGGATCTCTTCGGCAAACGCCTTGCGGATCAGCGCGTCGGTCTTGGTGTCGACAGCACTTGTCGAGTCATCCAGAATCAGAATCTTCGGCTTCTTGAGCAGTGCGCGGGCAATACAAAGTCGCTGTTTCTGTCCGCCCGATACGTTTGCACCTCCCTGCTCAATGTAGGTATCGTAGCCGTCGGGGAAACGAGAGACGAATTCGTCTGCTTGCGCAAGCTTACAGATGCGAACCATTTCCTCGTCACTCGCGTTGGGGTCACCCCAGCGGAGATTGTCCTTGATCGTACCCGCAAAGAGCAGATTTTTCTGAAGAACGACCGAAACCTGATTACGAAGCACCTCAAGATCGTATTCTCTGACGTCCACGCCGCCGACGAGCACCGAGCCCTCGGTCACGTCATACAGACGCGAAATCAGCTGAATCAGCGAGGTCTTTCCCGAACCCGTACCGCCAAGAATTCCCACCGTTTCACCCGAAGCGATATACAGATTGATGTCCGAGAGCGACGCCCGCTCTGCCTTTTCGGAGTAACGGAAGCTAACGTTCTTGAAGATAATACTGCCGTCGCTCACCTCGGTGACGGGGCTCGCGGGCGTGGTGATCGCACTTTGCTCGTTCAGAACCTCGGCAATACGCTGAGCACTTGCCGCCGAGATTACGATCATTACGATAATAAAGGAAACCATCATCAGGCTCATCAAAATCTGCGCACCGTAGGTCAGAAGCGCCGAAATTTCGGGGATAGCAAGCTCTGTGCCATTCGAAGAAACGACAAGGCGCGTTCCGAAGAAGCAAATGATCAGCATAATGGCATTAAAGCAGAATTGCATCAGCGGATTATTCAGCGCCATAATTTTCTCAGCACGGGTGAAATCCTTTGTTACCTCATCCGATGCGGTGGCAAATTTCTCCTTCTCGTGCTCCTCGCGCACGTATGCCTTGACCACGCGAATGCCGTGAACGTTCTCCTGCACCGACTCGTTCAGACGGTCGTACTTTTTAAAGACCGACTTGAAAATGGGGTGTGCATTGCGAATAATAAAGAAAAGTCCGATCGCAAGGAAGGGGACGATGATCGCAAAGGCAAGCGACATTTTCGGGCTGATTGCGATCGCCATCGACAGCGCCACTGCGATCATTAAAGGACCGCGTACCGCCGTACGAATAATCATCATATACGCCATCTGTACGTTCGTAACGTCGGTCGTCAATCTCGTCACAAGGCTCGAGGTCGAAAACTTATCCATATTGGAAAAGGAAAAGCTCTGCACCGACGCATACAGATCGTGGCGCAGATTTTTGGCAAAGCCGCAGGACGCAATCGCGCAAAAATGCGCCGAAAGCGCGCCACAGGTCAGCGAAAGCGCCGCCAAAAGCACGAGCCAAAGTCCGTACTTCAAAATAATCGAAAGTCCCGCATCTCCGCCGACTGCGATCTCGGCTTCGATCGCGCCGACCATCTCGGCAGTCAACCAAGGGATCATGCATTCAATAATGACTTCCAGAGCAATAAAAACAGGCGTTAAGATCGAGCTTGTTTTGTATTCCCGAATACTCTTCGCCAAGGTTTTAATGACCATACTCAAAAAAGATCTCCTTACTTTAAAAAATAAAATTCTATCTTATCAATTATAGTATAATTTAATTTCATAGAAAATAATGGTTTGTAAATTAACATCGTAAAAATTTTTAACGACTTTTAAACAAAAATAAAAACCGATGGATATTTGCCGCAAAGCAAATATCCATCGATTGAAAAAGTACACGTCATTCTCCGTCCTTATCGACGGTATCGGCAAAGCGGAAGCCTGCCGTTTCGGATACGGGAAGCGAGAACACCAGCGCATGCGCCTTGGTATCGACACCCGCTTTCTGCATGATCGCCTTCATAATATCCTTCTTCTGCTCTCCGTGCGACACGATAAAGACAATCTCCTTCTCTTCCGCTAAGGAAATTCCAAAAAATTTTTCAGCACCCGCGCCCGTTCCCTTGGCGCGAATGGTCGTACCTCCGCGAGCGCCTGCCTCACGAGCAGCATCCATCACGAGATCGGTATATCCCTTTTCGTAGATTGCTACGATCAATTCATGCTCTGATTGCATCTTTTTTTCCTCCGTTTCTTCGGATTCGGGCATTTGTCCCGACATAAAATATTCCAAGGTTCTCATTCCGCCAATTCCCGACAGTGGCACTGCCATCGCAACGCCACGGTTCGGTAAATCGATTTTCATCTCTACCGTCAGCGAGCGCTTCAGGGCATTCAAGGTCTTGCCCGAAACGGCGGAAAATAGCATCGTTTTTTCGGTTTTCTCCAAGCCAAGCAAACTCAGCGTTCGCGCGTGTGCCGTTCCGTTCGACGGAATACTGTAGGTCACGCTCACCGAATGCGTCCGATAAAACTCCTCGTATTCCTCGGCATCGGCGCGCTGAACGATTGTAATCAATAAATATAAATCTTTCATTTTTGCCTCCGTCACAGTTCGATCACGTCCTCGGACTCTTCGTCCGTCATAAGAGGTACTTCTCCCAAAATTTCTTCTTCCGCAAAAATCTCTTCGGTTGCCTTTTGCTTTGCGGAACGGATGCGATATACCAGACCCAAAATTTGAATCGCGATCAGGGGAGTCATCGCAACCAATGCGATCACGCCAAACGCGTCCCCCGCACTGCCGCCAACCGCCGCGCTCGCTCCCATCGCAAAGGGCAGAAGGAAGGTCGCTGTCATCGGTCCCGACGCAACGCCACCCGAGTCAAATGCGATCGAGGTAAAAATATCGGGAACAAAGAAGGTCAGCGCCAAAGCGATCACATAGCCGGGAAGAATAATCCAAAGAATGGAAACACCCGTCAGCACGCGGAACATCGCAATACCAACCGATACCGCAACACCGATGGAAAGCGCGTTTTTGAGCACCTTTCCGGGAATCGTACCCGCTGTCACATCCTCAACCTGCTTTGTCAGCACGTGCACCGCAGGCTCGGCGGAAACGATAAAGTAACCGATGATCATTCCAAGCGGAACAATGACCCAGCGAAGCTCGGACGAGCCAAGCGATGCGCCGAGATGATTACCCAAGGGCATAAAGCCAACATTCACACCCGTCAGGAATAGCACGAGTCCGACGTAGGTATAGCCGACACCCACCATCGTTTTTCCAAAGCCGTCCTGCCCGCGTCCACCGGTCAGCCAACGGAATACAAGATAAAAGACCACGATCGGACCGAGCGCGATCAACATTTCCAACATATAATGCGGAATTTCCTCAAAGAAAAGTCCAAAAATATCACGCGAAGAATCTACTGTAATCGAAGGATATGAGGGGGCTGCCTGCCCTTCGACGTTGTAAATCAGTCCAAGAATCATCACGGCAAGAATCGGTCCTACCGAGCAAAGCGCCACCATACCGAAGTTGTCGTCACCATCTCCTCCGGAGGCAGTAATCGACGCAACACCGACGCCAAGAGCCATAATAAAGGGCACGGTCATCGGTCCTGTCGTCACACCGCCCGAATCAAAGGATACGGCACGAAAGCCCTCGGGAACAAAGGCAATCAAAGCAAATACAACCATATAAAAGAACAGCAGTAAGTATTTCAAACGAATGCGGAACAGCACGCGAAGCATCGAGATCACAAGGAAAAGTCCCACGCCAACGCCCACCGTTAGAATCAGCACCATGTTCGGAATATCGGGCAACTGCGTCGCAAGTACCTGAAGGTCTGGCTCGGATACCGTGATCATCAATCCGACGAAGAACGAAACGAAAATGATCAACCAAAGCTTTCGAGACGTCGTCATCTTCGAGCCGACGTATTCTCCCATCGGAGTCATCGCGCTCTCCGCACCGAGGTTAAAAAGTCCCATACCAACGATCAAAAGCACCGCTCCGATCAAAAAAGAAAGAAGCATTGCGGCAGAAACGGGAGCAATCGTTACGAGCAATAAAAGCACGATGCCCGTCACGGGAAGCACCGACGAAAGTGCCTCGACGATCTTTTCCGTCAATACCGTCTTATCCAAAAAACGCATCTTCTTCTCCTTTCTTTTATTTCTTAATAATTTTAATTTATTGTACCATATTTTTTTTGGAAAATCAAGCCTTTTCAAAATGTTAAAAAATTTAAAAAATTTTTAGAATGTTCTTGCAATTTACAAAAAATATGATATACTATAAGTAATAAATCATTTTTTGATCTATCGATATAAGGAGGATTTATCATGCATTTCTTTAAGAAAAAGACCAACTATGGCAAGATCATTGCCATCAGCGTTGCTGCCGTTGCTGTAGCAAGCGCAATTGCTTTCGTTATCTACAAGCTTATCAAGAAGTATTCCGAGGACCTCGTTTACGATTGTGACGATCTGCTCGACGAATGCGATGACTGCGATCTCTTGATTGAGGACGCAGAGGAGATCGAGGCGTAAGCAAAACCAAAAACGAACGGGTGCCGTGCTTGCGGCACCCATTCCTCTTTTACCTAAGGAGATACCTATGAAAATTCTCGATACCATTGCCGCCGTCAGTACCCCCGCGGGAAAGGGCGGCGTCGCAATGATCCGAATCAGCGGAGACGACGCGCTCCGCATCGGTGAGACAATCTTTACCCCCGCATCAAAACAACCGCTCTCCGCACTTCCCTGTGGAAGGCTTTCCTACGGAGAGATCCACCGTCCCGACGGATATGACCTCGATGATGGAATGGCGGTCTATTTCAAGGCGCCCCACTCCTTTACGGGAGAGGATACCGTCGAAATCACCTGCCACGGCGGAATTCTTGTCACAAGAGCGGTCCTCGAAGCCGCATTGCTTGCAGGCGCACGCCATGCAGAAGCGGGAGAATTTACCCGACGGGCATACGTTTCGGGCAAGATGAAGCTTTCCGAGGCAGAGGCGCTCGGAAATCTGCTCGAGGCACAGACCAACGCTCAAATGCGGCTCGCAAGAGGCGGTGTCCGCGGCTATCTTTCCAAAAAGACCGAAGAACTCTACCTTGAGCTCCGAGCTGTGATGACCTCGGTCTTTGCCGCCATCGACTTCCCCGAAGAGGATCTTGCCGAAATGAGCCGCGACGAAATGATCGAATCGATCGAAACGGTAACCAAAAAAATCGATCGGCTCGCGAGTACTTACCGAACGGGACAAGCGATTACCGAGGGAATTCCCACCGTCATCTGCGGACGAACCAACGCGGGAAAGAGCTCGGTCTATAACCGAATTCTCGGCTACGATGCCGCCATCGTCACCGACGTCGAGGGTACGACGAGAGACGTCCTTCGTGAAAATGCAACGATGGGAAAAACCCTGCTCCGCCTCTGCGATACGGCAGGACTCCGCGAAACCGACGATCGGGTCGAAAGCATCGGAATTGAGCGAACCAAAGCAGAAATGGCAAACGCGGGACTGATTCTCGCCGTTTTTGACACCTCCCGTCCCCTCTCAGACGAGGATCTCGCACTCTGCCAAGAGGTCAGCGCAACCGAGCTCCCCCGCATTGCACTCCTCAACAAAAACGACCTTACGGGAAACTGCGACCTCGCCCCGATCAAGGAAGCGTTCCCCGATACCGTTACGGTATCCGCCAAGAACGGAGAGGGCTTTGAGAAGCTTGCCGAACTGATCGATACGCTCTTTATCGACCGAGAAATCAACGTCGAAAGCGACGCGGTTGTCACGGGAGCAAGACAGTACGCCGCGCTGAAGCTCGCAGAGGAATCGCTCAAGGCATCGCTCGGCGACCTCAGAGCCGCAATGCCGCTCGACCTCTGCTGCATTGGAATCGAGCAGGCGCTCTCCTCACTCGGAGAGGTCGACGGACGCGAACTCGGAGAGGAGATCGTCGGAGAAATCTTTTCAAAATTCTGCGTTGGAAAATAAAGGAGATAGACTACAATGAGCTTTGCTATGAATATCAAAAAACTGAACGAAAATGCCAAAGTTCCCACCTACGGCTCGACCGCAGCGGCAGGAGCCGACCTCTACGCGTGTGAAGCGGGAGAGGTGACGATCGCAGCAGGAGAAACCAAGCTGATTCATACGGGAATTGCGATGGAGATCCCCGAGGGACTCGTCGGACTGATTTACGCGAGAAGCGGACTTGCCTCAAAAAAAGGACTCGCTCCCGCCAATAAGGTCGGAGTCATCGATAGCGATTACCGCGGAGAGATCATGGTCGCACTCCATAACCACGGAACGAGCGAGCAATCGATTGCCGACGGAGAGAGAATCGCACAGATCGTGTTTGCTCCCTACTATGCGGCAGAATTCACCGTCGTGGAAGAACTGAACGACACCGCAAGAGGTGCGGGCGGATTCGGAAGCACGGGAACGAAATAAAAAAAAGAACGGGGCTTCGAAAGAAGCCCCGAAAAAAATAATCAAAGAAATTTCAAAAAAGTATTGCAAAACGAAAAAAGATGTGATATAATAATACGGTCAAATGACACAGGGGTATAGCTCAGCTGGTAGAGTACCGGTCTCCAAAACCGTGGGTCGCGGGTTCGAATCCTCCTGCCCCTGCCATAACCGAAGCCAAATGGCTTCGGTTTTTCTTTTTTCTGGTGTTTTCTAGTGTTTTTCTGTCCAAAACGCCAATTTCTCTAAAAATTTCCCAAAACTCATCACGGACAAAAGAGCATTACCGTGCCAAAAATCCTAACGTGTGTTAATGTTTCCGTTTGGTACAGCATCAAAAAAGCATCACGATCATCAATCGAGCATCAATATCCTCGCAAAAAAATTAAATTCTTCATTGATTTATGCTCAAATCAAACTGAACACAACGAAAAAAGACGGCTCTCCAAGAGAGCCGCCTTTTCTTTGTTTACTGCGTATCAAATTTTGATATGCGATATCTCCCTCACATCGTCAATGACATACCTTCATCTTCTCCCATAATTTGTTCATATGCGGGAAGAAGGATATTCTCATATCTTGCGTGCAAATATGCAATATAAAATTCTTTCTGCAAGTCCGAGATACACGGGATAGCTTCGATCAGCGCTTCTACTTCTTGCATATTGATTCTCGGGACAATCCGTGCAAGCGCTTCATTACAAGCCTCATTGTCTTCCGACATAAGGAAATCATAATAGTTGATCTTGGCGTTATCCAACTTAATCGCCGAGGTTGGGAATTGATATACTCGAGCATTCATTTCATCTTCGTTGGACAAAACATTTTTCATTACGGTTTCATCGGCTTGCGGTAGCAAGCAACTTCCACAGTCAAAGATCGGAGCAATTTCTGCTGTATTTGCATTTCGATCCACTAAGAATCCCCAGTTTCCGTTGTGCCGGTCAAAGTTTCCAAGGAATGCATCGACAACAAACATATCCCAAAAATGTTCCATTACATCTACGGGGTTGACATATACCTGCTTTTCTATCGATTCCAAAATCTCTTCCAATTCGGTTCCGGTTCCCTCATGTCCCGAATCTATGACCGTATTTTTGATCGAACAAAAATCATAAAAATCCATACCGTCTGCCGTAAAATCCCTGCAAGCACACACGATCTTTGTTTTTCCGCCAACATCGTATGTTCCAAGAATCGTTTTCTGCGCTTCAAGTCCAAGCATATTAAAAATATTGCTTCCAATATACTCACTGATACAGCTGTTGGTGTATGAAAGATTCGTCTTCTTCGCCGCGCCTGACGGAGGGAATTTCAGCATATACTGTATCCCTTGATAGGAAACCGCAATCTTTTTTCCATTCGCTCCGTTATATGCTTTACTTAAAATTCTCTCGCAATTTGTAAAATCGATCATATTTTATCTCCACAAATACTTTTGTCTTAAATAATTCGCATGCTCTGCGGAAATTGATCCTTCACTGATTTCCGCCATATTAATGCTTCCGTACAGCTCTCCCCATAAGCAGTCAAGCAACGAAGAATTATCTTCCAATCCTTTCTTGTACATATCCAAGTCGTGTTGCAAATAGGTCGGCAGACCGTACTCATACGACCGTTCCCTTTCGCGCTGCTGTTGCGCTCTTTTTATTTCGGTTTCAATGAGACTTTCCATAGATACTTCAAGAGCCTTCGCAAGCTTATATAATGTCTCCGCCGAGCACTTCGTGATTTTGGTTTTTCCACTCAAAATATCGTTTAATGTTGCGTATGGAACGTGACTCACTTTGGCAAGCTGATATTTGGTCATTTTCTTTTTCTTCAAGATACTGCTGATTTTCATACCATCACCTCATTACCATTATAACGGTATACCGACATAATGTCAATATATTTTTTTGAAAAATTCAAATTCTCTTTTTTATAATAAGGTGTGTTAACTCCAAAATTTTATGTACCTTCTCGCTTATAAAATCCAACTTTATAAGCGAGAAGGTACATTTTTCACAGGCAGAAGTCATTGGTAATTCCATCGAGCATTGACATATCCCTTTTCACATAGTACATCTCCGTCACCTGCGTAGTAGAGTGTCCGAGCAAGTCTGCTACTTGCTTGACGGTGAGTGCCTTGAGTGTTCCGTCGGGTTGCTTGACTCCGTTGACGAGGTTAGTCGCGAAGGTATGTCGGAGTGCGTGCAACCCCTTGCTCTCAATCCCCGCTCCTTCGAGCAGCCGGTGGTATCTTCTGCGAAATCGTTCGGGATTCGTCACGCCACCGTGTTCATCGCATACCAATGGACTGTTCTCTCCAAAGTAGTATTCTCTTCTCAGCTCTTCAATC
>JAGBSP010000038.1 GCA_017631855.1 Clostridia bacterium | reverse complement strand
GGTATCATCGAGCTTCCCGCAGGCGTTGATATGTGCCGCCCTGGCGACAACGTTGATATGACTGTTGAGCTCATTACCCCCATCGCTTGCGAAGAGGGTCTGCGTTTCGCTATCCGTGAGGGTGGTAGAACCGTAGGATCGGGCGTCGTATCCAACATCCTTGCATAAGTTGCATTGATTTTCATCAGCACCGAGAAGCTTTTTCTCGGTGCTGATTTCCAATGAAAATAAAATCTTTGGGGATTGGTGAAATTCCATACCGGCGGTGAAAGCCCGCGAACTCGAAAGAGCCGAACAGGTGAGATTCCTGTGCCGACGGTAAAGTCCGGATGAGAGAAGATATTTTTGAGATACATCAAAGTTCATATCTTCTCCCTATTTTTTAGAAAAAAGGGAGATTTTTATTATGTCAAACAATCGTATTAAAAAGCTGTCGGCGGTTGCAATGTTTTGTGCACTTGCATTTGCGCTGACCTATGTTAAAATTCCCGTACTATTTCTGTCGCTTGAGATCAAGGATTCGATTATCGTGCTTTGCACATTGCTTTTTGGACCGATCTCGGGACTCTTTATTGCTGTACTTGTTCCGTTTTTGGAAATGGTGACGCATAGCTCGACGGGCGTGTACGGATTTGTGATGAACATGTTGTCCTCGGTGACCTTTTCGATGGTTACGGGACTGATCTATAAGTATAAAAAAAGCTTTTACGGTGCAATCGTTGGACTTTTGTCGGGCGTGTTTGCCGTGACAGCGGTGATGGTGCTGGCGAATCTTTTGATTACGCCGTATTATATGGGCGTTCCTGTGCAAGAGGTAGCGGCACTCATTCCCAAGGTGCTCTTGCCTTTCAACTTTATCAAGGCAACCCTCAATGGAGCAATTGTACTATTGTTATATAAGCCGCTCTCGAACGTACTCAAACGTACGGGGTTCTTTGCGAAAAAGCAGGCGACCGAAATCCAAGTGCCTACCGCAAAAAACACGGCGCGCTCAATTGTTGTTACAGTGATTGCCGCTTTGGTGATTATTATTTCGCTTGTTATTATCTTTTTCGTATTGAAATGATCTCAAAGAAAGGAATTTGAATTTTATGTTGGATTCGATCGTAGGTGCCATTCGGGATTTCTTTTTGGTGACGGTTGGCGAAGAGCTTTGCGTTTTCTTCTGCTCGATGATTCCGATCATTGAACTCAGAGGCGCGATCCCGATGGGCGCAATTCTCGGACTACCGTGGTGGCAGAGCTATTTCCTCAGTGTTCTTGGTAATATGGTTCCCGTACCCTTTATTTTGCTCTTTATCAGGGCGTTTTTGGGATGGATGACGAACTCCAAGGTGAAATTTTTCAATAAGCTCGCGGGCTGGCTCAACCGAAAGGTGGAAAAGAACCGCGACAAGATCGCAAAGTATTCCTTCTGGGGCGTTTGTCTGTTCGTTGCCGTGCCGCTCCCCGTAACGGGCGCGTGGACGGGTTCGCTCGTAGCGGCAATGATCGATATGAAATTCTGGAAGGCGTTGCTGTCTTGCTTGTTCGGTGTTATGATCGCAGGCGTGATTATGACGCTGATTTCCTACGGCGCGGTTGCTATTTTTGCATAATTCAAAATACCGATTTTCTGTTGTTTGAAAATCGGTATTTTTTATTAATCAATACAAAAGAAATGAAAAAATGCGGTAAATACAAGGGGATTTATTTTTGCTATTGTAAAAAACATCACAAAAAGAAATCTCTCTCGATTTTTAAAAAATACTTGCAATTTGCAAAAAAATATGATATACTATAATCAATATAGAAATCTTATCAAGAGTGGTGGAGAGACAGGCTCGATGAAACCACGGCAACCTGCCAAAATATGCGGTAAGGTGCTAATTCCGGAAGATGAGAACTTGCTTGATCTCCGGAGAACGGAGATTTTTTTGTTGAAAGAACGAAAAGGAGAAAGAATGATGAAGAAAAAGTTATTTACCTCGGAGTCGGTGACCGAAGGACATCCCGACAAAATCTGCGATAAAATTTCGGATGCGATCCTTGACGAGATGCTTCGTCAGGATCCGATGTCTCGTGTGGCGTGCGAAACCTTTTGTACGACCGGACTTGTGACCGTGATGGGCGAGATTACGACGAAGGCATACGTCGATATTCCCACCGTCGTTCGCGAAACGGTACGTGAGATCGGATATACGCGTGCAAAGTATGGATTTGACTGTGATAGCTGTGCTGTCATTTCCTCGATCCACGAGCAGTCGCCCGATATTGCAATGGGCGTGGACAAGTCGCTCGAAGCAAAGGAAGGCGAGATGAACGACGGACTCGATACGGGCGCGGGCGACCAAGGGTTGATGTTCGGTTATGCCTGCAACGAAACCGCAGAGCTGATGCCTCTGCCGATTTCGCTCTCGCACAAGCTGGCACTTCGTCTGACCGAGGTTCGTAAGAATGGAACGCTCGGCTATCTCCGTCCCGACGGAAAAACGCAGGTCACGGTGGAATATCACGACGATACGCCGGTACGCGTTGATACGATCGTTATTTCTTCTCAGCACAGCGCTGATGTTGAGCTTGCAACAATTCGTGAGGACGTCATTCGTGAGGTCATCACGCCCATCGTTCCCGCAGAGCTGATGGATGCGGCAACGAAAATTTACGTTAACCCCACAGGACGCTTTGTTGTGGGCGGACCTGCAGGTGACACGGGTCTGACGGGACGAAAGATCATCGTCGATACTTACGGTGGATATTCTCGTCACGGCGGCGGCGCGTTCTCGGGTAAGGACCCGACGAAGGTGGACCGTTCGGCGTCCTACGCTTGCCGTTACATCGCAAAGAACATCGTGGCGGCGGGACTTGCCGACCGTTGTGAGGTTCAGGTGGCATATGCCATCGGCGTGGCAAAGCCCGTATCTGTGATGATCGATACCTTCGGGACGGGTAAGGTAGAGGAGGATAAGATCTCCGAGGCAGTAGAGAAGCTCTTTGATCTTCGTCCTGCCGCAATCATTCAGCGCTTTGATCTTCGCAGACCGATCTACTGCCAGACGGCGGCATACGGTCATATGGGACGCGAGGACATCGACCTTCCTTGGGAAAAGCTTGAAATGGCAGAGGAGCTCGCAAAGCTTCTTGCCTGAGCACCCACTTCCTCTTCGATGCATATTCTGCATTGAGGAGGTAAGGAATATGGTTGTTTGGATTTTTTTAGAGATTGTTATCTGTTTTCTTGCCCTGCTGGGGATTTACAGCGCGGTGCATTGGCTCGCGCGGAGGCTCTTTGGCTCGCGGCACACGCTGCTCGCCATTGAAATTCTGACACAGCGCGACGCGGACGCAGCAGAAGAGCTGATCCGTGACGCGCTGTTTTCAGCCTTGGGACTTCCTTCGGGAAGGGTCGTGGTGATCACAACGCGGGAGCTGTTGCAAAACGAACGGCTAAGGACCGTATTGACTCGCTTTGGCGTCAGCTGTTGTTTGGTAGAGAAAACGGAATGATACAAAGAAAGGAGGAGGCTATGGCAGAGAATATGGAGCAGAGTACGTCCCTGCAACGCATCGAGGGAAGCGTCGAGCGCGTGATTTATGCAAACGAGGACAACGGATATACCATTTGCGATATGGCGTCCTCCGAGGATGGCGAGATCATTACCGCCGTGGGAATTATGCCGATGATCGGCGCGGGGGATCACCTTTGCGTGTACGGTCAATGGACGCACAATCCCAAATACGGACGGCAGTTTTCGGTGTCGCAATACGAGCGCGTGATGCCTGCCGATACGGCGTCGATTTTGCGTTATCTTTCCTCGCGTGCCATCAAGGGAATTGGTCCGAAAACCGCACAGCGGATCGTCGAAGAATTCGGCGAGGACAGCTTTGACGTCATCGAAAACCATCCCGAATGGCTCGCGAGCATCAAGGGAATTTCGATGAAAACCGCACTCGCGGCATCCGAGAGCTTTCGTGAGCAGGCGGGCATCCGCTCGGCAATGATCTTCTTTCGGGACTATTTTGGTGTTGCAACGACGGTAAAGATTTATAAGCAATGGGGTGCGAGAGCGGTGGATATTGCAAAAAAGAACCCCTACCGCCTTTGCAACGAGATCGACGGCATCGGCTTTGAGCGCGCGGACAGTATGGCGCAAAAGCTCGGGTTTGATGCGGATCATTTAGAGCGATTGATGAGTGGAATCCTCTACGTGCTTTCACAAAATTCCGCGCAAAATGGACATGTGTGCTTTCCGAGAGCAAAGCTCGTTCCAATGGCGGCACAGCTGCTTTCGGTCGAACAGGAGAGCGCGGCTCGCGCACTTTCTATGCTTTTGCAAAACCGAAGCGTTCGTGTGGTTCGGCGCGGCGAGGATGAAATGGTTTACGATGCGGCGTCCTACGATGCCGAAAAATATATTGCTGAAAAAATGATCCTTCTTGAGGACCATTGCGCGTCGGTGGATCTGCAGGATATCGACCGATTTATCGAGGGTGAGGAAGCCAAGAGTGGAATTCGTTACGCCTCCTTGCAAAAGAGAGCCATGGCAGACGCGCTTCGCTACGGCGTGATGATTCTGACGGGAGGTCCCGGTACGGGAAAAACCACCGTCGTGCGTGCCTTGATCCATATTTTTGACAGTATGGGATACGACATTGCGCTTGCCGCTCCCACAGGACGCGCCGCCAAGCGGCTGTCGGAGGCAACCTCGATGGAGGCAAAGACCATTCATCGACTTCTTGAGATGACCTACGGCGAGGGCGAGCGGTCGACCTTCCTCAAAAACGAGGACGATCTTCTCGAGGAGCAGGTCATCATCATCGACGAGGCGTCGATGATCGACAACCTTTTGATGTGCGCCCTTCTCAAGGCGATCAAACCGGGGGCAAGGCTGATTCTCATTGGTGATGCCGATCAGCTTCCGTCGGTGGGCGCGGGCAACGTGCTCCGTGACCTGATCAAGAGTGAGCGCTTTGCTACCGTGCGTCTCAACGAGATCTTCCGTCAGGCGCAAGAGAGTCTGATCGTGACCAACGCGCACCGCATCAATCGCGGTGAGATGCCCGATCTTTCGGTCAAGGACAATGATTTCTTCTTTCTCCGTCGTGGCGGAGATCACGAGATTGCGCTGACGATTGCGGATCTTTGTAAAAACCGCCTGCCTCGCACCTATGGCGAGATGGCAAAGCAGGGAATACAGGTCATCGCGCCCTCTCGTAAGGGAGAGTCGGGCACCGAGAGCCTGAACGTGTTGCTTCAAGCAACCCTTAATCCGCCCTCTCCCCGTCTTCGCGAAACCAAATTTCGCGATCGCATTTTCCGTGAGGGAGATCGCGTGATGCAGACGAGGAATAATTACGATATGCTTTGGACGCGGATCTACGACGATCGGATGGGGAACGGTATTTTCAATGGCGACATCGGACACATTGAGGAGATCGATCTTTCGAATAAGGAAATGACCATCCTCTTTGATGACCGCCGCGTGATTTACGATTTTTCCTTTCTGGAGGATCTGGAGCACGCCTATGCCGTTACGGTACATAAAAGTCAGGGTAGTGAATATCCCATTGTGATCCTGCCGATGTGTTCGGCGGCGGCAATGCTTCTGTCCCGCAATCTGCTCTATACCGCCGTCACACGGGCGCAGACGATGGCAATTCTCGTCGGTCGCGAGGAGATCGTGCGGGAAATGGTGGAAAACGATCGACAAACTATGCGCTATACGGGACTTTCCGAGTGGCTGGCTCGCTGAGGTGACAGATGGATCGAAAAGAATTTTTAGAGCGCTTTATCTTTGTGCGCAAATGTGGCGGATGCGGAGAAATTCTTCCCTACGAGCGCTCGCGGCAAGCCTTTTGCTCCGACTGTGAACGCGCGTGGCTTGTTGCCAAGGCGGAAAACTGCTCCGAGTGCTTGCGCGTCGTGACCGAATGTACCTGTACGCCCAAAGGTCTTCGTGGTGTTTTCTCTCTCAGAAAGCTGATCTTTTACCATCCGAAAAAGGTCAAAGAGCCGCAAAATCAAATGATCTATCGCATCAAACACCGCCCGAATAAACGAATATCCGAATTCGTGGCAAGCGAGCTTTCGGCGGCAGTCGAGGAAGAGATTTGCGCGTGCGGCTTTTCCGAACGGCGGCAGGATGTGGTGATCGTGAACCTACCGAGAGGACGGCGAGCCAAAACGCTTTACGGTTTTGATCAGTCGGCGCTGATCTGTCGTGCGCTTTCCGAAAAGACGGGAATCGCCTACGTGGAAGCCATTGGACGTCGCAGAGGCGGACGTGAGCAGAAGACCCTGACGGGCGCTCGTCGATTCGTCAACGTCAAGGGACTTTTTTACGTGAGGGACGAGCGTGCGATTGCGGGAAAATGTATTCTTCTTGTAGACGATATTGTGACCACAGGTGCGAGTATGTCGGGGTGTGTTAAGCTTTTGGCGCAGGCAGGCGCGAAAGAAATTTTGGCATTTTGTATCGCGCAGGACTAAAAAAGTGCGCGGAACGACAAGTTCCTCTTGCATTTTTTGGAAAAATCCTGTATAATAAAAGTAATTAGGAAAAAATCACCCTACCGAGGGGAGAAATTATGTGGAATTTCAAGGCAAAGAAAATGTTAGCCAAGGACTTAGGTCTTGACCTTGGCACGGCGAGCGTTCTCGTCTACGTGGACGGGAAGGGCATCGTGCTGAACGAGCCGTCCGTGGTGGCAGTTGATAAGAATACCGATTGCATCACGCGGATCGGCAAGGATGCGCAGGTGATGCTTGGAAGAAATCCGAATAATATTGAGGTAATCCGCCCTCTGCGCGAGGGAGTGATTAACCGATACGACGTGACCGAGAAGATGATCGAATTCTTCATTCGCCGTGCGTGCGGAAACGCTGTGATGCGTCCGCGCGTGGTGATCTGTGTGCCTACGGGGATTTCCGAGGTTGAGCAGAGAGCCGTCATTGACGCAGGATCGCAGGCGGGGGCACGAAAGACTTACCTTGTTGCCGAGCCCGTGGCGGCGGCAATGGGAGCGGGACTTGATATTTTCAGCCCCACGGGACATATGATCGTCGACATCGGCGGCGGTACAACCGACGTTGCCGTGATCTCTCTTGGAGGTATCGTCGTATCCAAGTCACTCAAGATTGCGGGCGACCGATTTGACGAGGCAATTATGCGCTACGTGCGTAGAAAATACAATATCGCCATTGGAGAGCGGACTGCTGAGCAGATCAAAATTCGCATTGGAGCGGTCTACGAGCACGGTACGGCAAAGACGATGCAGGTTAAGGGACGGTGTCTGGTGCAGGGACTGCCGAAGGTCGTCGAGCTTTCCTCCAAGGAGATGTTGGAGGCAATGATGGAGCCGATTTCCGCAATCTTTGACGCGGTTTGCTCGGTCATTGAAAAAACGCCGCCCGAGCTTGTGGGCGACGTGCTCAAAAACGGCATCGTGCTGACGGGAGGCGGAAGCCTTCTCTACGGACTTGACCGACTGATGGCAGACGTGATTGAGATCAAGACGCGTGTAGCAAAGGATCCCATCAAGTGTGTTGCTCTCGGTACGGGAAAGATTTTACAGTATCTCGACCGTCTGCCCGACGGAGTGATCGATCTGTCACAGATCAAACGTTGAATACTTAGAAGATTGGCTCTCCGTAGCCAATCTTCTGCTATTTTGTCAGGAGGAATTATGATCAGAGAGGTTGCATATCCAAAGCTTTTGCGCTATTTTGAAGAAATTTCCGCCATTCCGCGTGCCTCGGGACACGAGGAGGGGATTGCCGAGTATCTCGTAGCTTTTGCGCAAGAAAAAGGGCTTTCTTACGTGCGTGACGAATGGAATAACGTGCTGATCAGCGCGCCCGCGACGAAGGGAAGAGAGGGGATCTCTCCCGTGCTCTTGCAGGGACACAGCGATATGGTCTGCGAGAAGAACGAAGGTGTTGCGCATGACTTTTCCAAAGACCCGCTCTCGCTGTACGAAGAGGACGGATGGATTCGCGCCCGCGGTACGACGCTTGGTGCCGATAACGGTGTTGCGGTTGCCGTGATGCTCGCGATTTTGGACGGAGAGGCGCACCCGCCACTCGAATGTCTGTTTACAACGAGCGAGGAAGTTGGACTTGACGGTGCGATCGCCTTTGATTACCGTAGGATTTCCGCAAGGCGGATGATCAATATGGACGGCGCTGACGATACGGGCATCATTGTCGGAAGCTCGGGCGGTGCGCGCAGTGATCTGACGCTGTTGGGCAAAAGAACAAACGCACCAAAACCGTGTGTCCGACTTGCGCTCAAGGGTCTGATGGGCGGACATTCGGGCGAGGATATTCACCGAGGAAGAGCCAACGCAAATTGCTTGCTCGGTCAGCTTCTTGCGGCAATCGCCAAAGAGCAGAAATTGCTGATTGCAAGCATTGACGGTGGCTCAAAGGATAACGCGATTCCACGCGAGGCAACAGCGGTATTTTTTGTAGAGGATACTGCGGCGGCAAAGGCAGCGCTCGACGCCGTATGGCAATCGGTTCGCAAAACCCTTTGCGAGGACGATCACGCCGCCGAGCTTTCGTTGAGTCCAAGTGACGGTGTATCTGCTTGCTTTGATGACGAGATGAGTGAGAAGCTCGTAAGACTTCTCGCTACCGTCCCCAACGGGGTGTTTGCTTGGGAGCCGACGCTTCCGGGGCTCGTGCAGTTTTCTCGCAATCTTGGTGTCGTTCGTACTGAGGGCGATCGCGTCATTCTGACCTTTGCCTCGCGTTCTGCCAAGGAGTCGCAGCTCGAGGCGTCGCTCGCAGAGCTGGAGGGGTACGCTATACGCCTTGGCGGAGAGATCCGACACCACGGACGCTATCCCGGTTGGGAGGTTGCAGAGCATTCCGAACTGCAGAGCCACTATGCCGAGGTGTTCCGTCGATTGTTTCGAAAGGAGCTTCGCATCGAATCGATTCACGCAGGTTTGGAATGTGGCGTGATCAAGCAGGCAATCCCCGAGATGGATCTTTTGTCTTGCGGTCCTGTGATCGAAAATCTTCATTCGCCCGATGAGAGGCTTCATAAAGCATCCTTCGAGCGCTTCTTCCTTTTGATCACCGAGGTATTAAAGAATATAAAATAAATAGAATAAAAATAAAGCCGTTCTCTTGCGAGAACGGCTTTTTGTGTAGAAGTTATGCCTTTGCGGTCTTCTTGTTCGTTACTGCCTTGATTACAAACAGCGTTGCAACCGTCAGCACGATGCCGAGCGGCAGGCAGATCCAAATGTTCTGCACGAAGCCCGAGATGACGAACATAACAAAGGAGATTGCCGCAACCGTGATGGCGTAGGGCATCTGGGTGGATACGTGGTTGAGGTGGTTGCACTGACCGCCTGCCGACGACATAATCGTCGTATCGGAGATGGGAGAGCAGTGGTCACCGCAAACCGCACCTGCAAGGCAAGCAGACATACCGATGATCAGCAGCTCGCTTCCCTCGGGGAAGATGGCAACGACGATCGGAATGAGAATACCGAACGTACCCCAAGAGGTACCGGTAGCAAATGCCAGAACGCAGGCAACGAGGAAGATGATTGCGGGGAGGAAGGAGCCGAGTGCGGCAGCCTGTCCACTCATCAGATCACCGACAAAGTACTTCGCACCAAGGACGGTGGTAATGTTCTTGAGTGCGGTTGCAAAGGTCAGAATGAGAATTGCGGGAACCATTGCGATAAAGCCCTGAGGTACGCAATCCATCGATTCCTTGAAGGAGATGACGCGGCGGAACATCATATAAATAATGATGGCAACGAGAGCTACAAGACCGCCCCAAGGCAGACCAACCGTTGCGTCGGTGTTTGCGAAGGAGTCAACAAAGCTTGCACCGTCGAAGATACCGCCAACGTAAACGAGTGCGAATACGCAGGCAACGATCAGGAATACAACGGGAAGAACAAGGTCGATTACACGGCCCTTCGAGGAGGGAACTACCTCGACCGACTCGTTCTTTTCACCTACGGTGTAAAGATCGCCGTTCTCAATTGCGTTCTGCTCGTGAATCTTCATCGAGCCGTAGTCAAATGCCATCACCGAGATAGCAACGACGAACACGAGCGTGAGGATCGAATAGAAGTTGTAGGGAATTGCTTTGATGAAGAGCGACAGTCCCTGACCTTCGGGAGCATATCCCGAAACAGCGGCAGCCCAGCTCGAGATCGGAGCGATCATACAGATGGGAGCGGCGGTTGCGTCGATGAGGTAAGAGAGCTTTGCGCGAGAGATGCGCTTGCTGTCGGTCACGGGACGCATCACCGATCCGACCGTCAGACAGTTGAAGTAGTCGTCGACGAAGATCAGCACGCCGAGAAGGAAGGTTGCAAGCATTGCGCCGGTTCTCGTCTTGATGTGCGTCTTTGCCCAGTTTCCGAATGCGGTAGATCCGCCCGCCTTGTTGATCAGAGCAACGATGATGCCGAGCTCAACGAGGAAGATGAAGATACCCGCACTGTCGGCAACGGCGGAAATCAGACCGTCGTTGATGATTCCGTCCATCGTTCCCGTAAAAGAGAAGTCGGAATAGAGCAGAGCACCCGAAAGGATACCGATGAAGAGGGAGCTATATACCTCTTTGGTGATGAGCGCCAAGCCAATGGCGATGACGGGGGGAAGAAGCGCCCAAAGCGTTCCGCGAACTTCGGCTTCTCCGCCGCAGGTTTCGCAGTCGAGGACCGTTCCGTCACAGTCGGGACAAGCAACGGTTCCGTTTGCCGCGTCGGTAACGCCTGCTACGACGAGCAGCGCAATGATTACCACAGTCGCGACCAAAAGCAAAATTTTCTTTGATTTTGTCATAAGACCTCCTAAATAAGTCTATAAGATGATATAAATATATCATAAATTGAAGAAATATTCAAGAGATTTTTGCAAAATTTCCAAAAAAGTGAGAATTTTTGTGGGTTTTTCGGGCAAAAACAGAGATTTTTGAAAGATTGTTAAATTTTTTTCAATCTTTGCTGTTTTTTCCTTGAAAAAGGAGAAAGTTTGTGATATAATATCATTTATAGTAAAAACAAATCAATTTTCGCAAAAAAAATATCATTTTTAAATGAGGAAGAAACTTATGATTGAAACGATTGTTTCCATTCTTGCCTTTGCAGCGGCGATCATCGCGCTTCTGTATGCGCTTTTTACGGCAAAGAAGGTATTGAAATTCTCCGAGGGATCCGACAAAATGAAAAAGATCTCGGCGTTCATCCGTCAGGGAGCGAATGCCTATCTCAAACGCCAGTACCGCATTGTAGCGATCTTTTTTGCCATTATGTTCACCGTGTTGATCGTGATGGCGGTCATCGGACTTTTGAGCTGGTACACGCCCTTTGCTTTCCTGACCGGTGGCGTTTTTTCGGCACTTTCTGGTTTTATCGGAATGAAGATCGCAACGAGTGCCAATGCAAGAACGGCAAACGCTTGCCAAGAGGGACTGAACAAGGGACTTCGTGTCGCTTTCTCGGCGGGAAGCGTTATGGGATTTACTGTTGTCGGTCTTGGACTCTTTGACATTTCGGTTTGGTTCGCTCTTTTGAAATTTGTTTTCCGTCTGGAAGCAGCGGAAATTACGGCAGCGATGCTGACCTTCGGTATGGGTGCGTCCTCGATGGCGCTTTTTGCACGCGTTGGCGGAGGTATCTTTACTAAGGCGGCGGACGTTGGTGCAGACCTTGTCGGTAAGGTTGAGGCAGGTATTCCCGAGGATGACCCTCGTAACCCCGCGGTGATTGCAGACAATGTCGGTGACAATGTCGGTGACGTTGCGGGAATGGGTGCTGACCTTTATGAGTCCTACGTTGGCTCGGTCATTTCGGCTTGTGCGCTCGGCGTTGCGGCAATGCACAGCATTAAGGCAATGCTGCTTCCGATGCTGATTGCGGCACTCGGTATCGTTTGCTCGATCTTCGGCACCTTCCTCGTTCGTACGAAAGAGGGCGCAACTCAGAAGCAACTGCTTCGTTCGCTCTCCCGCGGAACGAATTTTTCTGCGATTTTGATCGCAATTGCTTCCTTCCCACTCGTATATTTCGTGCTGGGTGCAGAGCATTGGGCAATGTATTTTGCAATTTTTGCCGGACTTATCGGTGGTGTGCTGATCGGTCAGGTAACCGAATATTACACCTCGGATAGCTATAAGCCGACCAAAAATCTTGCAGCAACAAGTGAAACGGGTACGGCGACGATTATCATTGGAGGTCTGTCGGTCGGTATGCTCTCTACGCTTCTTCCGATCGTGATTGTTTCGGTCTGCGTGCTCGTCGCATATTTTGTGTCGGGTGGCGCTACGAGCGCTGCGATGGGACTTTACGGAATTGCTCTTGCGGCAGTTGGTATGCTCTCCACACTCGGTATTACGCTGGCGACCGATGCTTACGGACCGATCGCAGATAACGCGGGTGGTATTGCGCAGATGGCGGGACTTGACGAAAAGGTCAGAGAAAGAACCGACGCGCTCGACTCTCTTGGAAACACCACAGCGGCAACGGGTAAGGGGTTTGCCATTGGCTCGGCGGCTCTGACGGCACTGGCACTGATGGTGTCTTACATTGATAAGATCAACGGAATTGACGGCGGTGTGGAAAAGATTGCAAATCTTTCGATCATGAATCCTGCCGTGCTTGTGGGACTCTTTATCGGAGCTTGTTTGCCCTTCGTATTTGCGGCACTCACCATGAATGCGGTTGGACGTGCGGCGCAGAGCGTTGTCAAGGAGGTTCGCCGTCAGTTTAGAGAAATTCGCGGACTGATGGAGGGCGAAGCTGATGCGGATTACGCAAGCTGTGTGGACCTTTGTACGAAGGCTAGTCTGCGTGAGATGATCGTTCCTACACTCGTAGCGATCGTCGTTCCTGTCATCGTTGGAATGGTTCTCGGACCGACGGGCGTCGTTGGAATGCTCGCAGGTGCTACGGCATCGGGCTTTTTGATGGCAGTCTTTATGTCCAACTCGGGCGGCGCTTGGGATAACGCGAAGAAGTACATCGAAAACGATCACTTCGGCGGTAAGGGATCGGATAATCACAAGGCGGCAGTTGTCGGTGATACGGTGGGAGATCCTTTTAAGGATACCGCGGGACCCTCCATCAATATCCTAATCAAGCTTCTCTCGATGGTGTCGATCGTATTTGCTTCGCTCGTCGTAGCATGTTCTATCCTTTAATTTACATAATTTATAGCAAAACAAAAAGAGCAAGATTTTTCTTGCTCTTTTTTATCGTTTTCGATGTGGGGATCTTTTGCTCCGCTTCAGTCCGAGATATGCACCGAGAATCGAGAAGAATGCCGTAAAACAGCGAAGAAAAAGTGAGAGCGGCAGGGAAAAGGCGTCGCTGTCTCCGAAAAAGATCGAAACGATCCAAAAGAAGACGAGCAGAAGAATTCCGCAGACTGCACCGCACAAGAGCGCCGAGGATCCGCGGTGGCGCACGGCGACAATTCCGCCGAGCAGGGCAGAGAGATAGAGTGATACGAGTCCTAGCGGGAGCGTCATTTTGTTTGGATCCTGCGAACGTTGACAGATTAGTGCACCGACCAAAAGCAAGACCGCGGCGCAAAGCAAAGACGCGCCCACGCCAATGGTGGCACTTTGAAAAATTTTTGATAGAGAAGCTCCTTCTTCGGCGGAGGTGGCTTTTTTTCGATGATGTTGGGTTGCTCCGTAGCTCATAGGTATTGCGCCCTTTCCTTTGTGATGTGTCGTAATACATATTTATGAGGCTTTGGGGTAAGATATGAGCAATTACCAAAAATCTTGGGCGGGATGTTTGGATGTTCATATAAAGTTAACAAATGAACTCTGCCGATAATCTTGCAAAACAGAACGGAATATGATAACATAATAGTATAATCGGGGAGAATGATTTATTGAAAAGTAAATCTGAAAAAATCTCCCGAAACCAACGAACGGAGGCAATTTTATGGTACAATTTGACGAAAAATCGTACGGCGTGTCAAAGGCTCGTTTGGAGTCGCTGTTTGATGCGGGTACTTTTGTAGAGCTTGGTGCCTATCTCAAACGCTCCGATGCCGAAACCGACCTTGCAGGTGTGGTGTGCGGATACGGTGCGGTGGGCGGCGCGCTCGCTTTTGCATTTCTGCAAGACAGCGGACGCACCAAGGGCGTCTTCGGCGAACGTCAGGCAAAGAAGATCGCATCGCTGTATGCGCTTGCCGTGAAGAACGGCGCACCTGTGATTGGTGTGTTTGACAGCGCGGGAGCGTCGGTATACGACGGAGCGACGGCGCTTGCGGCATACGGCTCGCTGATGAAAAACATTTCGGACGCATCGGGCGTCATCCCCCAGATCGCCGTGATCGACGGCATTTGCGGAGGAGCGGCGGCGGTAGCGGCTTCGATGTTTGATTTTGTGGTAACGGTGAAGGAAACCTCCGAATTCTTTGTGAGCGCACCCTTTACGGTGGGCAAGGCAGATCGAGCTTCGACGCTTGGCCTTGCGGCAAAGGAAACGGAAAACGAGGCAGAGGCGTTTGCGTTTGTCAAGGAGCTTCTTGCAATGCTTCCTCAGAACAACGCCGATATGGCTTGCGGCACGGGATCGGATGACCTGAACCGTAAGATCTCGGTTGCTTCCGACTACGACGTAGACACGCTTCTTTCGGATCTTTCGGACGATGGAAGCTTTACGGCACTGTATCGCGACTATGCGGAGAACGCGCGCTTTGGATTTGCTTCCTTTGGCGGCGTTGTGGCTGGTGTGATTGCGTGCGACCCCAAAAAGAAGGGAATTCTCGATATCAAGACGGCAAGAGCCGCTACGAAGCTTCTCAGCTTCTGCGACGCTTTCTCGATTCCCGTGCTGACGCTGGTTGACAGCGAGGGACTTGACGCCTCGAACGAGGCAGAGAACGCGGCGTACGCATCCGAGCTTGCCCGTCTTGCAATGGCATATACCTCTTCGGAATGCGCAAAGGTTACCGTGGTGCTCGGCAAGGCATACGGAACGGCATTTACGCTTCTCGGCTCGAAGTCGGTGGGCGCGGATCTCGCGTTTGCGCTTCCCACGGCGTGCATCAGCGTCCTCTCTCCCGAGGCGTCGGTTGCCTTCGTATGGAACGACCGTGTCGGTGAGGTTTCCCGCGAAGAGCTTGAGAGTGAATGGAAAGAGAAGTGCGCATCGGCGGCAGTTGCGTGTGACGCAGGCGAGATCGACGACCTGATCGATCCCTCGGAGCTTCGCCAGAGAATTTGCGCGTCGCTCGCAATGCTTTCCGCAAAAGCGGAGGGCGCTCCCACAAGAAAGCATACGGCATTGCCGCTCTGATGGGAGGCTTGGAATGAATATGATGATGGCATTATCGGCAGAGCTCGGCGGCGCGTTTTCGGCAGAACGCTGGGCGTATGCAGGAAAAATGACGCTCATCGGAATGCTGATGGTTTTCTCGGTTCTTGCCATTCTTTGGGCAGTTCTTGCGATCTTTAAGCTTGTATTTGCAGGAAAAACCCCAAAGGAAGCAAAGCCGAAGAAAGAGGCGAAGGTAGCAAAGAAAGCTCCCGAACCCACGGGAAGCTCCGACGACGTACTGCAAGCGGTGATCGCGGCAGGACTTGAGGCATACCGAGCGGATCAAGAAAAAGAATTGGTTGCCGTACTGACGGCGGCGGTTTCTGCCTACCGTGAGGCAGAGGGCGAGAGCGGAGCATTCCGCGTCGTTTCTTTCCGCAGAGCATCGGGTAGACGCTCTTGGAATTCGAAAAAATAAAACTTCAATAAATATTATTTTGAAAGGTTAGGTATTCACAATGAAAACTTACAATATTACTGTTAATGGCGTCACTTACGTAGTCAGCGTAGAAGAGGTAGCAGGCGGCGCACCCGTTGCAGCTCCCGTATATGCAGCTCCCGCACCCGTTGCGGCTCCCGCACCCGTTGCAGCTCCCGCTCCTGCAGCAGCTCCCGCACCCGCAGCAGCTCCCGCTTCGGCTGGTACGGCAGGCGCAGTTGCCGTCAAGGCTCCGATGCCCGGTAACATTATGAAGGTCAACGCAAAGGTTGGCGCAGCAGTTAAGAAGGGTGACGTTCTCATCGTTCTTGAGGCAATGAAGATGGAAAACGACATCTGCGCTCCTCAGGACGGAACGGTAGCAAGCGTTGAGGTTGCTCAGGGCGCGACGGTTGAAACCGACGCAGTACTCGTTACCCTCAACTGATTTTCCCGACGAACGTACAATTTTAAATTCATCGAAAGGAAAACGGTAGGAAATGCTGGAAAGCTTAAAGAATTTCTTAGAAACCACAGGCGTTGCCCGACTGTTTGCCAATGAAACCTGGTGGCAGACCGCCATTATGTTCCTGATCGCCTTTGTTCTCGTATATCTGGCGATTGTGAAAAAATTTGAGCCGCTGTTGTTGCTTCCGATCGCCATTGGAATGCTTCTGACCAATCTTCCCGGCGCAAATATGTTCCATCTGGACTTGTTTATCGCAGAGGAGATCAGTTACTCCCAAGTGCTTCACGAGGGTGGACTTTTGGATCTTCTGTATATGGGAGTAAAGCTCGGTATCTACCCCTGTTTGATTTTTATGGGCATTGGCGCGATGACCGACTTCTCTCCGCTGATCTCGAATCCCAAGAGCCTTCTCATTGGTGCGGGCGCACAGCTTGGCGTTTTCGTTGCCTTCTCGGGAGCGCTTCTTTCGGGCTTCTTCTCTCCGCAGGAGGCTGCCTCGATCGGTATTATCGGTGGCGCGGACGGACCGACGGCAATTCTCGTAACCAAAACGCTCGCCCCCGCATTGCTTGGCGCAATTGCAATCGCAGCGTATAGCTACATGGCGCTGATCCCTATGATTCAGCCGCGCTTTATGAAATTACTTACCACAAAGAAGGAGCGCCAGATCAAAATGAGCGCACTTCGTCAGGTATCCAAGACCGAGAAGATTCTGTTCCCGATCGTCGTAACCTTCATCGTCGGTATGATCATTCCCGATGCCGTACCGCTGGTTGGTTGCTTGATGTTCGGTAACCTTCTCAACGTCTGCGGTGTGACCGACCGTCTGTCCAAGACGGCACAGAACGAGCTGATGAATATCGTCACGATCTTCCTCGGCATTACGGTTGGCGCTACGGCAAGTGCCGAGAATTTCCTGAGAGTGCAGACGCTTCTCATCATCGCGCTCGGTCTGGTTGCCTTCTGCATCTCGACCTGCGGCGGACTTTTGACCGCAAAGCTGATGAACTGGCTGTCGGGCGGTAAGATCAATCCGCTCATTGGCTCGGCAGGCGTTTCCGCCGTTCCGATGGCGGCGCGCGTATCACAAAAGGTAGGTCAGGATGAAGATCCCTCGAACTTCCTTTTGATGCACGCAATGGGACCCAACGTGGCAGGCGTTATCGGCTCTGCCGTTGCGGCAGGTGTTTTCCTGTCGTGGGTTTGGTGATTTGTTTAGGAGGAAAAAGAAATGGTAAAGATTACAGAAACCGTTCTCCGCGACTCGCATCAATCGCTGATCGCGACGAGAATGACGACCGAAGATATGCTTCCGATCCTCGCAAAGCTGGATGGTATCGGATATCATTCGCTCGAAGCATGGGGCGGAGCAACCTTTGACTCTTGCTTGCGCTTCCTCAATGAGGATCCGTGGGAAAGACTGCGTAAGATTCGCGCCGAGGTAAAGAACACCAAGCTTCAGATGCTCTTCCGCGGACAGAATATTCTCGGCTACCGCCATTATTCTGACGACGTGGTGGAATATTTCGTGCAGAAATCGATTGCCAACGGTATCGATATTCTTCGAATTTTCGATGCTTTGAACGATCCCCGTAACCTTGAAACTGCAATCAATGCAACCATCAAGGAAAACGGACACGTGCAGGCGGCGATCTGCTATACGACCGATCCCGAAAACAAGATCTATACCACCGAATATTTTACGAGCTATGCAAAGACGCTCGAGGATATGGGTGCGCACTCGATCTGTATCAAGGATATGTCGGGACTTCTCAAGCCGTACGATGCGTATGAGCTCGTCAAGGCACTTAAGGAAACCGTCAAGGTTCCGATTCAGCTGCATACCCACTACACCTCGGGACTTGCTTCGATGACCCTTCTTAAGGCAATCGAGGCGGGCGTTGACGTGGTAGATACCGCGATCTCTCCGATGGCAATGGGTACCTCTCAGCCGCCCACCGAGTCGCTCGTCGCAACGCTGGCGGGTACTGAGCACGACACGGGCATTGATCTTGCAAAGCTTGACGAGATCACGAAGTATTTCTCTCCGATTCGTGAGAAGTATTTGGCAAGCGGACAGCTTGACCCCAAGATGCTCAAGGTCGACGTCAACGCGCTGATCTATCAGGTGCCGGGCGGAATGCTCTCCAACCTCGTTTCTCAGCTCAAGCAGGCAGGAAAGTCGGATAAGCTGATCGACGTGCTCGAGGAAGTACCGAGAGTTCGTGCCGATTCGGGTTACGCACCGCTCGTTACGCCCTCCTCGCAGATCGTTGGAACGCAGGCAGTGTTCAACGTCATCGGCGGTGAACGCTATAAGATGGTAACGAAGGAATTCAAGGGACTGGTTCAGGGTCAGTACGGTAAGACGCCCGTAGCAATCGACGACGACTTCGCAAAGAAGATCATTGGCGACGCAGAGCGTATCACCGAGCGCCCCGCAGACGCACTCGCTCCCGAGCTTGACGCACTTCGTGAGAAGATCAAGCCCTATATGGAGCAGGAAGAGGACGTCCTCTCCTACGCGCTCTTTGAGCAGGTAGCACTCAAGTTCTTTGAGTACCGCAAAGCAAAAAAATACGGCATTGACGCCGAGCACGCAGATAAAGCACTCGGAATTCATACCGTGTAAGTAAAATAAGAAGAAAAACACCGTAGAGAAATTGCTCTCTGCGGTGTTTTTTACATCTATATTATACCACAAAAATGCAAAAAAGTCAAGTCTTGTATTTGCAATTTTTCTGTGGTATCATAGAGAGCGTATCAACCAACGATTGATTGACTTTCGGGAATTGATGTGCTATAATAAATTTAATCGAATGTTTGGTTTTAAGGAGGGATATTGTTGAAACAACCAAAGGATAAAAAAGACAAAAAGAAAAAAGAGAAAAAGGTATCCCTGAAGAGGACATGGCAAAATAATTTGTTTGCCCTTCGTGAGATCGGCAAGGCGTCGCCATTCTATCTGATCGTTTACCTGAGTTCGACCGTGATTTACGGACTGTTGGAATTCTTTACGGGTGCGTATCTGCTTCGTAAGATCGTCAATTCTGTCGAAGTGGGAGAAGAGCTTTCGGGCATTGTGATGTACGTGGCTGTCTTAATGGCGGTGACGGTGGTAAGCTACCTTGTACTGAACTGGTTCTGGCATGTTATTTCTCCGAAGATGCAACAAAAAATCGCCATGCAGATCCAGAAGGAGCTGTTCGCAAAGGCGTCCGAGGTCGAGCTTGGTTGTTATGAGAACCCTGCGTTTTACGATAAATACGTTCGTGCGATGGACGAGGCGAGCTATCGGGTGTCTCAGGTTTTGGATACGCTCGACACGTTGCTAAGCCATATCATTACCACCTCGGCAAATTCGTTTTTGCTTTTCTTCATTGATCCGTGGCTGATGGTCTTTGCCTGTATCCCGCTATTTCTCGGCTTCATTAAAAAGAAGGAAAGCAAGATCTCACACGATTGGTCGGTGGCAAGAAAATCGACCGAACGCCGCGTCTGGTATGTGCAGAGAACTTTCTATCTTTCCGATTACGCCAAGGAGATGCGTATTGGCGGAATGTATCGCCTGATGCTGCGCGATCTTCGCGAAAGTTATCGTGTTTTCCGCGATCTGACGAACAAGTATGGACTCAAGGTGACCTTGCTCTCTACATTACGGCATTTCGGACTCGATGTTCTGACCGTGTTCGGCGCAACGCTTTACGCGGTTTGGAGTACGATGTACTTAGGACCTGCGAATGGCGGTATGAGTGTGGGCGACTGTGTTGTGGTAATCGGTTCGATTTCAACGGTGTCCTATAGCCTGAATTATATCGTCGATACGCTGACACAATTCCACGAGCACGCGCTCTTTCTCGAGGATGTGCGCTATTTTCTCGACTACCAGCCGACGATTGTCGGAGGAGAGAGAATTGCGTCCGAGGACGGCGGCGAGCTTCGCGTGGAACACGTCAGCTTTCGCTACGATGGAGCAGAGAAGGATACGCTTGAAGATATCAGCTTTACCTTGAAGAAAGGAGAGCGCCTCGCCCTTGTCGGAAGTAACGGTTCGGGCAAAACGACGCTTGTGAAGCTTTTGCTTCGTCTGTATGACCCGAAGGAAGGAGAAATTCTTCTGAACGGTGTCAATATCAAGGAAATGACGCTCGATTCTTACCGCGACCGCTTTGGCACGGTGTTTCAGGATTTTAAGCTCTTTTCGCTGAGTGTGCGTGAAAACGTGTTGCTTCGTGAGCCGAGAGAAGGCGACGAGGAGCTTGTCATCCGAGCACTGAAGGAAAGCGGCGCGTATGAGCGCGTGATGCGCTTGCCGAAGGGACTTGATACGGTTCTGACGCGCGAATTTGACGACGAGGGTGCCAATCTTTCGGTCGGAGAACAGCAAAAGCTGTCGCTCGCCCGCGTTTTTGCCGAAAATACGCCGTTTGTGATTCTTGACGAGCCCTCGAGCGCACTGGATCCTATCGCGGAATATACGATGTTTGAAAATATGATGCGCGCGACCGAGGGACGAAGCGTGATCTTTATTTCGCACCGACTTTCCTCGGCGGTGCTTGCCGACCGTGTGATCCTGATGGATGAAGGCAAAATTGCCGAGATCGGAACGCACGAGGAGCTTTTGGCACGCGGTGGCAAATACGCCGAAATGTTCTCGCGCCAAGCTGAAAATTATCTGGGAAGCGAGGTGACGGACAATGAGTAAGGAAACGAAGCAACCCAAGCAACCGATTGCTACGATCATTGGAAATAATTTGTTTATGCTCGGAAGGATCGCGAAATACGCCCCCGCTTATTTCTTCGCCAGCCTTTTTTGGGGAATGCTTCACGGCGTCCGATCGTCGATGACTGCAATTTATACCTTTTATCTTCTCAATGCGATCGGCGAAGGCGGGGATTTTCCCTACGTGCTGAAGTTAACGCTCTTGGTCATGGCGTTCTTCACGATCGTATGGTTCTATGATTCCTGGTATTCCAAGGCGTATTCCTCACTTTTGCAGAAAAAGTTACACCTGAAAATGCACGAGGAGCTTTTTGTGAAAGCTCGTTCGCTGGATATTGCTTACTTTGACGATCCCGAATTTTACAATGATTTCGTTTGGGCAATGAACGAATCGGACCGTCGCGCCATCTACGTGATGAACACGGTACGAGGATTCTGTTACCAAATCGTCAGTTTCTCTACAAGCTTTGCGCTGATCCTTACCGTAAAGCCGATGGCGGCAATCATCGTGTTAGTGTCTTCGATTTTCAGCGTCATTTGCTCGTTTATGAGCAATAAAGTGAATTTTGCGCACCGCAAGGAAGCAAATCCTCTGTGGCGAAAGCATGGATATTTGAATCGCGTCTACCATTTGCCCGACTATGCCAAGGAGATTCGCGTCAGTCACGCAAACGACCTTCTCTTGAAGGAATACGATGAGACTGCCGATAAGAAGATTTCGCTTGCCGTCAAATACGGAAAAAAGTATTTTCTTTGCTGGGGTGTGGGTTGGGAAGTGTTCGCTGAGATCACGCGATTTCTCATTATCTTTTATATGATGGGACTGCTTGCCGCAGGAGAAATTGCCATTGGCGGTTTCGTAGCTTCCATTACCCTCGTGTTGCAAATGCGAGGTACACTGAGTAACCTGCTTGGAAACTTTGCACGATACGCCGAGCACTCGCTCTACATCGAAAAATATCGCGAATTTTTGCGTACCGAGCCGACCATTCGAGGTGAGATCACCGAAATCCCCGAATTTGAAACGCTCGAATTCCGAAACGTCAGCTTCTCCTACGAATTTTCGTCGCACGCCAAGTACCGCTTCCGCGATAAGCCGTCCGAGGAAAAAATTTCCGAAGCGCTCAAGGACGTTAATCTGACGATCCGAGCGGGCGATAAAATTGCGATTGTCGGTTACAACGGCGCGGGAAAAACCACGCTCATCAAGCTGATGATGCGTCTGTATGATCCGACCGAGGGCGAGATCCTTTACAACGGTGTCAATATCCGCAACTACGATCCCGACGCCTACCGTCAAAAGATCGGAACCGTCTTTCAGGATTTCAAGATCTTTGCCGCAACGGTCGCCGAGAACGTCGTGAACGGAGAATACGTAGAGGAGCGCGACCGCGAACGGGTGCTCGCTTCCTTGGAAAAGGCAGACTTTTCCGAAAAGCTTGCTACACTCCCCGACGGAATTTTGACCCATCTGACGCGTGAGTTTAACGATGCGGGCGTCAATCTTTCGGGCGGAGAGTCGCAAAAGGTGGCGATTGCGCGTGTCTTTGCGCAGGATACGCCGATGATGATTATGGACGAGCCGTCGAGTGCGCTTGACCCGATGGCAGAGTATCATCTCAATCAGTCGATCTTGCACCATACCGAGGATAAAACGGTGGTCTTTATTTCACACCGTCTGTCTACGACACGCATTGCCGATCGGATTTATATGTTCGATACGGGACGGGTTGTCGAGGTGGGAAGCCACGAAGAGCTTCTTGCCAAGGATGGAAAATACGCCGAAATGTTTCGCCTGCAGTCCGAAAAATACCGCACCGAGGAACAAACGCTATCATAATCAAAAAGCCCTTGCGCCATTTGGCGCAAGGGCAATTTTTTTTTGTTTTTACTTCAGCGTTTCGGGGTAGAGTGCTTTTCTTGCAAGATACAAGCGGTGTGCGTCGTTCTTGAAGAAGTACTGATCTGCCTCGGTGGTTCTCGACCAAGCTGCCGTCAAGAAGCCCTTGAGAAGGGTGGGATCCAATTTTTCCTTACAGAAGGCAACCGTTTGGTATGCGTTGACCTGACACTGATAGGACGAGCAGGTGGGAATCTGATCAAATCCGCGCTCGTTGAGAAGCTCGTAGGACTTGATGCGGAAGTCGTAACGCTTCGGATGCGTTTCGGGGTACTCGGTGAAGGTCTGATAGAACCAGTTCATCTGAACGACCGACTTCGACATTCTGTCAAGATACAGCTGCTCGTGTCCTCTCTCCCACATATAGTCTGCCCAGCACATCGGTCTTGCGCCGTGCTTTTCGCATTCGCCTGCGATATAGAAGAAATCGTGCCACCAGAGATCACGCGCTCTGACGACGACCTTTTCGAAGGTTACCTGCTTTCTCTCGACTTCCTCGTCAAATCCGATGTGGAAATACTCGGGGTAGTCGAAGAGCTCGCAAACCTCTTTGATGATATCGGCGCAGAACTGATAGTAGGCAGGCGAGGAAACCATACGGTTATACTGCTTCATCCAGGTCATGTGACCGCAGGAGAAGTTGAGCTTCGGGATCGGCATAATGCCGAGGGCTCTCATCTCGTCGAGCTTCTGCTTCATAAAATCCTTGGTCCAAGCGTTGGGTGCCGAAATCTCGGGGTGAGATTCGTACTTGATCGCGTCGCCGAGGTCGATGATCGCCGAATTGTATTTGCGCTCGGCAAGGAACTTCATATAGTCGTCCCAAGCCTCGACTTCGGTAGAGTTGTTTTCATTATAGCTCGGCTTCAGATACCAGCCGCGGGGAGCGCTGGAAGCGTCATCCCACTGGTGATCGCTCAGATAAACAAACGCGCACCATAACATATCGTGTTTCATTTTTGGATTCTCCTAATTTTATTTTTTATTTTAAGGTTTCGGGGTAATGTTTCTTTCTTCCGAGGTAGAGACGCTGTGCATCATTCATCAGCGAATAGAGATCTCCCTCGTCGGTGTACTTCCAAGCCGCCGTCATAAATCCTTTGAGATGTTCGGGGTTCAGGCGATCTTTACAGAAGGCAACCGTCTGCTCGGAATTCATCTTATACTGCCAAGTCGAGCTGGTCGGAACCTGATCGTAACCCATTTCGTCGAAGATTTCGTAGGTCTTGATACGGAAGCCGTAGCGCTTCGGGTGGTTGTCAGGCCATTCCTGGAAGCGGTCGTAGTACCAGTTGGACTGCAAAATCGTTTTGGACATATTTTTGAGGAAGATCTGCTCGTTCTCGGGTTCCCAAAAATAGTCACTCCACATCCACGGTCTTGCACCGTGCTTCTCACACTCACGGCAGATGAAGAAGAGATCGTTCCACCAGAGCTTTTCGCCGCGGACGACCGCCTTTTCGTAGGGCTGCTTTCTTGCGACTTCTTCGTCAAAGCCGATGTGGAAGAGCTTGGGATAACCGAAAAGCTCGCAAACCTCTTTGATCAGATCGGCGCAGAACTGATAGTACGCGGGCGAGGAAACCATACGGTTGTATTCTTTCATCCAGGTCATATGACCGCAGGAGAAATTGAGCTTCGGAATGGGCGTGATGCCGAGTGCGCGGAGCTCGTCGAGCTTCTTCTTGAGAAAATCCTTGCTCCACGCATCGGGGGCAGAGATTTCGGGGTGAGATTCGTACTTGACGGCATCGCCGAGGTCAATGACGACCGTGTTGAACTGCTTCTCGGCAGTGAACTTCATATACTGATCCCAACAGTCGAGATCGATCTCATTGCAGGGATTGTACGGAGGATCAAGATACCAAAGCGGTTCACAGGAGTCATCCGACCACATATGGCGGCTCAGATGCACGAGCGACGCCCAAATCATTTCGTTTGCCATAGTGTGTTACCTCAGAATTACTTCAATGTCTCGGGGAAGTAGGTTTTACGTCCAATGTAGAGGCGGTGAGCATCGTCAAAGAGACGGTACTTGTCGGTCTCGGTGGTGAATACCCACGGAGCAGCCATAATACCAAGCAGACGCTCGTTGTCCAGCTTATCCTTACAGAATGCACAGGTGTGATGGAGGTTTACGGTCTTCTGCCAGCCCGATGCGGTAGGAACCTGATCGTAGCCCATTTCATCGAAGATCTCGTAGGTCTTGATACGGAAGCCGTAGCGCTTGGGATGGTTGTCCGGGAAGTCCATAAAGTGATCGTAGTACCAGTTGGACTGGAGGATCGACTTGGACATGTGCTCGAGGAAGTACTTCTCGTTTTCGGGCTCCCAGAAATAGTCGGACCAGATCCAGGGACGTGCGCCGTACTTTTCACACTCGCCTGCGATAAAGAACAGATCGTGGAACCAGAGCTTCTGTCCGCGGCAGACGACCTTTTCTACGTCCTGCTGCTTTCTCTCTACTTCCTCGTCAAAGCCGATGTGGAAGTACTTGGGATAGTCAAACAGCTCGCAAACTTCCTTGATCAGATCTGCGCAGACCTGATAGTAGATGGGCGAGGAAACCATACGGTTGTACTGCTTGAGCCAGGTGTGGTGTCCGCAGGAGAAGTTGAGCTTCGGAATGGGCGTGATACCAAGAGCTCTCATCTCGTCGAGCTTCTTCTTGAGGAAATCCTTATCCCACGCATCGGGGGCGGAGATTTCGGGGTGCGACTCGTACTTGACAGCGTCGCCAAGGTCGATCAGAAGCGTGTTGTACTGACGCTCTGCCAAGAACTTGACCGTTTCATCCCAAACCTCGAGATTCACGTTGTTGTTCTCAGAAAAGGGCTTGGAATACCACAGAGGGTTTCTGTCGTTGTAGGAAGCGTCGCTCCACATGTGCGTCGAGAGGTGGATCAAATATGCCCACATCATGTCGTGTCTCATTTTTTGTCCTCCAAAAATTTTTGTTTTTTATTTTTTGCCGTAAGGCATGATTACAGAGTTTCGGGGTAGTGCTTTTTTCGTCCCCAGTACAACCGATAAGCATCGTTCATCAGAGAGAGCTTGTTATCCTCGTAGGTTCTGAACCATGGAGCTGTCATAATACCCAAGAGGTGCTCGGGGTTGAGCTTATCCTTGCAGAAGGCGCAGGTCTGAACGGGGTTAACCGAGTTGAGGAAGGACGAGCAGGTGGGAACCTGATCGTAGCCCATCTCGTCGAAGATTTCATAGGTCTTGATACGGAAGCCGTAACGCTTCGGATGATCCTCGGGCCATTCCTGGAAGAAGGGGTAGAACCAGTTGGACTGCAGGATCGACTTGGACATATTCTTCAGGAAGATATCCTCGTGACCTCTCTCCCAGAAATAGTCGGACCACATCCAAGGACGTGCGCCGTTCTTTTCGCACTCGCCTGCCAGATAGAAGAGGTCGTTCCACCACAGCTTTTCACCGCGAATGATGATTTTCTCGACGTTGCCTTGTTTTCTTGCTACTTCCTCGTCAAAGCCGATATGGAAATACTCGGGGTAGTCGAAGAGCTCGCAAACCTCCTTGATGAGGTCTGCGCAAACCTGATAGTAGATGGGCGAGGAGACCATACGGGTGTACTGCTTGAGCCAGGTATGGTGACCGCAGGAGAAATTGAGCTTCGGAATGGGAGTAAGACCGAGGGCTCTCATCTCGTCGAGCTTCTTCTTCAGAAAATCCTTATCCCACGCATCGGGTGCGGAGATTTCGGGGTGAGATTCGTACTTGACAGCGTCACCGACGTCGATCAGTACCGTGTTGTACTTGCACTCGGCAAGATACTGCATCATCGCATCCCAAGTAGGAATATGTACGTTGTTATTCTCGTTGTAATATTTTTCACAGTACCATCTGGGGGTGACAAAGGTATCGTCTCCCCACATATGAGCGCTTAAATGAATGAGATATGCCCACATAAAATCGTGTTTCATAGTGTTTCTCCTAAAAATCAAAGTGTTTCGGGATAGTATTTCTTGCGTCCGAGATACAGACGGTATACGTCGTTCATCAGCGAGTGCTTGTTTGCCTCGGTGGTCATAAACCACGGAGCAGTCATAATGCCAAGCAGGTGCTCGGGATTGAGCTTTTCTTTACAGAATGCACAGGTCTGAACGGGGTTGAAATTGTTGAGAACCGTCGATGCGGTGGGAACCTGATCGTAGCCCATCTCGTCAAAGATCTCGTAGGTCTTGATACGGAAGCCGTAGCGCTTGGGATGATCCTCGGGCCACTCCTGGAAGTAGGGGTAGAACCAGTTGGACTGAAGAATCGACTTTGACATATTCTTCAGGAAAATCTCCTCGTTGCCTCTCTCCCAGAAATAATCGGACCACATCCAAGGACGTGCGCCGTTCTTTTCGCACTCGCCTGCCAGATAGAAGAGATCGTGCCACCAAAGCTTCTCGCCGCGGATGATGATCTTTTCTCTTCCGCCCTGCTTTCTTGCCACTTCCTCGTCAAATCCGATATGGAAGTATTCGGGCGAATTAAAGAGCTCACAGACTTCCTTAATCAGATCGGCACAAACCTTGTAGTAGGTGGGTGTGGAAATCATTCTCGTGTATTCCTTGAGCCAGGTCATATGGCCACAGGAGAAGTTGAGCTTCGGAATGGGGGTAATTCCAAGCGCTCTCATCTCGTCGAGCTTCTTCTTGAGGAAATCCTTGTCCCACGCATCGGGGGCGGAGATCTCGGGGTGCGACTCGTACTTGACAGCATCGCCGACGTCGATGAGCACCGTGTTGTATTTGCACTCGGCAAGATACTTTATCGTCGCATCCCACGTTTCCATGTGAACGTTGTTGTTCTCATCGTAAGGTTTTCCTGCATACCAAGTGCCACCCGGCTCGGCAGTTTCATCCTGCCACATATGCGTACTCAGGTGAATGAGATACGCCCACATAAATTTGTGATTCATCGTGTGTTACCTTCCTTATTTTTTATGTGTGTTTAAAGAGTTTCGGGGTAAAGCTTCTCACGGGCAACGAAGAGGCGGTCGGCGTCGTCCAGAAGACGGAAGCGATTTTCTCTTGTCGTCATGATCCAAGGCGCTGTCATGAATCCCTTCACAAGATCGGGATTTAAGCGGTTTTTTGCGTAGGCGACCGTCTGATAGAGGTTTTTGTGACGGCTCCAGGTTGAACCTGTCGGCACTTGGTCGTAGCCGAGCTCGTCGAGCGCGTCATAGGTTTCAATCGCGGTGCGGTAACGGTGTCCCTCGGGCCAATCCTGGAAGGTGTTATAGAACCAGTTGGATTGGAGAATGGACTTTGGCATATTCTTCTTGAACTGATCGGGATGATGCCAGAAATAATCCGACCAGATCCACGGACGCGCACCGTACTTTTCGCATTCAGCGGCAAAGAAGAAGAGATCGTGGAACCAGAGCTTCTCTCCGCGGACAATCACCTTTTCGCGGTTTCTCTGCAAAAGCTCGATCTCCTCGTCAAAGCCAAGATGGAAGAGACGCGGGTTGCCAAAGAGCTCGCAGACCTCTTTGATCAGATCGGCGCAGACCCGGTAGTAGATCGGAGAGGAGACCATTCTCGTGTATTCCTTCAGCCAAGTATGATGGCACGCCGAGAAATTCAGCTTCGGAATCGGTTCGATGCCGAGTGCTCTCATTTCGTCGAGCTTCTTTTTGAGGAAATCCTTGTCCCACGCATCGGGAGCGCAGATCTCGGGGTGCGACTCGTACTTGACCGCGTCGCCAAGGTCGATAATGACCATATTGTAGTTTCTCTCGCCGAGCGCGCGGACGGTGTCGTCCCAGGTGGCAAGATCCACGTTATTTTCGGGGGTGTACGGATCGGGGAGATAGTAGCCACTCGAAGTCGAATGCTCGTCGCCCCACATATGCGTACTCAGGTGGAGCAGATAGCTCCAGATCATCGGTTCACTCATTATTTACCTCACAGAGTTTCAGGATAAATTGCCTTGCGGGCATAGTACAGACGGTCAACGTCGTTGAGAAGGGCGTAGCGCGTCTGGGGTGTCGTCATATACCACGGAGCGACCATAAAGCCCTTGAGCAGCTCGGGGGTGAGTTTGTCCTTGGCGTAGGCGACCGTCTGATGGTTGTTCTGCGGAGCGCCGTGGCAAGAGGAGCTGGTGGGCACCTGATCGTAGCCAAGCTCGTCGAGATATTCGTAGGTGTGAATGCGCAGATAGGGGCGCGAATCCTTGGGGTGATCCATCAGAGGGTAGTAGTACCAGTTCGACTGAAGGATCGACTTGGGCATATTCTTCTTGAAGACCTCGGGGAAATCCCAATAGTAGTCCGACCATACCCACGGACGGGCACCGTACTTTTCGCACTCAGCAGCCATAAAGAAGAGATCGTGCCACCAGAGCTTCTCTCCGCGGATCATCACCTTTTCAAGTCCCGGCTGATAGGGAACTTCTTCGTCAAAGCCGAGGTGGAAGAGGCGAGGATAGCCAAAGAGCTCGCAGACCTCCTTGATCAGATCGGCACAGACCTGATAGTAGATCGGTGTCGAAACCATACGGTTGTATTGCTTGAGCCAGGTGTGGTGACCGCAAGAGAAATTCAGCTTCGGGATCGGCTCAATGCCGAGCGCTCTCATTTCGTCGAGCTTCTTTTTCAGAAAATCCTTGCTCCACGCATCGGGGGCGGAGATCTCGGGGTGCGACTCATACTGAACGGCATCGCCGACGTCGACGATCATCATATTGTATTTTCTGTCTGCCATTACAGATACAACCTCGTCCCAAACGGCGAGATCAACGTTGTTGTTTTCGCTGTAAAAGCGGGAAGGATACCACTCCCGCGAGGGCTCGCTTCCGTCCCCCCACATGTGGGTGCTAAGATGGATCAGATAGCTCCAGATCATAGGCTCACTCATGGCAAAAAATTCCTTTAAAATATTTCTTTTTTATTTAAAAATATATTTTTAAATACTATGGTCATTGTATCAAACTATCCTTGCTTTGTCAATAGAAAAAGGGAAAAAAGAGTAACATATTTTTCCTCTTTTGAGGCTGATTTTCCATATCGAAAGAAATTTGTTTTCATTTCGAAAATTCCTTACCGAGAGAGGGAGAACGCCGCCGTGAGATGCACCGATCCGATGGTTTTTTTGACGTAAAACAGAAATTGAAAAAAGCCATTTGCACAAGCAAATGGCTTTCTGTTTTTGATGAAGCGGATGAAATTATGCCGCGAAATAGCTTTTGGTTGCCAGCGCCACAAGATAGGTCAAAATACCGGCGACCGTGGGGGAGCTGACCCAAGCAATCGCAATTCTTTTGAAGACGCCGAAGTTGACGCTTTTTACGCCGTTGACAAGACCCGCGCCAACCACCGCACCAACCACCGACTGAGAGGTTGAAACGGGAATTCCCATCAGTTCTCCCATAAGTACAACCGTTAACGCGCTTGCGATGATGACGACGAAGCCGTCGACCTGACTGATCTCGGCAATCGATCCTCCAACGGTCATCATCACTCGCTTGGAGAAGGTCAGCACGCCGATCGCAATCGCAACGCCGCCGATGATTGCGGTGAGCCTCGGATCGGTGAGAATATTTGCGCCAAGACCGGTGGCATCGTAATAAAACGCCGTCACACTGGCAGAGCTGTTCTGACCGATACTGTACGCCGAGAAAGCGCCTGCAACGATATAACCGAACTTCACGATACGGTCGTAGCTTTGCATCGAGGTTAAACGCTTTTCGATATACTTTTTTACAAAAAAGACAAGAACGAAGGAAATCATCGCGGCGCCCAGCGGGTTGATCAGCCACGTTGACATAAATTCAAGGATCTCGGTCAGATTGCTTTTCAGAATTTCGGGGGAAGAATAGTCCGCATAACAAAGTCCCCATCCGATGACCGCTCCCGTGATGGATTGGTTTGCCGATACGGGAAACTTGAGGTAGCTCATGCCGAATACGGTAATGCCCGAGCAAGCAAAAATAATGAATGCCTTGAGCGCCGACTTGAGCCGAAGATCGTTCAGCGTGTCCGATTCGACCGCAGCCTCGACCTCGTCGATCGAAGCAACGACCTCGTTGTTCGTCGCAATGCTCGAAAGCTTGCCAATATTATGATGTCCTGCCACGGCTGCGCCAAGAACCACCATAATCGCAATGATGATAATTGCCGTTCGGTATTTTACAACACGGGTGGCAACGGCAGTTCCGAACGCATTGGCAGCATCGTTCGTACCAAGCGACCACCCCATAAATAAGCCTGCGGCAAGTAAAAGATAGATGAACATTCGGGAGTTAAGCCTTTCTCGATATCAGCATAATCTGAATTTTGTCTGCGATGTCCTCGATAATATCGGAAACGTCGCACAGGCTGCGTACAAGATCAAAGAACTGCATCTTGAACGCAAGCTCGGCATTCATATTGAAAATTCGTTCGGACAATTGCATTTCAATGGCGTCGATCTCCGACTCCAGCGCACGGATTTCGTCCAAAATCGAAGGATCCTTTTGCAGCTGACTCATGTTGGAGAAAAGCATACTGATGGCTTCTTCCAGAAGCTCAAACTGCTTGTTGATAATATCGTAGATCTTGTTGAATTCTTTGTAAGACTCAGCAGTGAACTGGAATTTGTAAATCACGATCAGATTTGCAATCGACTCGCATTTGTTGGCGATTTTATCGCAGCTCGTGGCGATCGCGATCAGACTTTCCATTGTGGACGGAAGATAATAGGATTTATTCAGAGAGCATATCATGGTTCGGAGCGAGGTGTCTGCAACGTTTTCTGCTTCGGATACTCCGTCGCGAAGAGAACAAAGGGTTTCGTGATTAACTCCGGGGGTGGTGGCAGCACGCATAAAACCGTCGAAAAGAACAAGACATTTTTTTACGTCGTCAATTTGCTCCATGATCAGCGCGTGAACGTCGGTTTTCTTTTTGAACATATCAAAACTCCTCCCAAATGAATATTGTACTTAAGTAAATTATACCACAAAATTCATCGAGTGTCAACGATTTTCGGGATGAATTGACAATCAAATGTTGCCATAAAAAGTATGCCTTTTCAGTATAATTTTCTTTTGACGACAAATACTAAAGGTACAAATTTGCAAAGCAAGGAGATTTTTATATAAATGAAAGCAACAGGAATTGTAAGAAGAATCGACGACCTTGGTCGTGTTGTGATCCCCAAAGAGATCAGAAGAACTATGAGAATCCGCGAGGGCGATCCGCTCGAGATCTACACCGATCGGGAGGGAGAGGTCATTTTCAAGAAATATTCTCCCATCGGGGAGCTTTCGTCCTTTGCCGCACAGTATGCCGAAACGCTCTATAAAACCTGCCACTTGTCGGTGATTATTTGCGATCGCGATGCCGTGATCGCATCGGCGGGGGTTTCCCGTAAGGAATACAACGAGCGCCCTCTGTCCGACGAGCTGGAACGAGTGATGGAGGGGCGCGGAATGTACACTCGCCGTGAAGGAGGGGACGAAATTTCTCCGCTTGCCGAGCGCACGGGGCACGTTGTAAGCTGTGCGATGCCCATTGTTAGCGAGGGCGACGTGGTTGGGTGTATTGCCTCGCTCGTGGAGGAGGGAAGCGAGCGAACGAGAGAGGCAAACGCCGCCGAAATCGAGGCAAAGCTGATTTTAACCGCGGCAGGCTTTCTTGGAAAACAGATGGAATCGTGAGTTCTTCGCAGAGGAAGTACGACATTCCAAACTACAAAAAATGGCGTTTCTCGGGAGGGAAAACGCCATTTTTTGGTAATAATTTGGTTAATATTGCTTAAAATCAAGCTGATAGTTTGGTAAATATGTCAATCTCGTTTAAAAAAATTTCACAAAAGCATTGACAAACTGGACCCTCGGTGCTATAATAAAGCCAGAGTGTAATGCTCTAAAAAAATTATAAGTGGAGGATTTTATGAAAAAACTCAAACTTTTGGGACTTTTTGCAATGATGCTTGTTGTTGCAATGGTTCTGGCGTCTTGTGCTACCGTTTCGAACCTGAAGAAGGTTTTCAACGAAGACTTCGACGTCAATGAAAAGCTCTACACAAGTGCAGAGAAGCTTTCCGATTTGGACGGCTATACTCTTGTTGAGGCAAATTCCGAATTCGCAGTATTTGCAGATGCTGAGGACGGACTGAAGGTAAAAGTATTCAGCTTCCGTGCCGGCGAAGTTGTTGGCGACACGCTGACCAGCGACGAGGATAAGACTTATGTGGTTACCTTTGTAGACGGTGCTCCGATCTACGTTGTTACCAAGACCACCGCTACCGATGACGGTGACGACAAGGTAATGAAGTACTACCACGACGCAACCGGTGCTGAGATCGCTTCGGTGGAGGAAAAGTACGAGATCGGCGACGCAAAGGTTGTTACCGACAAGCTCGTTATCATCAACGCTGTGATGTACAACGTTGACGCTGCAACCGGTGCTCTGACCGAAAAGGGTGCAGTTCCTGCTTACGTTTCCTATGACAATTTCGAAAATTACAACGACGAATTCTTCTATTCCTTCGACGAGGAAACGCTCATTATTTACGATCTGGACTTTACTCCCGTAGCTACCTACACGCTTCCTTCTTATGCAGTGCATAGTGATATTGGCGGTTATCCTTACGTACTGAATAACGGTAACGTTCTGATTCAGTATGCTGTTGAGCTCAACGATGACGCTAAGAAATTTGACTTTATTGAGGATACCGAAAAGTTGGATCTCGTTTCCGTACTTGTTACTCCCAAGGGAGACGTGAAGGATCTTGATCTTGACTACGTTGTTACGTGGCTTGCTCCCAACTATGAGGTGTATGACAACACCGAGACTCCCGAGGAGAATGAGTTCACCGATAAGTGGGAGAACATTGCAGGTATCGCAAAAATTGAAAATAAGCAGCTTGACTTCAATAGAAAAAATGAGGACGTTGTTCTGATGAACAACTCCGCTAAGGCTCAGAAGTCGCTGAAGCTGGTTGACGGTCAGTACGGTGTTCCCACGAAGGTGGCTGATGATCTGTACGTTGTTGACACCGTTTACGGTGAGGCTCTGATCAACGGTAAGGGCAAGCTTCAGTTTGCTGTGACCGAGGAGTATGAGGCAATTGTTGGCGGTTACATCGTAACCGACAGAGCAATCTATGACCTCACCTTCACGCTCGTTTACGACCTGATCGCAAATGAGGCTGAGGTAATTGATTCGGTTGGTAACACGGTATTCGTCAAGGAAGGCGACGAGGAGAAGTATAGCGTTCTCGCATTCTGCAATGGCGAACAGAAGACCGTTTATTCCTACGATGTAGCAAAGGAAACCAATAAGGACTTCGAGCTGACCGAGTTCGGTTACGTCATCGTTGACGAAGGTTCTTACACCTACTACGCAGCTGACGGAACGGAGATCAAGACGTTTGACGACGAGATTGATTTCGTTGCTTCGAACAACGACGATAAGAAGATCTTCGCAGTTGCTACCGAGGACGGCTTCGATTACTATCTGCTTACAAAGTAATTAAGATTCGATCTTACATCAATCAATTTAGGGTTGCGCTTCGGCGCAACCCTTTTTTGCGGCAATATTTCTTGACATCGTTTCTGCAATATGATAAAATAAAAGCAGAAACCAAAAGGAGAATATCCGATGAAAAAAACGACGATCTTTCTCCCGCAAGGGAATTTTTCCAAAAAGTTGAAATTTGCGCTCGTGTCCGATTTGCATGGGCAGAATCCCGACGAAGCACTTTCATTGCTTTGCAAGGAACGTCCTGACTATATCTTACTGCCGGGGGATATTTTTGAACGTCTGGACGGCAAGGATAACGCGTGGCACGAGAATGCTCTCGGAATGCTTCGAGGAGCTTCCGAGATTGCTCCGAGCTTTTATACCACGGGAAATCACGAGGACGGCGGAACGCGCTCTTGGAGCGTGCATTGGCGGCTTCTGGTGATGGAACGAAATTACGACGTAGGGGATCTGCAACGCATAGAAGAAACGGGCACAACCTTTCTTGGCGACTCCTTCGTGCTCCGTGACGGAATTGCCTTTGGCGGACTTTATTCGGGTCTGATCAACGAGGGAAGAATGCCAAATCTTTCGTGGCTTGATGAATTTTGCAAGGTCGACGCGCCTCGCGTGCTTCTGTGTCATCATCCCGAATATTACGCGAAATATCTGAAGGACTATCCCATCGATCTCATCGTCAGCGGTCACGCGCACGGCGGTCAGTGGCGCATCTTCGGCCGCGGCGTCTTTGCTCCGGGACAGGGGCTTTTCCCGAAATATACGGCAGGCGTGCACGAAAATCGCCTTGTCATCAGCACGGGACTCAAAAAATCGGGCAAGATTCCGCGAATTTTCAATGAGCCTGAAGTGGTGTTTATTGAGTTAAAATAAAATCAAAACTTGGCGGTAAGATGTTTCGCTTCGCTCAACTGCAAGTTTTCTTCGAAAACGTTGCGTGTCCGCCAAGGTTTTTCCTTAGAAAGCCGAAATCTGTACAAAGAAAAAAGCAACACAATCCAAAAATTGTGTTGCTTTCTTTTTGGTTACTTTTTCTTTCCCGAAAGAAAAGTAGGGGAAACCCCACTTGTGGTTTCCCCTCTTGCATCTTCGATGCAATTCACCCTTTCGGGCGCTTATGAACGATAGGGAGTTTCGCCCGTTGCGACGATGTTTCGCTTCGCTCAACGGCAAGTTTTCTTCGAAAACGTTGGGCGACCGAGGCGCTGCCTCTGGACTCCGCAAGCTTTTTGAAAAAAGCTTGATCAAAAACTTTCACACTTTTTGGTGCAGCTTTCTTTTTGGTTACTTTTTCTTTCCCGAAAGAAAAAGTAACACGCGTCCTTATCTATCCTTAAGCTAACTTCTTCTCAAGTCTTTCTCTGATCGCCTTGATGAAGCCGATCGAGTTGACGGCGGTTGCCGTGTATCCTTCGCTCACGAGGCCGACGAGGTCCTTGGTCATAATGCCGTCGTTGAGGGTATCGATACAAGCTTCCTCGAGCTTATCAGCGAAGCTTACAAGATCCGAAAGACCGTCCAGCTCACCTCTCTTGCGGAGCGCACCCGACCAAGCATAGATGGTTGCCATGGGGTTTGTTGAGGTGTCCTCTCCCTTGAGATAGCGGTAGTAGTGACGGGTGACCGTGCCGTGTGCTGCTTCATACTCGTACTTTCCGTCGGGTGAAACAAGTACCGAGGTCATCATCGCAAGCGAACCGAACGCAGTCGATACCATATCACTCATAACGTCGCCGTCGTAGTTCTTGCATGCCCAGATGTAACCGCCCTCGCTACGAATGACACGCGCAACGGCGTCGTCGATGAGGGTGTAGAAATATTCGATGCCGAGCTCGTCAAACTTTGCCTTGTAGCTCTCATCAAAGATGCGCTGGAAGGTCAGCTTGAAGGTCTGGTCGTATTTCTTGGAGATGGTATCCTTGGTAGCAAACCAAAGGTCCTGCTTGGTGTCAAGCGCGTACTGGAAGCAGGAGTGTGCGAAGGACTCGATCGAGGAATCCTTATTGTACTGACCCTGAAGAACGCCGCCGCACTCGAAGTCGTAGATGGTTTCGCGGAACTCGGTACCGTCAGCGGCGGTGAAGAGAAGCTCAGCCTTGCCGGGACCCTCTACGCGGTGCTCGGTTGCCTTGTAAACGTCGCCATATGCGTGACGCGCGATGGTAATCGGCTTCTTCCAATTGCGAACCGCAGGCTTGATCGAATCAATCAGAATGGGAGCGCGGAATACCGTACCGTCGAGGATGGCGCGGATGGTGCCGTTCGGGCTCTTCCACATCTCGGTCAGGTTGTATTCTTCAACTCTCTGCTTGTTGGGGGTGATGGTTGCGCACTTGACGGCAACGCCGTACTTCAGCGTTGCGTTGGCACTGTCGATTGTGACCTGATCCTTGGTGTTCTCGCGCTCAACGAGTCCGAGGTCGTAATATTCGGTCTTCAGATCGATAAAGGGGAGCAACAGCTCGTCCTTGATCATCTGCCAAAGAATTCTTGTCATTTCGTCGCCGTCCATCTCGACGAGGGGGGTTGTCATTTTGATCTTTTCCATAGTTCAATACCTCCGAACAGTTTGAAAAATTTAAAAACGGTTTAATTGTTGCTGTGTGCTTTGTAGTAGTTCATCAAGCATCCGTCGAGAATAATCTCTTTTTCGTCGTCGGTCAGACCCTTGACGAAGAGCGTGATGCTCTCAACGCTGCCGTCGGTCTTGACGACCTTGGCGTCAAATTCCTCAACGCCTGCGGCGATCTTGGCACGGATTCCCTCGACGAAGACGTAGTCACCGACCTCGTACTCGAAGGGCGCGCCTTCGGGGAGCGTGAAGGGAAGAATTCCCCAGTTGATGCAGTTGGAGCGGTAACGCTTGGTTGCAAACTCATAGCAGATGTTGGCAAAGCCGCCAAGTACCTTCTGACAGGAAGCTGCCTGCTCACGTGCCGAGCCGTCGCCGGGCTTGTTGGCAAAGACGCAAGAGCCGAACTGCGTGTTCGACAGAAGCTCGTCTGCGTTGCCAAGCTTTGCGAGAACCGAACGGAGCTCCGAAACGTCGCCGCCTGCTCTTCTTGCGGCTTCGGTTGCGGCAATCTCCTTGGAGCGTCCGACGTACTCGGGAACGCGGCGGGAGAGCGCAAACTCGGAAAGGCGCAGGGGGTTCGAGCGGTAGGACGAGGTTTCACCCGAAGGAATCAGCTCGTCGGTGGTGGTCACGGGATCGCGAATGACTGCCGCGAGCTTGACGAGCAGGTTGTCCGAGAGCTCGTACTGCGTGGGCCAATCGGTAATATTCGGTCCAAAGATCAGCTCGGCGTCGGGATCTGCCTTGCCGTAGCCGTAGTAAACGCGCTTTGCGTAGACCGATTTGTCAAAGTGATATTCGTGAGGCGTGTAGTCGTAATCAATATCGGTTGCCGCCGTAATTACACCGCCGTTTCTTGCCGTTGCGGCAATGCTGCGTGCGTCCATCAAAGCAACGCCGGAGAGCTGACCTTCACCGGGCTTGGAGCCTTCGCGGTTCGGGAAGTTTCTCGTGGTGTGGCGGAGCGAAAGTCCGTTGTTGGCGGGAACGTCACCTGCGCCGAAGCAAGGACCGCAGAAGGAGGGCTTGATGACCGCGCCTGCCGAAAGCAGGTCGGCGGTGACACCCAGCTTCGTGAGCTCAAGAGATACGGGAACGCTCGTCGGGTAAACAGACAGCGAGAAATAGCCGTTGCCCGTGCTCTGATCCTTGAGGATTGCGGACGCTTCATCGATGCTGTCGAACATACCGCCCGCACAGCCTGCGATGATACCCTGATCGGCAAGAACCTTGCCGTCCTTGACCTTCGAACGAAGGTCGAGGTTGCACTTGCCGAATTTCTTCTTTGCTTCAGCTTCGACCGAGGCAAGAATTTCGTCAGCGTTCTTGACGAACTCGTGAATAGTGTAGGCGTTCGAGGGGTGGAAGGGAAGCGCGATCATCGATTCCATCTTGGAGAGATCGATTTCGATCATTGCATCGTAGTAAGCGATGCCCTCGGGCTTCAGCTCACGGTATTCCTCGGGGCGTCCGTGCGCCTCGTAGTGCTTCTTAACAACCTCGTCGGTTTCCCAAATCGAGGAGAGACAGGTCGTTTCGGTGGTCATAACGTCAATGCCGTTACGGAAGTCGATCGGCAGGTGCTTGACACCGGGACCGACGAATTCGAGCACCTTGTTCTTGACAAAGCCCGAAGCGAAGGTTGCACCGACGAGCGCGATGGCAACGTCGTGCGGACCGATACCGCGGCGAGGCTCGCCCGTCAGATATACGAGCACGACCTCGGGGGCGTTGATGTCATAAGTATTCTTGAGCAGCTGCTTTACAAGCTCAGGACCGCCCTCGCCGACACCCATCGTGCCGAGTGCGCCGTAGCGCGTGTGCGAGTCGGAGCCGAGAATCATTTTTCCGCATCCTGCGAGCTCCTCGCGTGCGTAGGAGTGAATGACACTCTGGTTTGCGGGAACGTAAATGCCGCCGTATTTCTTTGCCGCAGACAGACCAAAAACGTGGTCGTCCTCGTTGATGGTACCGCCGACGGCACAGAGTGAGTTGTGGCAGTTGGTCATTGCATAGGGAATGGGGAATTCCTTGAGGCCGCTGGCACGCGCCGTCTGGATAATGCCGACGTAGGTAATATCGTGGGATACGAGCGCGTCAAAGCGAATGTTGAGCGCCTTTTCGTCCGAGCCGACGTTGTGGGCACGGAGGATCGAAGCGGCAATGGTATTTTTTCTTGCCTCTTCGGGGGAGATCGGCGCATTTGCGACGGGCTTGCCGTCCACGAGATATACGCCGTGGGAAGTCAGTTGGATCATAGCTTGCTCCTATAAAATAAAAATATAACTAAAATAGAATAAATTTATAAACAACATATTATTATACACGAAAAAAAGAGAAAAGTCAAGGGATAAACAAGAGATAATACGGGGATTTTTTTGGCGAGTATTCTCTATGCTTTTTGTATATTATATTTCAACACAAAAAGACGAACGAAAAAGTCCGTTCGTCTTGAAAATTTAATTTTATTTTACAATAAATCGCCACAAACGGTTGCGATCTTCTTCCTTGGCGTAATCAATGCCGACGCGAGGTGCGGTGATAAATTCGGGGCGTGCGCCATCGTCCTCGAGCCAAAGTCCGCTTTCGGGGATGAGTGGCATTCGGTTGAGCGTGCGGTCGATCGAAAGCCGCTTGGTCAGGCGCCCCGGACCGATGGATCCTTCGACGCCGCGGATCAGCACGGCTTCGGGATGTCCCTCTTTTCCTGTTGTAATATTCAACAGAGAATGGATTCCGTAGCAGAGATAAACATAAGCCTTTCCACCAGCCAGATACATAATATCGGTTCGCTCGGTTCTTCCTTTGTGCGCGTGGCAAGCAGTGTCTTCTTCTCCAAAATAACACTCGGTTTCAAGAATGCGAACTTTGATGATTTCGTTTTCTATTTTTCGACACAAAAACTTTCCGAGAAGATCGGGTGCAAGCTCGGTCGCAGGACGTAAAAAATAGTCCTTTGGAAGAATTTTGCTCATATTGCAAAGCCACCGTCGATGCCGATGCACTGACCCGTGATAAAGCCCGCCTCGTCCGACGCAAGAAAGGCAATGAGCGCGGCAACCTCCTCTGCTGTTCCAAGTCGGCAGAGCGGCGTTTCGTCGCAGAGTGCGGCGCGCGCGTCTTCGTCGAGTATCGCGTTCATTTCAGTGTCGATTACACCCGGCTCGACGCAGTTGACCGTGATTCCCGATGGGCCAAGCTCCTTGGCGAGAGCCATCGTCATTCCGCGAAGTCCCGCCTTTGCGGCAGAATAATGTACCTCGCAGGAGGCGCCTACCTTGCCCCACATCGAGCCGACATTGATAATGCGGCCGCGATGGTTGGCGATCATCGTTTTTGCGACCTCACGCGTCACGAAAAATGCACCCGAAAGGTTGGTGGAGAGCATTTTCTCCCAATCTCCGTCCGAAATGTCAGTGAAGAGCTTGAATTCGGCAATGCCCGCGTTGTTGACGAGGACGTCGACGTCCCTAAGAGTATTATTTGCTTGGCAAACGGCGGCGCGTACGTCGGCGACGTCCGAAATGTCGGCTTGAATGGCGACAGCGCCCGTCCTTTTTGCAAGCTCGTTTGCCGCTTCGGTGTTGGATTTATAAAGGAAGGCAACACGGTGACCGTCGCGTGCAAAGCGCTCTACGCAAGCACGTCCGATCCCACGGCTTCCGCCTGTGATTAGAATATTCATAAAAAAACCACCTATTGTTTTTGTTGCTTTTATTATAGCGCATATAGGAAAAAATTGCAATAGAAAATTTTTTGGGGAAATGCTATTATATATTTAAGGAAAAAATCAAACAAATATTTTTTTGGAAAACCTATTGACAAGCCCTGAAAACTATGGTATAATACCAATTCGGTACGGGCAAAATTCAATCATCGCCCGTCTCCTTACTGCACGTAAATTTTATTCGATGCGTGCGGTCTTCAGTCCATAGGGAGGTGTAAAACATGGAAAAGGTTATCAATTCTTACGAGTGCCTGTTCATCGTTGACGTTACGAAGGGTGATGAAGCCTGTGACGCAACCGTGAACAAGTTCCTGTCGATGATCGAGGCAAATGCCGAGGTTGTTGACGTGGCAAAGTGGGGCAAGCGCCGTCTTGCATATCCGATCAACGATATGCCCGAGGGTTACTACGTAGTAGCTACCTTCAAGACCGAGCCTGCATTCCCCGCAGAACTTGAGCGTGTGTTCAACATTGATGAAACGATCATGCGTTCGATGATTATCAGACTCGAGTACGACGCTGCTGAGAAGAAGGCAGAAAAGGCTGCAAAGGCTGCTGCTGAAGCTGTTGCTGAGCCCGTTGTTGAGGCTGCCGTAGAAGAAGCTGCTCCTGCTGACGCAGAGTAATTTCTCTTCTTTGGAGGTTCCGAATGTCGAATCTGAATTTGAACAAGGTCGTGCTGGCAGGAAGACTGACGAGTGACCCCGAGCTCAAGCAAACGACGTCGGGCGTTTCTGTCACGAACTTCAGCATTGCGATCAATCGAAGATTCTCTGCGAGAGGCGGCGAGAACGCCGAACAGCAAACCGATTTTATCAACGTCGTTGCATGGCGACAGACGGCAGAGTTTATCACGAAGTTCTTCCGTAAGGGCTCCGCGATCTGCCTGACGGGTAGCATCCAGACCAGAGCTTGGCAGGATGCACAGGGACAGAAGAGATACGCAACCGAGGTCGTCGTTGACGACGCGATGTTCGTTGACTCTCGCGCAGAGAGCGGCGCACCGCAGGGCGGATCTTACGTTCCCGATGCTTATGCACAGACCCCCTCGTTCTCCTCGAATGCGGCAAAGGCGCCCAACTTTGAGGAGCTCAACACCGACGACGATCTGCCGTTCTGACAATCGCGTCGCACCATAATTTTTTAGGAGGATAAGAACATGGATAGAGCTGAAAACACCGCGGCACGCCCTCAGCGTCCCGTTGTACGCAGAAGAAAGAAGGTCTGCATTTTCTGTGCAGATAAGGTTGATTTCATCGACTACAAGGATTCCGCAAAGCTGAGAAAGTTCATCAGCGAGCGCGGTAAGATCCTGCCCAGAAGAATTTCTGGCACCTGCGCAAAGCACCAGCGCGAACTGAACACCGCGATCAAGCGTGCAAGACAGGTCGCACTTCTGCCTTACGTAACCGACTAAATCGAACAAAAGACCGTTCCTTCGGGAACGGTCTTTTTACTTATTGGATTTCTTGTTCTAAATTTTTGAAGAGGTCGGAGCTGAAAAAATCTACGAGAGAGAGATCTAATCCGTCGCAGATTTTTTTGATGGTGGCAATGGTAGTGCTGTTATTTCGACCGCTGATAATGTTGCTTATGGTCGATTGCGTAATGCCGCAAAGCATGGCAAGCTTGTTGATGGTGATTTGCCGTTCTTCACACAAATCAATGATTCGCAAACGAACTGCTTCTCCTACGTTCAAAACGAGTCCTCCTTTTTTATCTTCTTATAATACATTTTATCCCTTTTGAGTTAAAAAGATTACCTCAAAATGGTTGACTTTGAGAAAAGTCTGTGATATAATAATAAAAAACAAAGTCCATGGGGGTGAAACAATGAAATTATTGATGAAAGTGCTTTCTCTGATGCTTTGCCTTGCAATGCTCGTGGGTATGCTTGCCGCGTGTCAGGAAGAGAATACGCTTGACGGAGAACTGACCGAAAGCACCGAAGAGTCGCTCGACGAACTGAAAAAGCCAAACGACAAAGATTCGTCTGACAGCGAGACGGAGCACGGGTTTGGCGATTGGACAGTCGTCAAGGAAGCCTCGTGCGAGGAAGATGGATTGCGACAGAGAAGCTGTCCCCACTGCTCGGAAACCGAGAGTGAGGGTATTCCCGCTACGGGACATAACTATGAAAATAAGCTTTGCACAAATTGCGGCGATATTCAGGAAATTCCTACGGACGGGCTGATGTATTACTCAAATGGAGACGGTACCTGTATGGTCACGGGAATGAGTGATAACTGCACCGACACTGTGGTCGTAATTCCTTCGGTCTCTCCTGCGGGGGATATTGTTGTTGCCATTCAGGCAAGAGCCTTCTCAAATAAATTTAAGGTTGTAGAGTTTGTGATTCCCGATACGGTGACGTCGATCGGGGAAGATGCGTTTAAGAGTACGGCATATTATTCCAATCAGAGTAATTGGGAAAACGGACTTCTGTATATCGGAGATTGCTTGGTTGCGGCACGGAGTGATTTGAAAGGCACGTGTATTGTCAAGGACGGCACAAGATTGATCCCTGATATGGCATTTTACACGAATAGCTCAATCAAGGAGTTCTTGCTTCCCGATACGATCAGAAATATTGGATATGATGCTTTTTATAGAACAGGATATTATAACAATCAAAGCAACTGGGAAGATGGCGTTCTTTACATTGGAAAGCATTTGATTTCGGGAAATCCTTCGGGGGATTATACGGTGAAGGACGGAACGCTGACGATTGCCAAATCTGCTTTCATGCAAAGCAAGATGACGGGGATCACCATTCCCGACAGCGTGGTGACAGTCCATATTTCTGCGCTTTCCAATTGTGACGAGCTGACTCACATCACCTTTGGTGAGAATAATGCCAACCACCGTTCGGTTGACGGCGTATGGTATACCAAGGATGGAACGCGTCTGATCCTGTATCCTAGAAATAAGGCAGATATGTCGTTTACGGTGTATGAGGGTACACAGGTGATTGGTCAGATCGCGATGAAAGACGTTAAAAATCTGAAAAGCCTTACTCTTCCCAATACGGTACAGCGGATTGAAGATCAGGCATTCAGCGGATGCAAAAGCTTGGAGCACGTCGTGCTTCCCGACAGCTTGACGAGTCTTGGCGGTGCCGCCTTCAGCCGTTGTTATCAGTTGGCGGAGATTGTGATTCCAAGCGGCATCACGGTCATTTACGGCAGTACCTTCATGGAGTGTACGAGTTTGACGAGCGTGACATTACCTGAGGGCTTGACCGAGATTGGAAAGAATGTTTTTTGGGACTGTAAAAGTCTGACGGGAATTGTGATTCCTGCCGGGGTGACGGTGATTGATGAGCACGTTTTCCGTGGGTGTACGAGCTTGAAGAGTGTTACAATGCCCGAACGTTTGAAGACAATTAAGAGCTATGCGTTCCATTCTTGCAGTAGCTTGGAGATACTTGAGGTTCCCGCCACTGTTACGGAGATTGGCGAAGCTGCGTTTAGCTTATGCAGCAAGCTGAGGAGCGTTACTCTTCCTGCGGAATTGACGGTGATTGAGAAACAGCTGTTTTATGCTTGTAGCGAGCTTTCGGAGATCACGATTCCTGAACGTGTGACAAGTATTGGTCCCAGCGCGTTCTATGGCTGCAGTAGCTTAACAAGTGTTGTAATTCCCGTTGGGCTCACCGTGAGCGACACGGATGCGTTTGCTGACTGCGACGGCTTGACCGGTATCTATATCAGCGATCTTTCAGCGTGGCTCGCAATTCGCTTTTCCAACCCTAACGCAAATCCGCTGAGCTATGCAAATCATCTCTATCTGAACGGAGAGCTTTTGACCGAGCTTAGAATTCCGGATGGGACCACTCATGTTTTAGCCAACTCTTTCAGCGGATGTACCTCCTTGACGTCCGTGTTCTTTCCGCAGGAGCTCACAAGCATTGGTGCAGGAGCGTTCAAAGGTTGTATTGGTGTGAAGTCCTTTGAGCTTCCTCAGGGAGTAACCAGCATGGGTTCAGGTGCTTTCAGTGGTTGTACCGGATTGGAAAGCTTTGTGATTCCTCAGGGAGTAACCGATATTTCGTCGTATCTTTTCAATGGTTGCACCGGATTGAACCAAATCGTGATTCCTGAGGGGGTAACGAGCATTGGCGGAAATTCTTTCAATGGTTGTATCGGCTTGGAGAGCATTACGATTCCCAAGACCGTGGAGCATATTTACAGCGAGGCCTTCAATGACTGCACTGCCTTGAAGAACGTCTATATCAGCGACCTTAAGGCGTGGTGCAAAATCAAGCTTGACAGTTCGGATGCCAATCCGTTGTGTTATGCCGAAAATTTCTATCTGAACGGAGAGCTTTTGACCGAGCTTACGACTCCCAATGGTATTAGCGAAATTGAGCGTTGGACGTTCTTCGGCTGGACCGGTTTGGAGCGCGTTACGTTTTCCGAATTCGTCAAAAAAATCGATACTAGTGCATTCAACGGCTGTACGAATTTGAAGAGCATAGTGATTCTTAGCACGAAGTTCAGTATTTCGAATAACTCGTTTCGTAATTGTACGAGCTTGACCGATGTTTATTATGCCGACACACAACAAAAGTGGAGCTTGGTCAGCGGACGGAACTATCTCCCCGCGACGGCAACGATTCACTTTAATTACACCCAGGGAAATTCATGAGCATTCAATGACAGGCAACGGCATCGCTGTGAGAAATCGCAGCGGCGCCGTTGCCTTTTGGTTCTTGCTTCTTCCCAAAAGAAAAAGTAACACGCCCCTGACTTTTTTTTATTTTCCCCTTGACAATATATAGTAGTTGTGCTATAATAAATAAGGTTAAAAAATAAAGACATCTTTAAAGCGATACAGAGATATCGGTAAGATCGGTTTTTGGAGCATAGCAGAGGAATACGGCGCGCCCGTATTGGATTTTTGCGGAACGGTCTTGCCGAATGGCAGGACTTTTTTTGTAGCCAAACACGCAAAAAGGACGGTGAAATTTTTGAACCCGAAACGAAAAGCGATGGTGATGGACGAGGCGGCGCTCACGCGTGCGCTTGCACGCATCACGCACGAGATCATTGAACGGAACAAGGGCGCGGAGGAAATCTGCTTGCTTGGTGTCAAGCGACGCGGAATTCCGCTTGCGGCGATCCTTGCCGAGAATATCCGACGCTTCGAGGGCGTGGACGTTCCGCTCGGACATCTGGATATTACGCTTCACCGCGACGATCTGACCGAGGCGGACAAGCAGAGCACGGCGGGCGCGTGCCACATTCCGTGCGATATCCGCGAGAAAACGGTGATTATCGTTGATGACGTGCTTTATACCGGCAGAACGGCGCGGGCGGCGCTCGAAGCCGTATTTGCTTACGACCGCCCGAAGGCGGTACAGTTGGCGGTGCTCATTGACCGAGGTCACAGAGAGCTTCCGTTCCGTCCCGACTACGTGGGCAAGAACGTGCCGACCTCAAAAAACGAATTTATTGCGGTTGCCGTGCGAGACATCGACGGCGAGAACGGCGTCTATATTTGTGACGCACAAGAATAAAAACAAGGGGAATTTACGATGAAAAAACAGGGTGAAATGATGACGAATATCGCGGCGGGTACTCCCGTCGAATTCGCGTTTTCTCTCGATCGTGCGAAGGCAGCTCTGCCTTCTTCTTTCCATTCTCCCGAATATACGGTTCTTCCCGGCTTTTGCGACGTGCACGTGCATTTTCGTGAGCCGGGCTTTTCTTATAAAGAAACGATAAGGACGGGAAGTCTTGCCGCCGCGCACGGCGGTTATACGGCGGTATGCACGATGCCGAATCTCAATCCGGTGCCCGATAGTCCCGAGCATCTTCGCGAGCAGCTCGATCTGATCGAGCGCGACGCGGTCATTCGCGTCTATCCGTACGCATCGATTACCAAAATGGAGGCGGGACTCGATCTTGTCGATTTTGGGGCGCTTGCTTCCGACGCGATCGCGTTTTCGGACGACGGACGCGGCGTGCAGAATGAGGAAATGATGCGCGCGGCGATGGTCGAGGCAAAGAAAGAGGGAAAGATCATCGCGGCACATTGCGAGGTCAACGACCTGCTCTTCGGTGGATATATTCACGACGGCGAATACGCAAAAGCGCACGGTCACAAGGGTATCTGCTCCGAGAGCGAATACGCGCAGATTGCGCGTGACTTGAAGCTTTGCGAGGAGATCGGATGCGCGTATCACGTCTGCCACATCTCCACAAAGGAGAGCGTTGCGCTGATCCGCGAGGCAAAGGCAAGAGGCGTGGACGTTACTTGCGAAACCGCACCGCACTATCTTGTGATGGACGACGGCGACCTTCGCGAGGAGGGACGCTTTAAGATGAACCCACCGCTTCGCGCAAGCGAGGACAGAGAGGCGCTTCTCTCGGGACTGCTTGACGGTACGATCGATATGATCGCGACCGACCACGCGCCGCACTCGGCAGAGGAGAAGGCAAGAGGTCTTTCGGGATCTCCCTTCGGAATTGTCGGACTTGAAACCGCGTTTGCGGTGCTCTATACGAAGCTTGTTCGGACGGGTGTGATGACGCTGGACGATCTGATGGAAAAGATGGTCTTAGCACCAAGACGTCGCTTCGGAATTCCGCTCGGCAACGATTTCTCGGTGTGGAAGCTCGACGAGAAATTCACCGTCAATCCCGACGACTTTCTCTCGATGGGAAAGGCGACTCCCTTTGCGGGTGAAGAGCTCTACGGAAAATGCGTGCTTACTGTGCTCGACGGAAAGACCGTTTGGCAAGCAGAATAAAACTTGTAAATTATTACTTTTGGAGGATATAAAATTATGGCAAAGAGAACCGACTTGAAAAAAATTCTGATCATCGGATCGGGACCTATCGTGATTGGACAGGCAGCGGAGTTTGACTATGCAGGCACGCAGGCGTGTCTGGCACTTAAGGAGGAGGGCTACGAGGTAGTTCTCGTAAACTC
>JAGBSP010000037.1 GCA_017631855.1 Clostridia bacterium | reverse complement strand
AGCGTTTTGACGTGAGGGAATCGGATAATATGCTGTCCTTGAAGCTTGCCGAGAACGCGTCGCAGAGTATTGAATATACGGAAATCAGCGAAGACGGATTTACCAACCTCGTGACCGTAAAAATTAAGTAACGGGGGAGAGAATATTTGAGCGATGAAAAAAAGCTCAAATAAATGCAAAATGCAAAATAAAAATGAGGAATTAAAACAACTTCCATTTTATATTTCCAATTTTACACTGATTTTTTAAGAAAATTCTAACTTCAAAAACAAAAAGAATTTATGAAAGGTGAAATTACTATGAAAAACTTTACTGCTGAAATGATCGAAAAGGCAAAAGCCGCAAAGAATGCCGAGGAACTTCTTATTATTGCAAAAGAAAATAATGTTGAAATGACCGCATATGAGGCAAAGACTTTATTTGAACAGATGAACCCCAAGTCGGGAGAGCTTGATGACGACGAGCTTGATACAGTAGCAGGCGGTGGCTGTGACGATCCGCTAAACAAACAGCTGTTTCCCGAGGGATCTCATGTACGTTGCACATACGGCAATTGTAAAACGTGCGGCACAAATGAATGGAAGGTAATATATGAATTTCAGCCCGTTATGGACGGAAAATGGATGACAGTTGAATGTGTCAGTTGCGGTCGCCGGCAAGGAGGTTATCGCCAAAATGGTACTGATATGCCCAGTCACTATGAATTGATCTGATTTCAGCGTGTATCTTGTGGGAATGGTTTTGTGGATCTCACTTCGAAAGAAGATCTCACCGATCCTGCTCACAAAAAAGGCATTGCCTACCTTCCTGATTGCGCTGACAACGGCGTCCTCCGCCGCGGCATTTTCAACCAACGTGAAGGATGCAAACAAAAAGCTGGGTATCGATAAAAACCTTGTGGACTTCGGCATTCCTCTCGGTCAGGTTTTATTCAAGATGAGTGAATTTGCAATGTTTATTCCCATCGTGCTGACGTTCGCTGAAAACTACAGGATCGCCATAACACCTGTGTGGTTGATTCTGGCGTACATAACCGTATGGCTCATTTCCTTTGCCGTACCGCCCGTTGCGGGTGGCGCGATCATGGGCTTTACCGTAGTTTTTACGCAGCTTGGTATCCCAATGGAAGCTATGGGTATTGCAATCGCATTAAATGCCATTACCGATTTCCCCCTTACCGCAATGAACGTGATGGGATGGCAGCTTACGATGATCGATGTGGCGGATTCGCTGGGCAGACTTGATAAGGAAACACTTCGTAAAGAAATTTGAGGTGATAAATTGGAACAATATAATTTCTCAAACAGCAATATTGACCTTGCCTGTGAGGAAGTCGGTGAGTTTCTTGCCAAAGTCGGAGTCGAAAGGCGCGAGGCGCTCCGAACAAAGCTCACATTTGAGGAGGTATTGTTGGAATACCAATCCAAGCTCGGAGAGGAAGCGACCTTCGGGGTCAGACTTATCAAACGCTTGTCCTCCATCAAGATAGAGATCGTCGTCGAAGGAGAATCCTATAATGCTCTTGTTAAAAACAGCGAAGAGGGGGACGTGATACAAGGCCTGCTGGCGGGGATCGGTCTTGCTCCCACCTGGAACTACAAGAACGGAAAAAACTACATCGTATTTATCCCGAAGAAAAAGCCGCTTTCGGGCACGGTCAAAATGGTCGGCGCGATCGGACTTGCGGTGATCTTCGGTATGATCCTGAATCTCTTGCCCGACGGAATCCGAGCAGGCGCAAACGATTACGTGTTGACCCCCGTAACGAATGCGTTTGTGGGATTGATCTCGGCCGTATCGGGACCGCTGATCTTCCTGTCGGTTCTCGGCAGTATCTGCTCCATGGGCAATATGGAAACCCTGGGCAAGATCGGAAGCAAGACGATCAAGGTGATTCTTCTGTATATGACGGTGATCGGAATATTGATGACCGCAATGGGCAGTCTGTTTTTCCGCGTTGAAATGGGGAGTGTCGGAGCATCGAGCTTCTCGCAGATCCTCGATTTGATCTATGACATCATTCCGTCGAATCTGTTTGAGCCCTTTATAACGGGAAATGCTTTGCAGCTGATTTTCATTTCCATCCTTGTCGGACTTGCGATGCTTGTGCTTTCCTCAAGAGTGAACGGTGTGTTCAAACTCGTCGAACAGCTCAGCTCCATCGTACAAACCATGATGTCGGGACTGTCCTCCATGTTGCCCATCTTGATCTTCGTGCTCTTTACGGGAATGATTTCGAGCGGCAACCTTAACGCGATCCTCGGTTCTTGGAAGATGATCCTGGTCATCGTGCTGTTGATCGTGGTTTACTATGTACTCAACCTTCTGCGAATCTCCCTAATGAAAAAGGTATCGCCTGCTTTGCTGATGAAGAAAGCCTGGCCGACACTTTTCATTGCGCTTACCACTGCTTCCTCCGCTGCGGCATTTTCCACAAACACACGGGATGCCAACCAAAAGCTTGGTATTGATAAGAAACTTTTGGAGTTTGGTATTCCCATCGGACAGGTGCTGTTTATGCCCGGATTTACGATCTGGCTGTTTGGCATGGAGGCTTGCTTTGCGGAATCCTGCGGTGTTCCCATTACGGTGCCGTGGATCGTTATCGGCTTGATTACAAATATTTTGCTGTCTTTTGCCGTTCCTCCCGTGCCCGGTGGCGCATTGATGGGCTTTACCATTGCATTTACGCAGCTTGGGATCCCCATGGAGGTAATGGGCATCGCCATTGCGGTGAGCGCGATCCTGGATTTCCCCGCAACCGCGTGCAACATTTCAAGCTGGCAGCTTACCATGATTGACGTGGCAGACTCGCTTGATATGCTCGATAAAGAAACCCTACATAAAAATAATTAAAAAATAAATCTAAAGAAAGAGGTACACTACAATGACCATTGAAAAGAATCTCAACGGAACTGAACTTACCGTTACCATTACCGGAAGACTTGACACGACCACCGCACCCCAGCTTGAAGCAGAATTTAAGCAGAGCATCGGCGGAGTTGAAAAGCTCGTTCTTGACTTTGCCTCTCTTGAGTATCTTTCTTCCGCAGGACTTCGTGTTCTTCTTGCGGCTCAGAAGGTAATGAACAAGCAGGGCGAAATGATTATCAAAAATGTAAACGAAACCATCAATGAGATCTTTGAAGTAACGGGATTCATTGATATTCTGACAATAGAATAATTGCTCTCGGAGGACTTTGTATGCCGAATTACGATTTCTTGCTTGAGCATAGGTTGAAGGAATTGAATAGCGAGTTTGCATATCGGCATACCTGCTGTATGTCACTTTTTGAGCAAATGCTGAAAAAGTTTCTCGCCGTATTCCCAACGTTTACCGACCATACACTCCTACATACTTTGAGTGTAACCAACATATCTAACCAACTGCTTCGCGAAAACGTCAGAAAATTAAATGCAAGTGAGATATACATTTATCTTATGGCTTGTGCTTTACACGACATTGGAATGGGTGTTTCGGATAAGGATATCGACGCGTTTATTGATGCATCTGGACTCAGAGGATATGTAAACGATCATCCGGAAATATCAAAGCCCAATCTGATACGTAAATTTCACAACGATTTCTCATCGCAGTTTGTAAAAAAGTATTGGGAGCTCCTTGAGATACCAAGCGAACAGTATGCGAATGCTATCGCAGAGGTAGGGCGCGGACACAGAAAGACCGATTTGATGGATGAAAACCTTTATCCCACAGATTATGGTCTTGGCAACGGACAGTGTGCGAACCTTGCCTTGCTTGCGGCGCTTATCCGACTTTGCGACGAGCTTGACATAGCATCTGACAGAAACCCCGACTTGTTGTATGATGCCGAAGCAATGGAAGGTATGAGTGAGAAGGACGTTTTCGAGTTTTCCAAGCACGATGCGATCCATACAGTAAGTTTTCGTGAGGACAGTATTGTGGTGATTGCCGACACCGATAAAGCAGATATTGCCGATGGTGTTATGGAGGCGATCCGCACTGTCAAGGAAACCCTTGAATATTGTCTTTCTGTTATCCGAAAACGCAGCGATTTTTATATCGACTGTAAGAGAATAAAACTGATTTTGAACAATAAGGAAGTAGAGGTATAAAAATGGCAACTGCACATATTAACGCAAAATCCGAGGATTTCGCTTCCACGGTGCTTATGCCGGGCGATCCTCTCCGCGCAAAGCTGATCGCGGAAAAATATCTTGAAAACGCTGTGCTGGTGAACAACGTCAGAGGCGTTCAGGGCTACACGGGAACCTATAAGGGTAAGCGTGTTTCCGTTATGGCAAGTGGAATGGGAATGCCGTCAATGGGCATTTATTCCTATGAGCTTTTCAAATTCTTTGGAGTAAACAACATTATCCGCATCGGTTCTGCGGGGGCTCTCAAGGACGATATTCACGTTCGTGACGTTGTAATCGGTATGGGATGCTCCACCGACTCAAATTTTGCGGCGAACTACAATCTTCCCGGTACGCTTGCCCCGCTTTGCAGCTATGAAGCAATGAGCAAGTGTGTAGAGTGTGCCAAGGAAATGGGCGTTACCTATCACGTAGGCAACCTCCTTTCCTCCGATATCTTCTACGGTGATGATGAAACGGCAAACGAGCGTTGGGCAAAGATGGGCATTATGGCAATCGAAATGGAGGGCGCTGCTCTCTATATGAACGCCGCAAGACTTGGCAAAAACGCTCTCGTTATCTGCACCGTTTCCAATCATATCATTACAGGTGAGGAAACGACATCGGAAGAAAGACAGAACTCCTTTGGTGAGATGATTACATTGGCACTTGAAACCGCATTGAAGTTAGATTAAGGAGACACTAATGGCTATAAAGATATTAGCGGGACTCGGTATTACGTTTTTTCTGACAATTGTATGCTTTGTAACGGCATCCTTGATCGGTATTCTGACGTGCGCCGGATTCTGCTCCAAAAATAAGGCGATAAGAACGATTGCGAAGGTATATAACGGGATCATTATTAAGATACCGCCGCT
>JAGBSP010000006.1 GCA_017631855.1 Clostridia bacterium | reverse complement strand
TCTTATCCATATCGGTTGCCATGTAGGGAGAGAGGTATCCGCGATCGAACTGCATACCCTCAACTACCTCGGAGTAGGTGTCAGCCGACTTGGACTCTTCTACCGTGATAACACCGTCAGCGGTAACCTTTTCCATTGCGTCTGCGATGAGCTGACCGATGACCTCGTCACCTGCGGAGATGGTTCCGACTCTTGCGATATCGTCGGTTCCGTTGACCTTCTTGGAGTTGGCAACGAGCGTTTCAACTGCGCGGTCAACTGCCTTCTTGATACCCTTGCGAACGACCATCGGGTTTGCACCTGCGGTAACGTTCTTCATACCCTCGCGAACGAATGCCTGAGCGAGAAGGGTAGCGGTGGTCGTACCGTCACCGGCTGCGTCGTTGGTCTTGGTAGCAACCTCTTTGACGAGCTGTGCGCCCATGTTTTCAGCTTCGCACTCGAGCTCGATTTCCTTTGCAATGGTAACACCGTCGTTGGTGATCAGGGGAGAGCCGAACTTCTTACCGAGAACGACGTTTCTGCCCTTAGGACCAAGCGTGATCTTTACCGTGTTTGCAAGCTTATCCACGCCGCGGCAGAGCGCGTTGCGTGCTTCAATTCCGTAGAGAATTTCCTTTGCCATGATTGTGTGTTCCTTTCTGAACCTGTTTGAATTTCAAAAAATGTAGATTATTCTACGATTGCGAGAATATCGCTCTGGCGAACGATGTTGTATTCTACGCCGTCAGCCTTGACTTCGGTGCCCGAATACTTCGAGGTGATTACCTTGTCGCCAACCTTTACGGTCATAACGACTTCCTTGCCGTCAACGAGTCCGCCGGGACCTACGGCAACAACCTCTGCGATCTGGGGCTTTTCCTGCGATGCAGCTGCAAGAATCAATCCGCTCTTGGTCTTTTCCTCTGCTTCCATCGCCTTGACGACGACTCTGTCTGCTAAGGGTCTGAGTGTCATTTTTTGTTCCTCCTTATAATAAATATTCCATAAGACGATTTTTGGTGGGTTTGGCACTCTAAAACTTTGAGTGCTAAACCTATACATATTTTACACTATTTTTTGGAAAAATCAAGTCTTTTTTTGAGAATTAACAAATCATTCACATTTATTTTTGAGTGACTTGCAAAAAAGCCAAAAAAGAGACGAAAAAGGGGGATTTTCGTGGGGGTTCTTGCGTGGGTGAATCAATATTTCTTCGGCGTTTCTGTGCCGCTTATTTTGCTCTTGGCAGGGGGATTTTATTGGGCGAGACTTCGATTCTTTTTGCCGTCGAGGATCGGGAAAATTTTCTCGGCGCTTCGGCGGGAAAAACGAACGGGGAGCAACTCGCTTCGCGCGCTGATGCTGGCGCTTGCGGGAACGCTTGGCGTGGGGAATATCGTCGGAGTTTCGGCGGCAATCGCGATGGGCGGCTTTGGCGCGGTCTTTTGGCTGTGGGTGAGCGCAACCTTTGCGATGATTCTCAAATATGCCGAGGTCGTGCTTGCAATGCGCCACCGTCGCTTTGACGCGGACGGAATGCCGTATGGCGGCGCGCCCTATTATATTCGTGACCTCTGCTCGTCGTCAGGGCTTCGTAGACTTGGAATTGCGCTTGGCGGATTGTTTGCGTTGCTTTGCGCCGTCAACGCAGTAACGATGGGCAGTATGATTCAGTCAAGTGCGGTGGCAGAAGCGGCGGACGGTGTGACGGGGATTTCTCCGATGATCATTGGAATTCTGCTTGCCGTACTCAGCTTTTTGGTGATACGAAAGGGAAGCGAGGGCGCGATGCGGGTCACGGGCGTGCTTGTGCCCCTGATGACGCTCGCATACCTCTTGCTTTCGGTGGCGGTGCTCGTTTTGCGTGCCGACCGTGTCGGTGCGGCATTTGCCGAGATCTTTGCGGGAGCATTCACACCCGAAGCGGGAGTGGGGGGGATCGGTGGCTTTTTGCTTTCGAGAGGTGTGCGGTTTGGCACGATGCGAGGGCTGATTTCCAATGAGGCGGGATGTGGCACCGCACCGACGGCACACGCAACCTCGAACGAAAAAAGCGCCGCCAAGCAGGGAATGATGGGCATTGTCGAGGTCTTTGTTGATACCCATATTCTCTGTACGCTGACGGCGCTGGTGGTAATTGTAAGTTGGGGCGATATTGTTGCAAGGGACGGGGATTTTCTTTCGATGACGCTGTCGGCATATTCGGTAGTGCTCGGCAGGGGAGCGGAAGTTTTTATGCGCGTTGCCATTGTTTTATTTGGCTTTGCGACGATTCTTTGTTGGGGTCATTACGGAAGGGAAAGTATTCGGGTTCTTTCCCAAAAGAGGTGGGCAGAGAAGGGATTTCTTTGGGTGTATGCCGTATCGGTGGTCGTTGGCGCGTGTGCGACGGCAGAGATTGTTTGGGGCCTTGCCGATCTTGCCATTGGAGCGATGACGATTGTCAACGGGATTGTCCTGCTGCTCGCGTCAAAGGAAGTGAAGGAAGAAACCAACGCGTGGCTAAATAATTAAAGTTTTTGAGTTTCCAAAGAACTTTTTTCAAAAAGTTCTTTGGTGGGGTGTGGGGCAACGCCCCGCGCGCGTCCCCATCGTTCATAAGCGCCCGAAAGGGTGAATTTTGTTTGCGAGCAAACAAAAGAGGGAAAACCACAAGTGGGGTTTTCCCTTTATTTAAACATTCAAAAAATTATTCAAAGCATTCGGCGTATTTGGGGTTCTTACGAATCTCATCCACCAAATTTTTGGGATACGTTTGAAACTCTTTCTGCCAAAAATCTTCTCCGATGGGCGGGAGCTCTCCCTTGGATATTTTTGGTAAATTTGAAACCAAAGGTGCAGAATATTCATATTCTCCGTCGTTGTAAATATACACATATTCTTTCAAATGGTCAAAGCCTTTGTCAAAATACGCAAGAGCCGTGGAAAGGTCATCATTTGATAATTCGTAATTGATCAAATTCAGATAGATGCGACTGATTTCCCAATGCATGATTCCGCATCTTCCGTCGATGAAAAGCGTTTCATAGAAATGGAGCAGAGAGCAAAGAATTTGTTTTGCGTATTCCGAAGAGGAAATTTTGGGATGCAAAGCAACCGATTCGGAAACAGCAAAAAAGAGATTTGATAGAAGAGCAACAATGCGTTCGCTTTGATATCTGGCTTTTTCTTCTCCGACGGTGGCTAAAGGCAAAAGTAATTCTTTGGAAAGAAAAATAACGTTTTGATGATTGGCGAGGTCCTTCGCTTTTTCATATTCTCCCATTCGGGTATAAAGGACGATGAGTTGACGGATCGCGGTAGCACTATCTTCGGGATTTGGATTCGATTTTAATGCTTTTTCATAAGCACGCATTGCTTCTTTCCAATAAATGTTTTGAGAGTTGTAATCAACGTCATCTTCTAAAATGCCTGATTCATCATTAAGATGTCCCTTGGCTCCGTATTTGTTCCACCCCCACATATAAAGTGCTTGGGCGAGCTTCAGAAGAATTTTGGGTTCATTTGGAAACTCTTCCGAAGCGGCACGAAGTAGATTGATACATTCTTCAACATCTTCTGACAAACTGCCTTGATACATTGTGCGCCCTTGTTTCGCAAGGATCTTTGTAGCATGTTCAAGAACAGTTTTGATTTTTTCTTCTCGGTCATCGTGATATCCGAAGAGTTCATCGATAGAAATATGAAAGTAATTTGCAAGAGCAGGGATCATCTCCATGTCGGGATATCCGCCACCTGCTTCCCAGCGGGAAATTGCTTGCGCGGTTACGCCAAGTGCTTCTGCCATAGTGTCTTGCGTCCGTCCGTCACGGTGGCGCAATTCTCGAATTTTAGTACCTAAATTAAGTTGCATAAAAGCTTCTCCTTGAAATTATTATCACCGGTGTGATTTTATGATAACATAGATAAGAGAAAAAAACAATTATCAATTTATTGTTTAGATATCAACGGATCGTTGACTTTTTGAACAAAAGAAAGGGAAAACCCCACTTGTGGTTTTCCCTCTGTCCTCGGCTTTGCCGAGATACATTCACCCTTTCGGGCGCTTTAGGAGTATTGCGGGGCTTGCCCCGCACCCCACTTAAGAACTTTTTGAAAAAAGTTCTTAAGAATCTCAAAAACATTAAACAATGCGGCTGCGGTTTTCGTTCGTTTCAAATCCTACGATATTCTTTGCGACTACTTCAACGCAACGCGTGCGCGCTTCGAACGAGCCCCACGCCATGTGCGGTGTCAGGCACACGTTCGGTCGTCCGAGAATTCTCGTATAGGGATGCGCTCCGTCAAACGGCTCCTTCGTGTAAACGTCAATGCCGATGCCGCCAAGCTTTTCTTCCTCAATTGCTCTGACCAGCGCTTCCTCGTCGGCAACTGCGCCGCGCGCCACGTTGATGACGATGGCATTTTTCTTCATTGTGGCAATCCGCTCTGCCGAAAGAATTCCTTTCGTTCCCTCGTTCAGCGGTACGTGAAGCGAAAGAATGTCCGAGCGGCGGCAAAGCTCGTCGAAATCGACCTGCTCGTAACGCTCTTCCTTTTGTCTGCGGCAAATCAGGACCTTTGCCCCAAACGCACTCGCAAGCTCCGCCACTCTGGATGCGATCGCACCTCCGCCGAGAATGCCCCAAGTCATTGCGGAAAACTCGTGATAGACGGGTGTGAGTCGGTTGGCAACGCCCGACGAAGAATAGCTGCCGTCGTTGACAAAGCTCGTGTATTCGGTCAGATGCGACGAGAGTGTGAGCGCCATCGCGAAGGTAATCTGCGCCACGCTGTCGGTCGAGTAGCCCGGCACGTTGCATACGGCAATCCCGCGAGTTCTGCAATATTCAATATCAATGTTGTCGTAGCCCGTCGCCGTTACGCAAATGAGGCGAAGATGCTCGGCGCCCGATAAATTGCTTTCATTTAATTTTACTTTATTCAGCACGGCAACCTCGGCGTCGCGCAGTCTGTCTGCCACCTCTTCGGGGGCGGTGCTTCCGTAAACGGTTGCCTCTCCGAGCGAGGTGATGGGGGAAAGATCAATATCCTTGCCAAGCGTGGCGGTGTCAAGTAAAACAATGCGCATAGAGCACTCTCCTGTCAGAAAATTTCATTATAAATATTATAGCATATTTTCAAAATAAAATCAAGAAAGTTCTTGCTTTTTTCGGAAGGGTATGGTATAATATTTTTCGCTGTGACTTGAATGTTGGAAAAAGGAGAATGGTATGGAAAAAGAGATCAGAAACATCGTGTTTGATATGGGAAGAGTGCTTCTGCATTTTTCGACCGAGGACGTGATCTCGCCCTACTTTCCCGATCCTGCCGAGCACGCGCTCGTTTATGAAACGATTTACGGCTCGGGCGATTGGGTGCTCCTTGACGACGCAACGCTGACCGAGGACGAGGCGATGGCTCGGTGGAAAGCAAAGCTTCCGATTGAATGGCATGCGCGCCTTGAGGAGCTTTTTGCTCGGTGGCCCGAAACGATGACGCCTATCGAGGGAATGGAAGAGCTTGTGTGCGAGCTGAAGGATGCGGGCTACGGCTGCTACGTTCTCTCCAACGCCAGCGTGCGTTTTGAAAAATACTACCGTGAAAAATCGGTGTTCTCGCATATGGACGGGCTCTTCGTTTCGGCATTTTACAAAATGCTCAAGCCCGATCCCGCCATTTACCGAAGAATGTGCGAGGAGTTTTCGCTCGATCCCGAGGAATGCTTCTTTATCGATGACATTGCCGCAAACATCGAGGGAGCGGCAAAGGTCGGAATGCGCGGCGCGCAGTTCCCGAGCTACGACGTTGCATCGCTTCGGAGCGATTTGGTGGCGGCGGGAATTCGAATTTGACCAAAAATGAATATTATACATAAAATTATGAATTATATTCATTTTGAAAACTCATAAAAAACGAAGAGAAGCAACAAAACTGTTCAATGTGAACAAAACTATCTAATATATACTGTAAAATATTGTCAAAGCAAGCTATTGACAATTGATTGATTTGGATGTATAATATACACAAATCAATGAATAACATTCATCCGAAACAAATTATTATTAAAAAGCCCTTGTGGCGGGAGGAAAATATGGAAAAGAAAGACATCAAAAAAGTAGTACTTGCGTATTCGGGCGGACTTGATACCTCGATCATCATTCCGTGGCTGAAGGAAAATTATAATAACTGCGAAGTCATCGCTGTCAGCGGTAACGTCGGACAGAGCGACGAGCTTGAGGGGCTTGAGGAAAAGGCAATCAAGACGGGCGCATCCAAGATCTACATCGAGGACCTCAACGACGAGTTCGTAGACGATTACGTCATTCCCACGATGATGGCAGGCGCAAAGTACGAGGAGTATCTGCTCGGTACCTCTTTTGCTCGTCCCGTCATTGCAAAGCGTATCGTTGAGATTGCTAAGGCAGAGGGCGCAGACGCGATCTGCCACGGCTGTACGGGTAAGGGTAACGACCAGGTTCGTTTCGAGCTGACCATCAAGGCACTCGCTCCCGAAATGAAGATCATCGCTCCCTGGCGTGAGTGGAGCATCAAGTCGCGTGAGGAAGAGATCGAGTACGCAGAAGCGCACAACGTTCCTCTGAAGATCAACCGCGAAACCAACTACTCCAAGGATAAGAACCTCTGGCACCTCAGCCACGAGGGACTTGACCTCGAGGATACGGGCAACGAGCCTCTGTATGAGAAGGAAGGCTTCCTTGAGATGGGTGTTTCTCCCATTATGGCTCCCGACGCTCCCACCTACATCACGCTCGACTTCGAGCAGGGACGTCCCGTTGCGTTCAACGGTGAGAAGATGAGCGCAAAGGATATCATTCTCAACCTCAACAAGGTTGGCGGTGCCAACGGTATCGGACTTCTCGATATCGTCGAGAACCGTCTTGTCGGTATGAAGTGTCGCGGCGTTTACGAGACGCCCGGCGGAGAGATCCTCTACTTTGCACACAACTACCTCGAAACCCTTTGCCTTGACAAGTACACCGCACACAAGAAGGCAGAGCTTTCGATCTGCTTTGCTGACCTCGTTTACAACGGTCAGTGGTTTACTCCTCTGCGTGAGGCACTCTCTGCATTCGTAGAGAAGACGCAGGAGAACGTTACCGGTACTGTAAAGCTCAAGCTCTACAAGGGTAACATCATCAAGGCGGGCGCTTGGAGTGACTACTCGCTCTACTCCGAGGAGATCGCAACCTTCGGTGAGGATCACGTTTACGATCAGACCGATGCAACCGGCTTTATCAACCTCTTCGGTCTGCCCCTCAAGGTTCAGGCTGAGGTAAACGCAAAGAACGCAAAGAAAAATCAGAAATAACATAAAGGATCACGTTTTGCCTGCCGCCTATGGGTGACAGGCAAAACCTGCTAAATGAAAACGATGGAAAAAATGTGGGCAGGCAGATTTGCCAAGGCTTTGGACGCGAAAGCAGACGATTTTAACTCGTCGATTCGCTTTGACTGTAAAATGTACGCGCAGGACATCAAGGGCTCGATCGCGCACGCCGAAATGCTTTCGGCACAGGGCATTATTTCGGAAGAGGATTGCAAGGCAATCGTCGACGGACTTTGCTCGATTCTGGACGATCTGAACAGCGGCGCACTTGATTTTGATCTGCGCTGTGAGGATATTCATATGTTTGTCGAGGCAGAGCTGACCGCTCGTATCGGCGATGCGGGCAAGCGACTCCATACGGCAAGAAGCCGTAACGATCAGGTCGCGGTCGACGTTCGTATGTATCTTCGCGACGAGGCAGAGGGGATCATTGCGCTTCTCAAAACCTTAGTGGCGGATATTGCCGACAAGGCGGAAGAGAACAAGGCGGTGATCGTTCCCGGATATACGCACTTGCAGCGTGCTCAGCCGATTACCTTCGGTCACCATCTGATGGCGTATGCAATGATGTTCTTGCGTGATATTTCGCGTCTGCGCGATGCGTCGGCAAGAATGAATTTCTCGCCGCTCGGATCTTGCGCGCTGGCAGGAACGACCTACCCCACCAACCGTCGTATGGAAGCCGAAAAGCTCGGCTTTGACGGCATTACCCTCAACAGCATCGACGGCGTGTCCGACCGAGATTTCTGCATTGAATTCCTCTCGGCGTTCTCGACGATTATGATGCACCTCTCCCGCTTCTCCGAGGAAATCATTCTTTGGTCGAGCTGGGAATTCCGCTACGTCGAGCTTGACGACGCTTATACCACGGGCTCGTCGATTATGCCGCAGAAGAAAAACTCGGATATGGCAGAGCTTGTCCGCGGAAAAACGGGACGCGTCTATGGAGATCTTTTGACGCTCCTGACGATGATGAAAGGACTTCCGCTTGCGTACAACAAGGATATGCAAGAGGATAAGGAAGCGCTCTTCGACGGCATTGAAACCGTCAAGATGTGTCTTGATATTTTTGCTCCGATGATTCGCACGATGCGTGTCAAGTCGGAGAATATGTACCGCGCGGCACAGGAAGGATTTATCAACGCAACCGACCTTGCCGACTACCTGACCAAGCGCGGAATGCCGTTCCGTTCGGCGTATAAGATCGTTGGAACGATCGTTGCCGAATGCATTTCTCGCGGATGCGTTCTGGACAATCTGCCGCTTGACGCATACTGTGCGCACAGCGACATATTCGCCGAGGATCTTTATGACGAGATCTCTCTCGAAACCTGCGTAGAGAAGAGAATTTCCGAGGGCGGTACCTCTGTGGCTTCGGTGGAAGCGCAGATCGCCGCAGTAAGAAAGGAGCTCACAGAATGAAAAAGGTATTTATCGACGGCAGTGTCGGTACGACGGGACTTCGTATTTTCGAGCGTCTTTCGAACCGCACCGACGTGACGCTTGTGACGCTTCCCGAGGAGCTCCGCAAGGACCCCGCGGCAAGAAAGGAAGCGCTCAATTCTTGCGATATCGCGTTTTTGTGTCTGCCCGATCCCGCCGCAATTGAGGCGGTGGAGATGATCGAAAACCCCGACGTTACGGTGATTGACGCATCGACCGCGCACCGCACGAACGACGGCTGGTGCTACGGCTTCCCCGAGCTTGCAACATCGATTGCGGACAAGCTTCCCACGGCAAAGAGAATTGCCGTTCCGGGTTGTCACGCAAGCGGATTTATTTCGCTGGTATATCCGCTGATCGAGGCGGGGCTGATCTCTCCCGAGCTTGGCATTACCTGCCATTCGATCACGGGATACAGCGGCGGCGGTAAGAAAATGATTGCGGACTACGAAGCAGAGGACAGAGATTTTCTGCTCGATGCACCGAGACAGTACGCACTGACGCAACAGCATAAGCATCTCAAGGAGATGAAGGCGATCACGGGCATTGCAAAAGCCCCCATCTTCTCTCCGATCGTATCGAATTTTTACAGCGGTATGACGGTCACCGTGCCGATCTTCGCGTCCGACGTCAAGGGCGGCATCGAGGCGGTAAAGGAAGTATATCGCAAAAAGTACACGGGCAACATTGTATCCTACGTCGAATGCGACGGCACGGGAATGATCTCGGCGCACGCATTGGCAGGCAAGGATTCGATGCAGATTACGGTTGCGGGCAACGAGGACAGAATTCTGCTCGTTGCAATGTACGACAATCTCGGCAAGGGCGCATCGGGTGCCGCAGTCGAGTGTATGAACTACGTTTTGGGAGTGGCTCCCGAGACGGGACTTGAGCTTTGAGTTTTAGGACCGAGAAAGGATAAGGATAAAACGATGAAACAGATTACGGGCGGCGTTTGCGCCGCAAAGGGATTTACCGCAAACGGCATTCACTGCGGTATCCGCAAAAATAAAACCAAGCGTGACCTCGCACTGATTGTCAGCGAGATTCCCGCAGCAGCTGCTGCGGTATATACGCAGAATCTCGTCAAGGGCGCGCCCCTGACGGTTACCAAGAATCATATCGCCGACGGCGTGGCACAGGCGATGATCTGCAATAGCGGAAATGCCAATACCTGCAACGCAAACGGTATTGAGATCGCAGAGCAGATGAGTGAGCTTCTGGCAAAGGAGATGAACATCTCGGCAAAGGACGTCATCGTCGCTTCGACGGGTGTTATCGGTCAGCCGCTCGATATTACCCCCATTCAGAACGGAATTCCCGCACTCGTTGCAGGACTTGGCGACCATAGCCATTTCGCTTGCGAGGGCATTATGACCACCGACGTAAAGCCCAAGGAGATTTCCTTTGAGTTTGAGATCGGCGGCAAGGTCTGCCGTATGGGCGGTATTGCTAAGGGAAGCGGAATGATCCACCCCAATATGGCAACCATGCTTGTGTTCGTGACCACCGACTGCGCCATCTCTGCCGAGATGCTGTCGAAAGCACTTGGCGAGGACGTCAAGACCTCGTTCAATATGATCAGCGTCGACGGAGATACCTCGACCAACGATATGGTTACGGTAATGGCAAACGGAATGGCAGGCAATGCGGAAATCACCGCGGAGGGCGCGGACTTTGATGCCTTCTGCGAGGCACTGCACGCGGTTACGGTATATCTCTGCCGTATGATCGCTGCAGACGGTGAGGGTGCAACCAAGCTTCTAGAGTGTGTCGTTACGGGCGCTTGCTGTGAGGACTGCGCAAAGATCGTTGCAAAGTCGGTCATCTGCTCGTCGCTTCTGAAGGCGGCAATGTTCGGTGCCGATGCAAACTGGGGCCGTGTGCTTTGCGCCATCGGTTACAGCGGTGCAAAGGTCGACGTCAATGCGGTTGACGTTGCGTTTGCTTCGTGCAAGGGAAGTATTCTGGTATGCGAAAACGGCGCAGGCGTTCCTTTCTCTGAGGAGAAGGCAAAGGAGATTCTCTCCGAGAGCGAAATTCAGATCCTCGTGACGCTTCACGCAGGCGAGGGCAAGGCAACCGCTTGGGGATGCGACCTGACCTACGACTACGTTAAGATCAACGGCGACTACCGCACGTAAGGAGCAATCATGGATAAGAAAATTGATATTACCAACGCACAGCGCGCGCAAGTGCTCGTTGAGGCGTTGCCGTATATTAAAAAATATTACAACAAGATCATCGTCGTCAAGTACGGCGGAAACGCAATGATCAACGAAGACCTCAAGGAAGCGGTGATGGGAGATATCGTTCTTCTGTCGCTCATCGGCATCAAGGTCGTGCTCGTTCACGGCGGCGGTCCCGAGATTACCGAAATGCTCGGTAAGATCGGCAAAAAGTCGGAGTTTGTAAACGGTCTGCGCGTCACCGATCAGGAGTCGGTGGATATCGTTCAGATGGTGCTTGCTGGTAAGATCAACAAAAACCTTGTCAACCTTCTCGAAAACAAGGGCGGTAAGGCAATCGGTCTTTGCGGCATCGACGGTCATATGATCAAGGCAAAACAGCTCGATCCAAAGCTCGGCTACGTTGGTGAGATCACTGACGTCAACGTCGAGCCGATTCTCGACGTGCTTGAGAAGGGATATATTCCCGTTGTTTCGACGGTCGGCTACGACGAGGAAGGACATACCTATAACATCAACGCAGATACTGCGGCGGCAAGAATTGCAGGACAGCTCAAGTGTGAGAGTCTGATTTCGATGACCGATATCGACGGAATTCTTCGCGATAAGGACGATCCTTCGACGCTGATTTCCAAGATCAACGTCAGCGACGCACCTCAGCTCGTTCGCGAGGGCATCATCAGCGGTGGTATGATTCCGAAGGTCAACTGCTGTATTGAGGCAATTCGTCAGGGTGTTGGTAAGGTATTTATCATTGACGGACGTATTCCGCACTCGATTCTTGTGGAAACCCTGACCGATGAAGGTATCGGAACGATGTTTGTATCGGAGAACGGCTATGGACATTAAAGCACTTGATCAGCAATACGTCGCGCCCACGTATGCGCGTTTTGATCTCTGCCTTGTCAAGGGAGAGGGATCGCACGTGTGGGACGATGCAGGAAACGAATACATTGATCTCGGTACGGGTATTGCCGTCAATACCTTTGGTATTGCGGATCAGCAATGGATCGCTGCCGTGAGCGAACAGCTCGGAAAGATTCAGCATACTTCGAATCTTTATTACAGCGAGCCCTGCGCTCGCCTTGCAGAACAGCTCTGCCTGCGCACGGGAATGAAGAAAGTCTTTTTCTCGAACTCGGGTGCCGAAGCCAACGAGTGCGCCATCAAGGCGGCAAGAAAGTACGGCGAGAACAAGTGGGGAGAGGGTCACACCACGATTATTACCCTCAAGGATAGCTTCCACGGAAGAACCCTTACGACCCTTGCGGCAACGGGACAGGAGGTCTTTCACAAGGACTTTTTGCCTCTGACCGAGGGATTCGTACACGCCGAGGCGAACAACCTTGACGACGTCAAGCGCCTTGCTGACGAAATTCCGTGTTGCGCCGTAATGTTTGAGGTCGTACAGGGAGAGGGCGGCGTTCGTCCTCTGACCAAGGAGTTTTTGCAGGGACTTGAAGCATTCGCACGCGAGCGCGAGCTTCTTTTGATTGCCGACGAGGTACAGACGGGCAACGGCCGTACGGGAGAACTTTACGGCTATATGAATTTCAGCATCACCCCCGATATTGTCAGCACTGCCAAGGGACTTGGCGGCGGTCTGCCGATCGGAGCAACGATGCTCGGCGAGCGAGTAGAGAACATTCTGACGGCGGGCATGCACGGCTCGACCTTTGGTGGAAATCCGATTGCCGCGGCGGGTGCTGTCAATATTCTTTCGCGCATTGACGACGAGCTTCTTGCGGGTGTCCGCGAGAGAAGTGAATATCTTTGGAACGAGCTCTCGGGCGCGGACGGCATCGTCAGCGTGTCGGGACTCGGTTTGATGCTCGGCATCGAATGTGAAAAGGACGCAGGCGAGGTCATTGCCGCTTGCCGTGAGCGCGGAGTGCTCGTCATTAAGGCAAAGAACAAGGTTCGTCTGCTTCCCGCACTGAATATTCCGATGGACGATTGGAAAAAGGCAATCGCCGTCATCAAGGAGGTTTGTAAGAAATGAAGCATTTACTGAAACTGATGGATTGGTCGGAGCAGGAGATCACCGAAACGCTCAACCTTGCCGACCAGCTCAAATATGAAAAGAAAAACGGCATCGAGCATCATATTCTCAAGGGAAAGACTCTCGGTATGATCTTCCAGAAGTCCTCGACGAGAACGCGCGTTTCGTTTGAGGTCGGTATGTACGACCTCGGCGGCTCGGCGCTCTTCCTCAGCTCGAGAGATCTGCAGATCGGACGCGGCGAGCCCGTAGAGGATACGGCGCGCGTTCTGTCGCGTTACCTTGACGGTATTATGATCCGTACCTTTGCACAGGAAGAGGTCGAGAAGCTTGCCGAGTACGGCTCGATCCCGATCATCAACGGTCTGACCGACTACTGCCACCCCTGTCAGGTGCTTGCCGATCTGATGACCATCCGTGAGCACAAGGGTGTCATCAAGGGCAACAAGATGTGCTATATCGGCGACGGAAACAATATGACCAACTCGCTCATCGTTGGAGCAATCAAGATGGGAATGTCGATGGCAGTCGCGTGCCCCAAGGGCTACGAGCCCGACGCCGAGATTATGAAGTGGGCGGCAGAGAACGGTGAGTTCCTCTGTACCGATAACATTCTCGAGGCGGCAAAGGATGCCGACGTGCTTTGCACCGACGTTTGGGCGTCGATGGGACAGGAAGGCGAAGCAGAGGAGAGAAAGAAGATCTTTGCGGGATACCAGATCAACGCAGAGGTGATGAGCGTTGCCAAGAGCGACGCTATGGTGCTCCACTGTCTGCCCGCACACCGCGGTGAGGAGATCACCGCAGAGGTTCTCGAGGCACACGCCGACGAGATCTTCGACGAGGCAGAGAACAGACTTCACGCACAAAAAGCAGTGCTTGTCAAGTGCCTCGGTTAATTAGTAAAAATCGGCAGAGATATTGTTTCTCTGCCGATTTTGTGCTATAATGGAGTGGGGTGATGAAAATGGAAGAATGGAAAAAGAGAAAGAGAAACCGTTTGGAACATTATGATTATAGCTCCTGTGGTGCATATTTCTTGACAATATGTACCTCGCAGCGACGCAATTATTTTTGGGAGAATGTAGGGGCGACCATTGGTCGTCCG
>JAGBSP010000005.1 GCA_017631855.1 Clostridia bacterium | reverse complement strand
GATTCGTCCCACGAGCCGTTTGCTACGACCATCACACCGTCGTAGAAAAGACGGGTGTTGACCATCTGCCAACGCGAAATTCCGTCGTAAGCAATCGCGCTGACCGCTTTCGGCTCGCCCAAAAGGAACCGAACCATATCGATATCGTGTACGTGCAGGTCAAGAAGACAACCGCCACTCTTCGAAGAATCGGCAAACCAGTTCTCAAAGCCCCACGTGGGGTGCGCGCTCAGACGATCCATAAACACGCTCTTCAGCGCGCCAAAGCGACCGTCTTTGATGCACTCTTTCAAATAGAGATACGAAAGATCGAAGCGCAGGCACTGACCGATCATCAGCTTGCGGTTTTCTTCCTTTGCTACGCGGATCATCTCATCGCAATCCTCATAGCTCAGCGCCATCGGCTTTTCGCAAAGCACGTGCTTGCCCGCGCGAAGCATACGGACGGTATATTCCTTATGTAAATAGGTCGGCAGACAGATGTCGATCATCTCGAACTCTTCTTTGGCGAGCATCTCGTCAAGATCGGTGTAAGTGTGGATATCCTCCTCCTTGGTGGTCTGATCCGCGCCGAGGTTGATCGATACCGAGTTGGTAAACTGTGCGGGATCGATATCGCAGATGGCAACCAGCTCAATGCCCGTGTTTCCCTCCTGCGCCAGACGCCAATATGCTTTTCTGTGTGCTCTTGCAATTCCGCCGAAGCCGAGCATTGCAACCTTAATGCTTTTGCCCATTTGTAAATCCTCCTGAAATTTTTGTGTCGTCGGATGACAACGTGTTTCTCTACCTTATATTATATCCCAATTTCGGAAAATTTCAATACTTATTTTTGCTTTCTTTTAGCACAATCTTGCGATTTTGCCCAAAAAAACCGTTTTTCCTGAAATTTCTTTGATTTTTTTATAAAAATTCATCAAATTCTCTTTACTTATTTGATTTTTTGTGTTATGATATTAAGTGGCAAAAATTTATATTATATATGGAGGAAAATCCAACATGGCAATTGCAAGAAAAAAACAATCCATGGACGGTAATACCGCGGCGGCGCACGTTTCGTATGCGTTCACCGAGGTTGCCGCAATCTACCCCATTACTCCTTCTTCCGTCATGGCTGAGCTCACCGATGCTTGGTCCGCAAACGGCTTGAAGAACATTATGGGCGAAAACGTTAAGGTAATGGAAATGCAGTCCGAGGCAGGTGCCGCAGGTACCGTGCACGGTTCGCTCGCAGCCGGTGCCCTGACGACCACCTACACCGCATCTCAGGGTCTGCTTTTGATGATCCCGAATATGTACAAGATCGCCGGCGAGCTTCTGCCCTGCGTTATCCACGTATCGGCTCGTTGCGTCGCTTCGCACGCGCTCAACATTTTCGGTGACCACTCCGACGTTTACGCTTGCCGTCAGACCGGTTTCGCAATGATCGCAGGCTCCAACCCTCAGGAGGTTATGGACCTCGGTGCGGTTGCTCACCTCTCCACCATCAAGGGACGCGTTCCCTTCGTCAACTTCTTCGACGGCTTCCGTACCTCTCACGAGATTCAGAAGATCGAGATCTGGGACTACAAGGATCTTGAGGAAATGGTTGACAAGGATGCGATCGCTGCATTCCGCGCACGCTCGCTCAACCCCGAGCACCCCGTGCTCCGCGGCTCTGCTGAAAACGGAGATATCTTCTTCCAGCACAGAGAAGCTTGCAACCGTTACTACAACGCACTTCCCGCTATCGTTGAGGATTACATGGATAAGGTCAACGAGAAGATCGGCACGAACTACAAGCTCTTCAACTACTACGGTGCTCCCGATGCAGACAGAGTCATCATTGCAATGGGCTCGATCTGTGACGTTGCTGAAGAAGTCATCGACTACCTCACCGCAAAGGGCGAGAAGGTCGGTCTCGTGAAGGTTCGTCTGTATAGACCCTTCGTGGCTGAAAAGCTTATCGAAGCAATTCCCGCAACCGCAAAGAAGATCGCAGTTCTTGACAGAACGAAGGAGCCCGGCGCTCTCGGCGAACCTCTCTACCTCGACGTTGTTACCGCACTCGCACAGGGCGGCGTTTCGGCAAAGGTTGTCGGCGGACGTTACGGTCTCGGCTCGAAGGATACTCCTCCTTCCTCGATCTTCGCAATTTACGACGAGCTCCAGAAGGATGCTCCCAAGAACGGCTTTACGATCGGTATCGTAGATGACGTTACGGGCACCTCTCTCGAAGAAAAGGTCTGCCCCGATACGGCTGCAGAAGGCACCATCGCGTGCAAGTTCTGGGGTCTTGGCGGCGACGGAACGGTTGGTGCGAACAAGAACTCGATCAAGATCATCGGTGACCACACCGACAAGTTCATTCAGGCATACTTCCAGTATGACTCCAAGAAGACCTCGGGTATCACCATCTCGCACCTGCGTTTCGGTGACAACCCCATCAAGTCTCCTTACTACATCAACAAGGCAAACTTCGTTGCATGTCACAACTCTGCGTACCTCAAGAAGTACGATATGATCAGTGACGTTAAGCCCGGCGGTACCTTCCTGCTTGACTGCGCTTGGAGCGTAGACGAGCTCGATGCAAACCTCCCCGAAAAGGTGAAGGGCTACATTGCAAACAACAACATCCGCTTCATTATCATTGACGCTACCACCATCGCTACCAAGCAGATCGGTAACGCAAAGGTAAAGAACACGGTTCTTCAGTCGGCATTCTTCTCGCTTGCAAACATTCTTCCTAAGGATGAGGCAATCGACTACATGAAGAAGGCTGCTTACAAGTCCTACATCAAGAAGGGTCAGGCAATCGTTGACCTCAACTATGCTGCAATCGACGCAGGCGCTGACGCATACGTCGAGGTTAAGGTTCCCGAGGCTTGGAAGAACGCAGGCGTCGATGCGCCCAAGGCTGCATTCCAGAGTCCTCGCGCAGACCTCAACAAGTTCGTTAACGAGGTTGTAACTCCCGTCAACGCAATGGCAGGCGACAAGCTTCCCGTTTCGGCATTCACCGAGTACGTGGACGGTACCTTCCCGCAGGGTTCGACCGCTTCCGAGAAGCGCGGCGTTGCCGTATACGTTCCCTCTTGGAATCCCGAGTCTTGCGTTCAGTGTAACAACTGTGCGTTCGTATGTCCTCACGCTTGTATCCGTCCCTTCGCTATGACCGAGGAAGAGGCAGCAAACGCACCTGCTGCAACCAAGTTCACCGCGAAGCCCGTCATCAAGACCAACTATAAGTTCACCATGGCAATCTCGCCCGCAGACTGTATGGGTTGTACCCTCTGTGTTAAGGCTTGTCCCGTCAACAGCAATCCGAAGCTCGGAAATGCAATCGAGATGGTTCCCGCCGCAACGCAGGCAGATCAGCAGGCTCCTTGGGACTATGCCGTTGCAAACGTTTCCGAGAAGACCGAGCTCATCAACAACACCGTCAAGGGATCTCAGTTCAAGCAGCCTCTGCTTGAGTTCTCCGGCTCTTGCGCAGGATGTGCAGAAACCTCCTATGCTCGTCTGATCACCCAGCTCTTCGGTGAGTCGATGTACATCTCGAACGCAACCGGATGCTCGTCCATCTGGGGCGGCTCGGCTCCCGCAACTCCTTACACGGTCAACCGTGAGAGCGGACGCGGTCCCGCTTGGGCAAACTCGCTCTTCGAGGATAACGCAGAGCACGGTCTGGGTATCCACCTCGGACAGAAGACCATTCGTGAGAAGCTGATCCGCAAGGTCACCGAAATGGCTGCTTCCGACAAGGCTTCCGACGAGTTCAAGGCTGCTTACGACGCATTCATGGCAACGAAGGATAACTCCAAGGCAAACGTTGAGCCCACCAAGGCGCTCATCGCAGAGATCGAAAAGGCAGCCGCTGCAGGTTGTCCCACTGCCGCTGAGGTTCTCGCAGAGAAGACCTACCTCGGCAAGAAGTCCACTTGGATCTTCGGTGGTGACGGTTGGGCATACGACATCGGCTTCGGCGGTCTCGACCACGTCATCGCTTCGGGCGAGGACGTAAACATCATGGTATTCGATACCGAGGTTTACTCCAACACCGGTGGACAGGCTTCGAAGGCATCCAACATCGGTCAGGTTGCTCAGTTTGCAGCAGCAGGTAAGGCAATCGGCAAGAAGGATCTCGCTCAGATCGCAATGTCCTACGGCTACGTTTACGTTGCACAGGTCGCTATGGGTGCTGATATGAACCAGCTCCTCAAGGCTCTGACCGAGGCTGAAGCATACAACGGACCTTCGATCATCATCGGCTACGCTCCTTGTGAAATGCACGGAATTAAGGGCACGATGCAGAACTGCCAGCTCGAAATGAAGAAGGCAGTAGACGCAGGCTACTGGCAGATGTTCCGCTACGATCCCACCAAGACCGAGAACAAGCTGACCATCGACTCGAAGGAGCCCACGGCAAGCTACGTTGACTTCATCAAGTCCGAGAACCGCTATGCTCGTCTGGTACAGACCTTCCCCGAGAAGGCAGAAGCACTCTTCGCTCAGGGTGAAGAGAACGCAAAGGCGAAGTACGACAGACTCCAGCAGCTCGCTGATCTCTACAAGTAATTCGCAAAACCATAAAGAAAAGGCTGTTGCTTCGGCAACAGCCTTTTCTTTATGAACTTATGCGCGCTTGCTTTTCAGCTCCTCAATGATGCTGACGCCTGCACTTGTACCAATGCGCTCTGCCCCTGCCTCGATCATTGCTAAAGCATCTGCCAACGTACGTACGCCGCCCGCAGCTTTTACCTTTACCGCGTCGCCAACGATACTCTTCATCAATCGCACGTCCTCGACCGTAGCCCCCACGGCAACGCCCGCGGAAGGCGTACCGAAGCCCGTGCTCGTTTTGATGAAATCGGGACGAACTCTGAGCGCGATCTCGCAAAGCGCACGCTTCTCGTCATCGGTCAGATAGCAGTTCTCAAAAATTACCTTGACCGTCTTCCCTGCTTCGCGGCAAACCGAAACGATTGCCTGCATTTCTTCTTCAACATAAGCAAGATTGCCACTCTTTAGCGCGCTGATATTGATCACGTAATCGATCTCGTCCGCACCGTCGGCAATCGCCTGACGGGTTTCGTGCACCTTGTTTTCGATGGTCGTCTGTCCCAAGGGGAATCCGATCGCGGCACCCACCAAAACGTCGCTGTCCGCAAGAAATTCCCGACACATCTTGACGGGAACCGAATTGATTGCCACCATTTTAAAATGATACGCGGCACTCTGTGCACAAAATTCGCGAAAATCCTCTTCGGTCGCATACGCCTTGAGAAGTGTTTGGTCAAAATATTTCGCTAAGATTTCGGGAGTTAGTGTTTCTTTCATATACGGATCCTTTCCTTTTTACAATTTTACGATACAATGCTCACGAATGGAACGGTTGCCCGCGTCGACAACCTTGACCGCCATTTTCCCGTCAAAACCCGTAACCTTGGGCTCGCTATTTTCCAAAATACAGTTCACAAACGCGAGATCCTCCGCAAGATATGCGTCCTTAAAGAGGTATTTCCAGCTGTTGACGTATTGAATCTGTTGGTTCATATCCGAGGTAGCAAGCACCATCTCGTTTTCGTTCTTTTTGCCAAGATAGATACAGCCGTGCGTGCCGAGAATTTCGGTTCTTGCGTCGTAGCCGTAACGAACGCCCTGCGCGCCGTCGATCATTCCTTGCATCCCGTTTGCCATTTCGCCGATCATCACTACGTTGTCGTAAAAATCAGGAAATTCTGCCTTTGCATCGGGACAACGGTAGTTGCCCGCAATGGCGTGAACACTTTGAAACTCGCTCTCGGTAAAAAAGCGGAGCGAATCGATGTCGTGACTGTTGACCTCGGCAAGCGGACCGTTGCTCTTCGAAATATCATACATCCACGGCTTGGGAATGCTTGGTCCGCGCGTGTTGGATCGAACCATGACCACCTCGCCGATACTTCCCGCAAGAATGGCTTCCTTCGCGGCAAGAAAGCCCGCGTCAAAGCGGCGCATAAACGCCATCTGCAGCTTAATTCCGTGTTCCTTTGCCGCCTGCTCCATCTGCTCGCACTCCTCCACGTTCATTGCCATCGGCTTTTCACAAAGAACGTGCTTGCCTGCCTTCGCGGCATCCACCGTGATCTTACAGTGATATTTTGTCGGAGTGGCAATGACAACGGCATCCAAGGAATCGTCTTTCCATAATTCTTTATAATCGGTCACGTAGCGACACCCACCAAGCTCTGCCGCAGCACTTGCCGCCGCCTCTTCCACGGGGTCTGCTACGGCACTCATCACCGCATTCGGAACACTGCCCGCAAAATTCCGTGCGTGAATCATTCTCGCACGTCCCGCACCGACGAGGGCGATCGAAATTTTTCCGTTTTTCATGGTTATTCCTTTCTAAGTTTTAAAAACGACAGATCTTAAGGTTCTGTCGTTTTTTATGTTATAAAGTTGCTCTTATTCCTGCTCTGCGCGCCAATGGCGGTAGTACTCGGCGATCAGCGGAACGAGCGACTTTGCGTCACGTCCCGAGGTGTTGACCGTGAGGTGATAGCCGTGGCGGTCGCCCCAGGGGATATCCGAAATAATGCCGTGATATCTCTTTCTGTCCTTGTCGATCTGACGGATCTTCTTGATCATTGCCTTATCCGACAGCTTCTCGTCTGCCTCAGCGCGCTCGTGACAACGTGCGAGCTTCGACGCCATATCGGCGCAGATAAATAATTTGAAGGGATTGTAGTCCGCCAAGATCACGTCGGCGGCGCGTCCTACGATCACGCAGTTGCCCTGCGCTGCCACTTCCTTGAGGAAGGTGTTCTGCTCGCGGAGAAGCTTGGTTTCGTGCGCCATCATTGTGGGCGAATAGGAGAAGGTTCTGCCGTAATGCAGAGGAACGCTACGCGTAATGCCGCCCTCAAGAGCGTAGGCAACGTAATTTTCATCCATCTCGTGACGTTCTGCCACAGCAACGACGATCTCGCGGTCATAGTACGCGTATCCAAGCTCGTCTGCCAAGCGCTTTCCAATTTCTCTTCCGCCGCTTCCAAATTCACGGCTGATCGTAATAATTCCCATCTTGTTCCTTTCCATGCCCGTCTATGTGCACTTTGTTTAGTTTTCTGTCTATATTATACCATTTTTTGGTTGGTTTGTCAAGAGATTTCTTTCGACAAGAAAAAGGATTTGTCCCAAAAACAAATCCTTTTTCTTTTTTACGGCAATCGTCCGCCGATGGTTGTCAAGCGGCGAATTTTGTCGCAAAGTTCGTCGTTCATTTGTTCTCTCGTCATTCGCCAACGCCAATTTCCCTCTGCCGTCGCGGGACGATTCATTCTCGCCTCTGCCGAAAGTCCGAGATAATCTTGCATCGGAACGATCGCAAGGCGCGACCGAGAGCGCATCAAAAGCGCAATCATCGCATCCAAAGCTCCTTCCCCTTCTCCCAACGGCGCGCCAAGGACATTCTCGATCTGCGCAAGCTCCTCCGCACTCCGCGCCCCAAGCCATTCGAGAAGGGTTGGATTGTCGTGCGTTCCCGTGTAAGCGGCGCTGTTTTCGGGATAATTGTGCGGAAGATGCTCCTCGTCCCCCTCAAACCCAAACTGCAAAATCTTCATTCCTGCAAAACCGCTCTCTCTGACGAGCTCTCGCACCGAATCGGTCATAAACCCAAGATCCTCGGCAATGATTTCGCGCTCTCCAAGTGCTTTTTCAACCGCACGAAACAGCGCCATTCCGGGTCCTTTTCGCCATTCGCCCACCGTTGCGTCGGGTGCTCCGTAAGGGATCGCGTAGTAGGAATCAAAGCCGCGGAAATGATCGATGCGCACGGCGTCGTACATCGAAAAGGCGTGTGAGAGCCGCGAAATCCACCAAGCGTATCCTTCCCGCTCGTGCGCGCTCCAATCGTAAAGCGGATTTCCCCACAGCTGTCCCCGGGGAGCAAATCCGTCGGGGGGACAACCCGCAACCTCGGTGGGTACTCCGTTCTCATCCATTTGAAAGAGCTCGGGAGAGCACCATACGTCGGCGCTGTCGAGCGACACGTAGATGGGAAGATCCCCAAGGATACGAATGCCCCGTTGGTTCGCATAGCTCTTCAGGGCGTCCCAATCCTCAAAAAATCGGTATTGCAAAAAGCGGTAATATGCCATCTCATCGACAAGAGAATCCTCCTCGGGGCGCGTCTTTTTTGCCATAAACAGCGCGTAATTCTCCAGCCAATGCCGATGCTTCTCCTCAAATTCGATCTGCTCTGCCGTCTGCCGACTGCGAGAGAATGCTTTCCGCAAAAGGCGCGTCCGCTTCTCATACAGCGCTCCGTAATCCACGCCGCCGTCAGACGCCGTACAATCCGCCGCAAGGCATTCTTCTTTTGTCAGAAGCCCGTCCTCACAAAGATGGGGAAGGCTGATCAGATAAGGATTTCCCGCAAACGCCGAAAAAGACTGATAGGGCGAATCTCCATATCCCGTTGGTCCCAGCGGAAGGATTTGCCACACGCTCTGCCCCGCCCTCGCCAAAAAATCCACAAATTCAATCGCCGCCCCATCCAAACCGCCAATGCCGTATGCCGACGGCAGAGCGCTGACGGGCAATAAAATTCCTGCTTCCCGTTTCATATTTTTCTCCTAACAATCCATACAATCAATCTTCTACCGTCACCGCCACCCCGAAATGATCCGAAATCGCGGTATAGCGCACACCGTCAAAGAGGGTGCGATAGGACGAAATTTTTACTCTTCGGTTCGAGTGGATCTGATCGATGCGAAGCCAATCGCACGTCACCGCTCTGCCGTGCCAGCCGTCGATCCCCGCGCGCGCCGTTCCCTCTCCGATTCGATGCTCCGCCAAGTCATACGCGTCGTACCACCCCGCATCTCGCACAAGATCGTACCCCTCGCCGCGCACCTCGGCAGGCTGATTGAAATCCCCCATCAGCCAGATCCTCTCCCGACGCGGCAAAAGCTCCGAAAGCCGCTTCCATTGATCAAAAAACGGCTCGTCGGGATCCTTCCACCAACCCGTGTGAATCGAAAAGAACCATTCGTCGCGCCCCTCGCACCGAACCCCAAGTGCCATTCTTGTCTTCCAATCCTCATACGACCGTCGCTCGGTCAGATACGCACTCCGAACCTCTTTGATCGGAGTACGGCAAAGAAACGCAAGTCCCTCGTCATATCTGCCATAGCCGATCTTGACGGGGAGATACCGCCAATCATACCGCACTCCGCGTTCCGAAAGCCTTGATACTACTGCCGCGGCAAAGTTGCTTTCCTTGTCTCCGATGTTCTGATTGACCTCTTGCAATGCAACCACGTCAAAGCCCTCTGCCGCGATCGCCTCGGCAAGCACCGAGACCTGCTCCTCTCCTCTTCCATCCACGAGGCTGTGCGTATTGAGTGTCAATAGCTTCATTTTTATAAAATATCGTTAATATCCGATTTGAGGACGTCCGCCTTCGGTCCGTACACCGCTTGAATGCCGTCCCCCTTTTTGAGAAGGCTGAGGGCGCCCTCTCTCTTCCACTCGCTCTCGTCGGCAACGAGGTCGGCATTTTTCACCGTCACGCGCAAACGCGTCATACAAGAGTCAACGAGAACGATATTCTCTCTGCCGCCCAAGAGCGCAATAATCCGCTCGGCTTGAGTGTTCTCGCCCCCCTGCCGCTCGGTGTCTTTGGCGCGAAAATCCTCTGCGTTCTCATCCATATAGTTACCAAGACGACCCGGCGTTGCGTAACGAAGCTTTCCTATCATATAATATGCCACAAAATAGCCGATGGCAAAGAACGCCACGGTGGCAATCACAAAGTTGATCAGGTCACGCCCGAGTCCTGCGCTGATCGACATCGGAAGTCTTGTGGCAAGCTCGACGTTACCGAAGGAATGCAAACGAAGGTCAATAAGTCCCGCCAGCACAAACGCCGCACCCTGCAAAATGGCGTAAACGATATACAGAGGAATAGCGCAGAACATAAACATAAATTCAAGAGGCTCGGTCACACCCGTCAAAAAGACCGCAAGTGCTGCCGAAAAATAGATCGAGCGGTATCTCTTTCGCTTTTCGGGCTCGACACGGCGGAACATGGCAAGTCCAACACCGAGAAGAAGTCCCGACGAGCCGATCATCTGTCCGACCTTAAAGCGCGCAGGCGTTACGCTCGCAAGAAGCGCTTCGTAGGCTTCCATATTGCCCGCATTCTTGAAATTGATCAGGTCGGTCACCCAAGCAAGCCAAAGCGGATCTTGTCCAAAGACGGTCACCCCTGCCGACGCTCCCGTCTGAATGAGATAGCTTCCGCCAAACGAGGTGTAGTTCATCGGAATGGTCAGCATATGGTGCAGTCCAAAGGGTAAGAGCAGTCGCTCGAGTGTTCCGTAAATAAAGGGCGCGAGCACGGGCGAGGTGTCCGCCGAGTTTGCGATCCATACGCCGAACGCATTGATGCCGTGTTGGACCACAGGCCAGACGATCGAAAGTACGAGAGCCACAACCGCCGACCAAAAGATCACAACGATCGGAACAAAGCGCTTTCCGTTAAAGAAGGAGAGCGCATCGGGAAGCTTACGGAAATTATAATATTTGTTGTAGAGAATTCCCCCGAGGAAGCCTGCGATAATACCGACAAAGACGCCCATATTGAGCGCGGGCGATCCGAGCACTGAGGTGAAATATCCGTCCACAGCGATCTCTCTGCCAAAGAGGGTGTGAGTTACGGCGTTCGGATCGGCAAGCATTGCCGAGGTGACACCAAAGATCGAACCGGTAATATTATTGATCAGAATAAAGGCAATCACCGCCGCAAACGCACCGCCCGCGCGGTCACGTGCCCACGAGCCTCCAATTGCCACGGCAAAAAGCAGATGCAGATTTCCGATGATCGCCCAACCGATGTTTTCAAGAATTGAACCGACCGTCAGCACCCAACCGAGATCCCCTCCGACAAGGCCGAGCAACTTACCAAGGCTGATCGCAAGACCCGCCGCAGGCATCACGGCGATCACCACCATCAATACCTTGCCAAGGCGCTGTAAAAAGTCAAAGCTCTTGCCCGACGTTTTTCGTTGCTTTTTGGACGGAAGGATCGAAAAAAGATCCTCTCCCGCCTTGACCTTCTCCCCCGCCGCGCCAAACACCCGAAGCGTCGTGTGCTCGGGCGCGTTGCAGATCAGCACGGGAGTAAGCGGAGAAATTCCGCGTTCCTCGAGAATTGCAAGATTCACTCTTGCCACAAGCTCGCCCTGTTTTACCTCGTCCCCTTCTTTTTTAAAGGAAATAAATCCTTCTCCGCCAAGCGAGACGGTTTCCAGACCGAAATGCACCAGCACCTCGCTCCCGTCCTTTGCTAAAAATCCGTATGCGTGGCGCGTCTCGGCAACCGACGACACCACGCCGTCCACAGGACTGTAAATATTCCCGTCCTCAGGGAGGATCGCACAGCCGTCCCCCAAAATCCGATCCGAAAATACGGGATCGGATACCTCGGAAAGCGAAACGATCTTTCCGTGTAAGGGCGACACGATAGGTTGTTTGTTTCGTTTCACACCTGATCTCCTTTCAAGCCTCAAAGCCTTTTTTCTTGTAGTATGCGCGCCTCGCCTCGCTTCTATCACTCTCTTTTTTCCTTTTTGAGATTTTTCGTATTTTTTTGAGAAATTCACATATAATTCACACATAGGCGAAAAAAATATGGTATAATTGTTGAGTACTCAAATATTGAGCACTCAACTTTATGATAAAAAATAATGAGGTACGTTATGGCAGCTTATAAGCTATATCCCACCAAAAAAATCCACAATCTGCGAGAAATGCTGGAGGACAGCGCAAGATGTTATGCCGCTCGCCCCGCCTTTTTGCAAAAAATCGACGGAAAATACCGTTCGTATAGCTATGCGAGACTCAAAAATGAGGTCTTTGCGCTCGGTACGGCACTTGCCGAGAGAGGTTATGCGGGCGCACGCATCATCGTCACGGGAGAAAACTCGTACCATTGGTGCGTTTCTTACCTTGCCGTCACCTGCGGTCTTGGCGTCGTTGTCCCTGTCGACAAGGAGATCCCCGCCGAGGAGATTGCAAATATCGCAAGAATTTCCGAAGCATCGCTCGTGCTCTATTCCAAAAAATACGAAGCAAAGCTTTCCGAGATCGGAGAAGATGTCGAAAAGATCTCCTTTGACGACCTGAGTAACGTGATCGCCGAAGGACTTGAGCATCTCTCAAACGGAAGTCGCGCGTACACCGATCTCTCGATCGACGTCGACGAACTCTGCTCTCTCATCTTTACCTCGGGAACGACGGGAACCTCCAAGGGCGTTATGCTTTCGCAGAGAAACCTCTGCCACACCATACAAAATCTTGCCCGTATGGTCCATCTGACGCCGGAAGACCGCGCACTGTCGGTGCTTCCCCTGCACCACGTCTACGAATGCACCTGCGGATTTCTCTATCCTCTCTCGCAGGGTGCTTCGGTGGCATTTTCCGAGGGCGTCCGCTATATTATGAAAAACGTCGGAGAAGTTCACCCCACAAAAATGCTCTGCGTTCCTCTGCTCATCGAAACGATGTACCGCAAGATCTGGGCAAATATCCGCAAAAAGGGCATCGAGAAAAAGGTACGCACCGTCATCAATCTGACCAACAAGATCCACCCCGCCTCGGCAAGAATGGCGGCAAAGAAAAAAGCCTTTGCCGAGATCCACGCATCCTTTGGCGGCAGACTCAATCTTCTCGTGTCGGGCGGAGCTCCGATCGATCCCGAAATTATCGCGGGAATGAGAGATTTCGGCTTGAATATTATTCAGGGCTATGGACTGACCGAATCGGCACCGCTTGCCGCCGTCAACCACGATAAGTTCTTCAACGACCGCGCGGCGGGACTTGTCCTGCCCGAGGGTGAATTGAAGATCATCGACTGCGGCGAGGACGGCACGGGCGAGATCTGCTATCGCGGAGACAACGTAATGATCGGATATTACGAGCGCCCCGATCTGACCGCCGAGGTCAAGAAAAACGGTTGGCTCCACACGGGTGACGTCGGATATATCGACAAGGACGGCTTCCTCATCATCACGGGACGAAAGAAGAACGTCATCGTCAAGGCAAACGGAAAGAACATCTTCCCCGAAGAGCTTGAGGCATATCTTTCGCGCAATCCCATCGTCGGAGAGGTCGCCGTGCTCGGCATCGAAAACGAAAAGAAAAAGGACTACGACATTGTCGCAGCCATCGTTCCCGATATGGAATACGCAAAAGAAACGCTGGGCCGTCACGCAGACAATTCCGCCATCGAAACCTTGGTCAAGCTTGCCGTAGACGACGTTAATACCATCGTACAGACCTACAAGCGCATCGACGTGACACTCATCCGATACGAGGAGCTCCCGAAGAACACCTCAAAGAAGATCAAGCGCTTTGAGCTCCCCGCCCTTCTGATGGAGGACTACCAAAAGAAACTATCCGCTGAATAAATCAAAGGAGCAACCGCCGCGGCGGTTGCTCCTTTTTCGTATTCATTTCTATTCCGTATTATTTCTCGGGATCGAGATATTTCCAATAGGCTTTGATGTAATTCAGGCCCGACCAAACCGTCATAAAGGCGGCAAAGGCGAGAGAAAGATAGGTCAGCGGGATAATATCGGTGCGCCAACCGTAGATTGGTCTGCCACTGATACCTTCCAACACAAGATAGAGCACGCGCTGAACAACGGGCTCAAGAAATACCGTAGAGATCGCAACGATCTGCGAGACGGTCTTGATCTTTCCGAGCATATTCGCGGCAACGACGATGTTCTGTCCCGTCGAAACCACAAGACGCATCGAGGTCACGGCAAGCTCGCGGAATACGACCACGAGAAGCACGAAGATCATGATGGTACGAAGATTTTCAAACTTATGTAAGATGACAAACAGTGCGCCGATGACCATAAACTTGTCGGCGATCGGATCCATAAACTTTCCGAAATCGGTAATCAGATTGTCGCGGCGCGCAATCTTTCCGTCCAGCATATCGGTCACCGCCGTACCGATAAAAAGCACGGCGCAAATAAAGCACGAAAGATAGAACGGAATTATGCTGTCGGGGAGCATTCCCACCACGAGAAGCACGGGAACGAGGCAAAGACGGAGCACCGTCAAGCGGTTTGGTAAATTCATTTTCATCATTCATCTCCTCCTTAGGGAATCAGTCGTTTAAGATAGCGCGGCCCATTAGATCGTAATCCAGCACCTCGCGGATCTTGACCTGCACAAAAGAGCCTGCGGCAATTCGTTTTTCGGCGCGGAAATAAACCTTTCCGTCAATCTCGGGCGCATCCTCGGCGCTTCTGCCAAAGTGCATCTCGCTGACGGGGTCGTAATCCTCGCAAAGCACGGTGATCGTTTTCCCGATCTTGGTTTCGTTGCGAGCCTCGTTGATCTCGAGCTGCTCGCGCATCAGAAGATCGGCGCGATCCTGTTTTGTCTGCTCGTCGATCTGATCGGGCAGATCATACGCGGGCGTGTCCTCTTCTCTCGAATAGGGGAAGACTCCTGCGCGTTCAAATTTCGTTTCCTTCACAAACTCGCAAAGCTCCTCGAAATCCGCCTCGCTCTCGCCGGGGAATCCGACGATAAAGGTCGTACGAATGACAATCTCGGGGATTTCACGGCGCAGCTTCGCGATCACGTCCTTGATCATCGCCGCATCTCCGTGACGGTTCATCGCGCGGAGCATACGGTCGCTGATATGCTGAATCGGAAGATCGATGTATTTGAGGATGCGGGGATTGTCGCGCATCTCGGCGATCAGCTCGTCGGTCACCTTGTCGGGATAGCAGTAAAGCAAGCGGATCCACGGAATCGCGGTTTCCTCGGTAATGCGATGCAGAAGCTCGGAAAGACGGTACTCTCCGTAAAGATCAAGTCCGTATCTCGTCGAGTCCTGCGCCACGATCGAAAGCTCGCGCACGCCGAGCGCCTCAAGCTGCTTTGCCTCGGCAACGAGATCCTCGATCGGACGGCTGCGGAACTTGCCGCGGATCGACGGAATCGCGCAGTAGGCGCAACGGTTGTCACAGCCCTCGGCAATCTTGAGATACGCGGTATATTCGGGGGTGGTCAGAATGCGGTCACCGCCAAGACGCACCTCGTTCTTGTCCTCAAACGAGGTATATTTGCGGTGCGAACCCTTTTTCTTTTTGACCGTCACGGCTTCGATCGCCTCGACGATGTTGTGAATACTGCCGACGCCGAGCACAGCGTCGACCTCGGGAAATTCCTCGAGAATGCTCTCGCGGTAGCGCTCGGCAAGACAGCCGGTTACCACGATCGCCTTCAAATGATGATTTTTCTTCAGCCAAGCAATATCAAGAATATTTTCAATCGCTTCCTGTTTAGCACTTTCAATAAAGCCGCAGGTGTTGATGATCACCACGTCGGCTTCGGTCTCCTCGGGCGTGATCTCGTATCCCGCCACGGCAACCTCATGAAGCATCACCTCGGTGTCCAGCTGATTTTTCGGACAACCGAGAGAAACAAATCCAACCTTCACAAAAATTCTCCTTTTCTTCGCCCTCAGACGAACTTCTCCTTTTATGATACCACAAAACTACGCTTGTGTCAATCAAATTTGCCCTCTTATGCAAAAATTTCAACGAGCTGCGTGGGACGGTCGAGCACAAAATCCGCGCCGCTCTCCAAGAGCACCGCACGGTCGCGGTAACCCCACGAGCAACCGACCGTCAGCATTCCCGCGTTCTTGCCCGTCAGTACGTCGACCTCGCTGTCGCCGATGAAAGCAGTTTCCTCGGGAGCAAAGCCAAGATCGTGCGCAATCATCAAAGGCACGGTAGGATCGGGCTTCTTCGGCAGATCGGTCTGTCCCGCCGCCGACGCGACAAGTCCTTCGGGGAGCAGAATCTTCACAAGCTCCTTGACGTATACGTCCTGTTTGTTCGACAGCACCGCGAGCGTGTATCCCCTCTCGCGAAGCGTCAGAAGACTTTCGGGAATGCCTTCGTAGCATTCGGTGCAGTGCGTATAGGTTTCACCGTAGGCGGCGTGGTAATCGCGGAATACGCGATCCACCTGCTCTTTGTCGGTATTCTCGGGCAGAGAAAGTCGGATCAGCTCGCGCGCACCGTTTCCGATGGCGCGGCGCACCTCGTCGTAGCTTCTCTCGGGGTAGCCGTATTTGTTCATCGCAAGATTGACTCCCTCACGAATCGATTCGATCGTGTCGGCAAGCGTACCGTCAAGATCGAGAATCAGTAATTTTATACCTTCGGTCATCATAAAATTTCCTCTCTGTTTTCTACTCATTTTATTATACCACTCCGAGTGCCGTATGTCAACTTTTCCCGCGATTTTCAAAAATTTTGATAGTTTGCACAACAACTTTTTTCGATTTTTTTAAAAAATCGTCGAAAAATCTCTTTTCTATCCTGAAAAAATGTGATATAATAATTATTTGGAAAGTTTTTTACGATATCACGAACAAATACGAACAAAGGAGAAACACCTGTGATCAGAAACGATTTGAGAAACGTCGCAATCATCGCGCACGTTGACCACGGAAAAACCACCCTCGTAGACGAAATGCTCAAGCAGGGCGGCATCTACCGCGACAATCAGGAAACCGTCACCCGCGTTATGGACTCGGGAGATCTTGAGAAGGAGCGCGGAATTACCATTCTTGCAAAAAACACCGCCGTTCACTATAAGGACACCAAGATCAACATCATCGATACCCCCGGCCACGCCGACTTCGGCGGAGAGGTGGAGCGTATCCTCAAGATGGTCAACGGCGTTCTTCTGCTCGTTGACGCGGCAGAAGGTCCGATGCCTCAGACCCGCTTTGTGCTTCAGAGAGCACTCGAGCTCAACCACCGTGTCATCGTCGTCATCAACAAGATCGATAAGCCCGACGCCCGCCTTGGCGAGGTCGAGGACGAGATCCTGGAGCTTCTCATCGACCTCAACGCGTCGGACGAGCAGCTCGATAGCCCGATGCTCTACTGTTCGGGCAGAGCAGGAACGGCAACCGAGGATCCCGACGTAGAAGGATCTGACCTGCTTCCCCTCTTTGATAAAATTCTTGACTATATCCCGGCGCCCGAGGGCGATGAGGAGGGTGAGCTTCAGCTGCTCGTTTCCTCGATCGACTATAACGAATACGTCGGACGCATCGGTATCGGACGTATTGAGCGCGGATCGATCCGCACCAATCAGGACGTCTATATGTGCAACTACCACTCGGATACCGCTCCCAAGAGAACGAGAATCGTCTCGCTCTATCAGATCGACGGTCTTGTCCGCGTTCCCGTAGAGAGCGCAAAGATGGGCGACATCGTCTGCTTCTCGGGTGCTGAAAACATCACGATCGGTGACACCGTCACCTCACTGAACGCGCCCGAACCGCTCGAATTCGTGAAAGTATCCGAGCCGACGCTCGAGATGACCTTCTCGGTCAACGACAGCCCCTTTGCAGGCAAGGAAGGAAAATTCGTCACCTCGCGTCAGCTCCGCGACCGTCTGTACCGCGAGCTTCTGAAGGACGTTTCTCTCCGCGTTGAGGACGGAGAAACCACCGATGAATTTAAGGTGGCGGGCAGAGGTGAGATGCACCTCTCAATCCTCATCGAGACCATGCGCCGCGAGGGCTATGAAATGACCTGCTCGAATCCCCGAGTACTCTTCAAGGAGATCGACGGAGTCAAGTGCGAGCCGATGGAGCGAGTCACGCTTGACGTCCCCTCGGACTACGTCGGAGCAGTCGTCGAAAAGCTCGGACAAAGAAAGGGCGACCTTCTCGAGATGAACCCCGTGGGCAACCGTATGAGAATCGAATATTCGATTCCCTCTCGTTGTCTCTTTGGCTACCGTTCGGAATTTCTCACCGCGACCCGCGGCGAGGGTATTATGAACACGCTCTTCGACGGCTATCAGCCCTACCGCGGCGAGGTCACAATGCGCTTTACGGGTTCGCTGGTTGCATCCGAAACGGGAGAAACGACGCGTTACGGTCTTTATAACACGCAGGAGCGCGGAAACCTCTTCGTCGGACCGCAGACCCCCGTGTATGAGGGAATGATTGTTGGAGAGAACCCGAAGAACGACGACATTGCCGTCAACCCCTGCAAGAAGAAACAGCTCACGGCAATCCGTTCGGCAGGTGCGGACGAAAAGCTTCTGCTCACGCCTCCCGTCATTTTCAGCTTGGAAGAAGCGATTGAATTCATCACCGATGACGAGCTCATCGAGGTCACGCCCAAGTCCATCCGACTTCGCAAGAAGATCCTCAATACCGAGCTTCGTATGAAAGCAATGATGAAGGCAAGACGCGAAGCCGCAAAGTAATCCAAAAACTTCTTCAAAGTTTTCGCCCGCCTTTTTCAAAAGGCGGAACGGATCCAACGCCGTTGGGCGTTGGTCGCCCTCCGCAGAGGGCGAAATCCCCCATCGTTCATAAGCGCCCGAAAGAGGGAGAAAACCACAAGTGGGGTTTTCTCCCTACTTTTCTTTTGAAAAAGAAAAGTAGGCAAAAGAAAACAACACAAACAACCCTGAACAATAAAAAACAGCGTAGCCGTGTTCTCACAGCTACGCTGATTTTTGATTTCAATCTTTTATACCATATCCTTTTCCACGTCGCGGACGGTCAGGAAGGTAAACAGCAGTCGCGCCGCGAAGAAAATCGCGCCGAATACCACTGTATCTAAGAGCGCGCCAAGCAAGGGTGAACCCGTTACGAGATACCATCCCACGTTCATCACGTAGAAGTCCTCAAAGAAGAGCGACGCTGTCAAGGAATAATCAATCACAGCACAGAAGATTACCAACGGAATCTGCATGACAAGATAAACACCTATTTTGATCAGATCCTCCCAAAGGTGCTTCTCTTTCCAAATATCGACCACACCTTTTTCCGCGCGCAACGACTCCTTGAGCTCCTTGCGATAGTCCACGTACGCGGTTTCTACCTTCGTATACGCAAGCGAAACGATCACGTTCAAAATGATGCCGAACCATAACACGGCAGAATACGCCTTGCCCGCTTCTTCCTCCGCCATCAACTGCATCACCGAGCTCGAAAGGGTGATCGCATAAAACAGCATTCCCACCAGATGAATGGCAAGCAAAATCAGAAACCACCGAATACCACCCTTAATCAATTCTCTTTTCATCGTTTCTCGTTTCCTCCTTTCACACGTATCTTTCCCTCTCCAGCTCGTTCAAAAAGCCACTTCCCGTAAATACGGTAAAGCCGAAATGAGTTCCGTTGCTTCCTGTGGTCTCGTAACCGCCATTCGGCATACGAACCTTGATTTCCTCACAAACGGGATTAACCACAAGTGCCTTGACGGTAGGAATGTCGTACACGGATGTCGGCACCTTGAAATCCAAGTGATACTTCTTGGTCTTTGGCTTGATGTCAAAAACAAGTGTCACAATGTTTCGGAGCGGATATTTCACAAGTCTGAGTTCATCTTCCTTTTCGAGAAACAGCGTCGAACGGTATTTCCGAAGCGTCAGAAAACGAACGTAATAAGTCTTCTTCTTGGTTTTGATGACAAAATCCTGACGGTCGGGCGACCACACAAGCGACTGAAAGAAATTCTGCTCATATTGAATCGAACAGCCGTATTTTTTACAAGCCTTCTTCAGCTTTCGCATAAATTTCAGTCGCTTGCGTAGCGTGCGTGTCAAGCAAATCGCAATGATGATCGCAAAGAAAAGTCCAAAAACAACTCCGGTCAAAAGATCGGGAAGATAACGAATCGTAGCCAGAATACCGACAAAAGCCAGAAATCCGGGGACCGCAATCGCAAGAAGAAACACGGCGCGAAGCAACCAATTGGTCAGAATATCCAACCATGAATGCTCCCGTTTTTTGTTTCCGTAGGCACGGAATGAGGGTGTTTCCTCTTCGATGTTTTTCATGATCTTTTGGCGTTTTGCTTCGTTATAATGATACCTCATATTGACCTTTCCTTACTGCATTTTGTTATGCTTCGGGCGCGTCGCTTCCCTCTGCCTCGATCTTTTTACCAAGGAACGAGGGCAGCTGCATGCCCGACATCGCAAACACCTCGTCGAGCGGGGGAACCGATTTCATCATCCCCGAAATAAAGTTTGCCGTAGAGGTCTTTCCATCGGCGTTCTGTCCGCCGTCCCAGACCGTGACCTTGTCGATCTTGATGTTCTTGACCGCGTCGACCTGAACCTTCATTAGATCCTCGAGCTTGTCGGCAATGAGAAGTCGAAGCGCCGCGTCGGCATCTCCGCCCGCGCTCTTGACAATCTCGGCAAAACCTGCCGCCTGCTTCTTGAGAATCTCCTCAACGCCTCGTGCTTGAGCTTCCATCTTCGCATAGATCGCGTCGGCTTCACCCTGCGCTTTTCTTCTCATCTGCTCGGCTTCTGCCTCTGCCTCGAGCTCCATTTCCTTCTTCTTCGCTTCGGCACGAACGATAATGTCAGCCTCGAGCGTTGCCTGCTCTTTTGCACGTCTTGCCTGTTCTGCCGCTTGCTCTGCCGCATAGGACTCCTCGAGTGCCTTTGCCGCCTGAATTTTTTCTGCCGTGGTAGCGATCTTGCGCGCCTCGGCTTCCTTTTCCTTCAGTGCCGCCTCGGACATCGCAATATTCATCTTAGCTTCGTTTTCACCGCGGATAGCAACCGACTCTGCCTCGGAAACCTTAATTCTCTGCTCCATCTTGGCATTGGCTTCACCGATCGAACCTGCACGGTCCTGATCTGCCACGCTGATCTTCGCGTCGTTGATCGCCTTTGCGGCAGCTTCCTTACCAAGCGCTGCAATGTATCCCGACTCGTCGCTGATGTCGGTGACGTTGACGTTGATGAGTCGCAGACCGATCTTCTTGAGCTCGGTTTCTACGTTCGAGCTGACTGCCGCGAGGAACTTGTCGCGGTCGGTGTTGATCTCCTCGATATCCATCGTCGCAATGATCAGACGAAGCTGACCGAAGATAATATCCTTGGAAAGCTCCTGAATTTCGGAAAGCTGAAGTCCGAGAAGTCGCTCTGCGGCGTTCTGCATAACACCCGGCTCGGTCGAGATACCAACGGTAAATCTCGAGGGAACGTCGATACGAATGTTCTGACGCGACAGCGCGTTCTTCAGATCCACCTGAATCGAGATGGGGGTCAGATCGAGATACGCATACGACTGAAACACGGGGATAATAAATTCCGCACCGCCGTGGATACATTTCGCACTGCGGTTGGTTCCATCCTTGTTTTTACCGATCGAACCGTAAACAACCATAATCTTATCGGAAGGACACTTCTTATATCTGGAGCACATCCAGATAACAAAGGACAGTACGACAAGCACCACGGCGCAAATCAAAAAAATCATCATTTCATTTTTCTCCTTTTATAATATATTTTTCACTTTCTTCTTACAACAAGATCGGTACCTGCACTGACGCTGACAACAACAACCTCGCTTCCCGTGGGAATCTCGGTTTCCTCGTCGGTCACCGCCGCTCTCTCCACGAGCGAGCCTTGGAGCACAAGCTGTACCTTTCCCTCGCCGCTTCTCGCAGGGGGGATCGTCAAATACACTCTTCCCGACGTTCCGACCGCGTTCCGAACGTCGATATTTCCGCTGTTTCTCAGCTTCATCATCATTTTGGTCAAAAACGCCAACAACAGCATCATCGCAAAGCCGCCGAGTGCCGCAACAGCTACCGTGATTGCCAGAGGAACCTCTGCCGAGAGCATCACCACTCCAACCCAGCCAAACACCACGAAAAAGGCAACGATGCCGCGGAGCGTAAAAATACGAAGTCCCTCGACGTCAAAATTGCTTTCGGGATCACTCACGCTGTTCTCTCCAAAAATTCCGTCCCCCGAAACGCCGTCGGAAACATCTATATCCCCACCGGCATCCTCTCCGAATCCGAAGAACATCAGAACGGTTTGTATCACGAGCACAAGGCTCGCAGGAATCGCAACACAGTAAAAGATCTGCAATGCAAGTCCCAAAGAATTCCACCAAGCTACCATTATACTATCTTCCTTTCATACTTATAAATTCAGTCCTGTTTTGTGGGAGAGATGATCTCTTTCCGTCGTTTTTTCCCACGGCGGCGAGCCAGCTCTCCGCCCAAGACGATTGCCACTGCGTAAAAGATCCCATAAATCAAAGCTCCTAAAAAGGCTCCCAAAAAGGTGGGATTTCCTTCGTCTACTTTGCCGATCATCGTCGATAAATAAAGACCTGTTGCTGAAACGTAAACGTTGTTCGGGGAAAAGATCCAGTACACCATCCATACAAAGCAATAGATTCCCACAGCACCTGCAGCAATCTTGCACGCTTCCTTTCGCGTCCAGCATTCACTCTCGTCGCTTCTGCCAACCAAAAAGGTCAACGCTGCCGATGCCGCAAGCAAGCCAATGATCGCAACCAAGATGTCCTGCACTTTTCCTTTCACATCCGACGTACTATTGCTAATTCCACGATAAACATATACGGGAAGCAAAGAGAAAAGCATTCCAATCCACGCTGAACCCCAAATTTTAAGTGCCGTAAGAAAGCAAGTGCCTATCGTAATGTTTGATTGTTTCATTACCTCCCCCTTACTGCAACCCCGACAGACTATCCTCTGCTCTTGCTTTGAGCATCGCGGCAGAATGTGCGTAAAGCATCGTCGCAAGAATTTGCGAAAGCTTTTTTCGCGCCCCCGCTTCGCGTTCGGGAAAATCCTCGGCGGCTTCCTCGGTTGCACGAAGAACCGATGCCCGATCAAAGAAGTTCAAGTCCTCGGTCGCAAGCAGATCGACGTACTTGTGGTAAAGCTCACAGCTTCCGATAAAATCGTCGTCGGGGTCGTGCGGATTTCCGTCGATGACCTGAATGAGTCCGCAGATTTTTTCAATCTGCAAGCTCTCGCGAAGCATATTGATGATCAGAATACGAGCCAACTGCTCTCTCGAATATACTCTCTTCTTCGGAGAGCTCACAAATCCGCGCTTGATCCAGTTCTGTACCGTGTGCGGTTCGAGATCGGTCATAATGCAGACCTGAGATAACGTAATGCCGCCCGTCGCGAAAATTCCGTCAAACAGCAATCGGGAAGCATCCTTTTTCAAACACGTGACCTCGATGGTCGTTCCGGGAAACGTTTTTGGCATATCGTCACCTCCATTTCTTCTTTTTCTTGTTACTATGATTATATCACACAGTCACGTGACTGTCAATAGCAAACACGTGATTTTTTGAAATTTTGTCAATATACACAATTCAAATTTTTATTTTTAGAAAAATCAAACAAATAAAGCCTCTCCCAAAAGGAGAGGCTTTATTTTAATCCAATGCTTTTACCGAATAATAATAGCTTCCGCCCGTGACGGTCTCGCGTTTGCCGTCGGGCAGGCAAATCGTTGCTTCACTACCCTCGGGAACCGTAAATTCAAAATTCACGCGATCTCCCGCATAGTACCAATGGCTCTCCACTCTGCCCTGCACCGTATCGAGCGCGCACTTGGCAAAGCTAAGACGGCGGATCGGGTGAGGTGTCAGCAAAAGCTTGCGATAGCCCGCACCGCCCTCGGCGATCTTGATGCCGCAGATCTCTCCGTATATCCAATCGCCCACCGCGCCGTAGCTGTAGTGGTTGAAGGAATTCATATCGGTGCTCCAGAAGCTTCCGTCTTCCTTCAGACTGTTCCAATGCTCCCACATCGTCGTCGCGCCGTGGTTCACCGAATAGAGCCACGAAGGATTTCCCTCGGCAAAGAAGAGCTCGTACGCCAAGTCCTGCCGACCGATCGACGAGAGCACGTGCAAAAGATACGGTGTACCGAGAAAGCCCGTTGACATACGGTTGCCAAAATCACGGATCAGTTCGCAAAGCTTCTTGCCAAGCGCTGCTCTCTCTTCTTCAAGACACAAGCCAAAGTGCAAAATAAGCACGAGAGAAGTCTGAGTGATTCCCTTTCTAAGAAAGTCCGAAGAAGATTTTCCCGCCTGCACGACCTCGGTCAGCGGAAGTTCCTCTTTCGGCATTCCGTTTTCCATAAAATAGGCGCGGAACGCGTCCTTGACCTTTTGGTGCAGGCTTCGATATTCGCTCATATCGCGTCCGAGCACCTCGCCCGCACGGACCAAAAGATCGACCGAATGAGCATAAAACGCTGTCCCAATGAGGTCGTTTGAGGTCGCGCCGACGTAAGTATCTCCGCCCGCGTCCATTGCGAGCCAATCACCGTAGTGATAGCCGCCGAGCCACAAATATTCCTCGCCCCCCGCATGGCGGATATATTCCACCCAACGGCGCATCAGCTCGAAATTCTCCTCAAGAATTTTTTTGTCGCCATAGATCTCATACAGCGTCCAAGGAACGATGGTGGCCACGTCGCCCCAGCCTGCCGAGGTACGCGTCTTGTAGTTTCCCTTGAATTTTTCGGGGCAAATACCAAGCACCGCGCCGTCCGACTTTTGTTCAAGACGAAGATCGCCGAGCCACTTTTCAAAGAACTTGCGAACGTCAAAGTTGAGCGCCGCCGTACGGCAGAAGACCTGCGTGTCACCCGTCCAACCAAGTCGCTCGTCGCGTTGCGGACAATCGGTGGGAATATCGAGATAATTGCTCTTCTGTCCCCAAATAATATTGTGATAAAGCTGATTGATCTTCGCATCCCCGCACGCAAAGCGTCCCGTTCTCGTCAGCGCCGACGAAACGGCAACCGAACGAAAGCCGTCAAGTTCGACGGTATCGAAGGGATATTCGTCCAAACGAATATAGCGATAGCCCTGGAAGGAAAATCTCGGCTTGAAAACATCTTCGTTTCCACTGCAAATATAGGTCACGATATTCTTGGCGCTACGGTAATTTTCTTTATAGAAATTTCCGTCCTTGTCAAGCACCTCGGCAAAGGACAAGACCACTCGGTCGCCGCGCTTTCCCTTGATTTTCAGTTCAACGTAACCCGCAAGATTCTGCCCGAAATCAATCACTCTCTCACCCTTGGGGGTGATAATCAATTCCACGGGAGCAAAGCGCTCCTGCTCGGTGATATCCTCGCCGACCTGCAGAATCAGCGGAAATTTTTCGCCGACGCAGACAGCGTTTCCGAGAAGCTTCGGTTCGTGTGTTTTGTCGACCGTCTCGCCATCGTAGATGTCCGAAAAAGTGACCTCGTGCGTAAAGACTTCCCAATCCTCGCCCGTCGTGAGATTTTCTTTTCTGCCATCGGCATAGGTCAGCGTCAGCTCACAAACGGCATGCACCTCGTTGGAATAGAGCTGACGGTCACCATGATATCCCATCCGTCCGACCGCCCAACCGGGACCGACCGAGATCGAAAGCGTATTCTCACGCCCCATCTGCGCAGTAATATCCTCGGTAGCGTACTGCACGCGATAGTCGTAATTCGTCCAACCGGGCACGAGCACCTGCCGACCGATCTTCTCACCGTTGATCTCGGCAACGTAAATTCCCATCGCTGACACCTTCAGCACAGCGTGGACAAGTCCTTCGCCCACCGTAAATTTCTTTATAAAACAAACCGCCGCATAACCTGTCGCTACGGGAGCTTTGATCCATTGTACCTGTTTCATTTGAGTTCCTTTTCTTTTTTTCGTTTTGTTCTTGTGCGCAAAAGCTCCTCTCCCACCAAAAAGGCGAGAAAGATTGCCGCAAGATAGACGAATAAATTCCCGATACGGGTATAGAACGTATGCTCCTCGCGAAGCTCAACCTCTTCCACGAGTACCCCGTCAACGAGCGGTTCGAGCGAGGCAAGCACCTCCCCGCGATCCGAGATCACGGTCGAAATTCCCGTATTTGCCGAACGCGCAATATATCTTCCGCTCTCGATGGCGCGAAGCTGTGCTTGCGCATTGTGCATCGAAAGCGCGGCAGAATCGGTAAACCAAGAGTCGTTGGTCGAAAGTGCGATCACTTCCGCGCCCGAAAGCACGCTTTCACGCGTCAGTTCTTCATAGATCGAGTCAAAGCAGATCAGCGAGCCAACGCCGCCCTCCTCTAAGAAAAAGACGTTCGGCTCTTCTCCCTCGGCAATGATGTTGCCGCTGAGCACCAGATCGGCAAGCGGCGGGATCAGCACGTCAATCAACGGACGAAAGGGTACAAATTCTCCAAACGGCACGAGTCTGCGCTTGGCGTACACCGTTTCGGAGAGCGTACCGTCGGGGAGAAAACAAAGAATTGCGTTGTAATCTCCGTACTCGGCTTCCGAAAAACCGCCGACGAGAATCGTCACGCCCGTATCCTTGGCAAGAGCCGAAACGAATTTACCAAGAGAATTTCGCTTCGTTACGTTATAGGGAAACGCGGTTTCGGGCCAGACGACGATCTTCGCGCCCGCCTCTGCCGCCTCTCGCGTATAATTCTCATAGACCTCCATCGTGCGTTCGGTGCTGGAACTGTTCCACTTTTCGTGTGAGGAAATATTCCCCTGAACCACGGCAACCGTCAGCTTCTCCCCCTCCTCTTTGGGAAGAAACCAAAGAAGCGTTCCCACACCGTACTGTGCGAGGAGCATCACCGCCATCGAAAGGCAGGCAAGCTTCGTCACGACGCGCTCCTTACGAAGAAGCGAGATCAGCGCCCACGCCGCGCACGCGTTGACGGCAACGAGCAAAAAGGTTACAAGATACGGTCCGAACAGAGATGCCGTTTGAAGTCCCACAAGATACTTCGACTGTCCAAGCGGCAAGCGTCCCCAAGGTACGCCCCACCAGCCAAGTGTCTGCGTCCATTCGTAGACCGCCCAAAGAAGCGCCAAGAGAAAGGGACGCGCCATCGAATACCGCCGTGCCAAGCGTCCGCGGAACAGAATTCCGCAAAGGACGAATAAAAGTCCTCCAAAAAGGGTTTGCAGAAGCGAGAGCCCAAGCCACGCCACAAGCACGACGGCAAGCGCGCCGAGCTTTGACATTCCGTCCACAAATTCCAGCGGATAGAGGTTCAAAAACCAATGGAATACCGTCAGATAATAACAATAGAAGAAGAAACAGCCGTACCCGTAAAGCGTGCGAAGCCGCACCCCTTCGTCCGAAGCGAAGCGAAACAAAAACAGGCACGCAGGGATCAGCGTCAGCCATTCGAGAAAGTCAACGGCGGGAAACACGAGGGTCAAGCCCGTCAAAATCGCACTGCCTCCCAAAAGCGCAAAACGAAGCCATTTTTTCTTCAATTCCAAAAGCCCGTCAAGCATTGTTTTCTCCTTCCTTAACATTCCTTTTCATTCAAAAACCAAATTTCCTTTTCATCTAAAGCAAAGCTTTTTCCCTCGAGATAGGACAGCGCATTTTCGTTTTCGGTGTGGTCAAAGCAAAGCCTGTACGCATAAAGTGCTTGATATTTATAGCCTCTCTGCTTCTCCGCACGGTTGATTCCGTACTTTCCGTCGCCAAGCAGAGGATGTCCGATCGATGCCATGTGCGCACGGATCTGGTGCGTCCGTCCCGTGACGAGCTCCACCTCAAGGAGCGACACATCACCGCGCTTCTCGCGCACACGATATTTTGTAATGATCTCCTTGGCACCCGAAAAATAAGCTTCGCGCACCTCCACTCGGTTGTCGGCGCTGTTCTTGCGAAGATAGCCGTGCAGCGTCGCTTGTTCGGGCTTCGGCGTGCCGTGTACCAAGCAGAGATAAAACTTTGAAATTTCATTGTTGCGGATTTTCTCATTCATCACGCGAAGCGCTTCGGCATTCTTTGCCGCAATCACAATACCACCCGTGTTTCGGTCGATCCGATTGCAGAGTGCGGGAGCAAACGACTGCTCCTCCTCGGGATCGTACGAGCCGTTCTGATACAGATACGCCTGAATATGCATAATGAGGGTGTTTTCCGCCGCCGCAGTATCCTCGTGCACGAGTACGCCGGGGCGTTTGTTGAGAAGCATAATATTTTCGTCCTCGTAAAGGATGTTCAGCTTTGGCTTGATTCGTACGAGCGCGCCCTCATCCTTTTCGGGGGAATCAAAGAATTCCTCGCGGATAAAAAGCTGTACCTCGTCGCCCTCCGAGAGCATATACTTCGGCTCGGTGCGCTTGCGATTGACCTTGATCTTTTTGGTTCGGATCAGCTTATACATCATTGACGTGGGTAATCCCTTGACCGCTTTGGCAAGAAATTTATCCAGCCGCTGTCCCGCGTCGTTTTTCTGTACCGTAAGAATTCTCATCATCCATCACCCTTCATTTTTATTCCCTTTTATTATAATAGATTTCGCCTTTCTTTGCAAGAGGATTTGATAAATTTGGCGCTGAGGTGTTTACAAAAAACGAAAATCGTGATAAAATAGATACAGTAATGGTAAGAAACGTTCGGAGATTGAATATGCAGAAAAAAACCGTTGGTATTTATACCCTTGGATGCAAGGTAAATCAATATGAATCCGAAGCGATCGCCGAAGAGCTCGCACGCAAAGGATTTGAAATCTCGTCGCCCGCAGAGCTATGCGACGCCTATATCATCAACACCTGTACCGTCACAGCGGAGTCGGATCGCAAGGCGCGTCAGTTCATCCGTCGCGCGATCACCAAAAATCCCGACGCGTACGTCGTCGTCACGGGATGCTTGGCGCAGACCTCGGCAGAAGCAATCGCCGCGATTGACGGTGTGGATGCGGTCGTAGGAAACAGCGAAAAGCTTCTTGCCGCCCGCGAGCTTCGAAGACTCTTCGACGAAGGCAAAAAGGCGGATACGCCACGCATCTTCATCTCAGACATCGACGTCGCCTGCTTTGAGAAAATGCAGATCCACTCCTTTGAGCGCACCCGCGCCTATATCAAGATCGAGGACGGCTGTGAAAGCCGATGCACCTACTGCATCATCCCCTCGGCACGTGGAAAAATCCGCTCCAAAGCACCCGAGGACGTGATTGCCGAGGTCAAGATGATGACCGAGCGCGGCTGTCGCGAGATCGTGCTGACGGGCATCGAAACGGCGTCCTACGGTAAGGATCTTGAGAATGCCGACCTTGCCTCCCTCTTGGAGGAGATTGACAAGATCGAAGGGATTGGCAGAGTGCGCCTCGGATCACTTGACCCCTCGCTGATCCGTCCCGACTTTGTCCGTCGCATCGCAAAGCTTTCGTCGCTCGCACCGCATTTTCACCTTTCCCTGCAAAGCGGAAGCAGTCGCGTTTTAGCAACGATGAAGCGAAAATACAACGCAGATCAGGCGATGCACGCCATTGAGCTTTTGCGCGAAGCCATTCCGAACGTCAAATTCACCACCGACGTCATCGTCGGCTTTCCCGGAGAGAGCGAAGAGGATTTCCTCGAAACGGCAGATTTTTTACGCCGTGCACGATTTTTGATGGTACATCTCTTCCCCTACTCCAAACGCAAGGGAACGCCCGCCGCCGAGATGACGGGACAGATCCCCACCGAGGTCAAGCGCCGCCGCCTGCACGAGCTCGAAGCGGTTGCCGCAAGCACACGAGAGGAGCTGCTTCGGGACGCCATTGTCACCGCGCCCGTCACAGAGGTTCTCTTTGAAACCTACAAGGACGGTGTCGCCTACGGACACACCGCCGACTTTTTGGAGGTTGCCGTCCCCTCAGAGCGCCCTCTGCACGGAGAATTTTGCCGAGTTCGACTCAATCGGACCGACAATACCCTTTGCTTTGGCGAAAAACTCTGACTTTTTCGGTATTTTCAGAAAAATTTTCGCTTCATCAAAAATTTTTTTCAAAAAACTCTTGCATTTTTATTTTGAATATGATATAATAGCAAATGTTCTATGAAAATCAACGAGCAACGCACGATCGGACGACTTTCGTTCGGCTTGTACACATAAGGAGGTGTCAATATGGCAAAGTGCAGCATCTGCGGAAAGGGTGTCGTTTTCGGACAGGCCGTTTCCCACTCTCATCGTAAGACCAACAGATCTTGGAAGCCCAATATTCGCAAGGTAAAGGCAATTGTTGACGGTACACCCAAGACCGTTACTGTTTGCTCCCGTTGCCTGCGTTCCGGTAAGATCACCAGAGCGTAAGTTTTTGGATAGCAATAGGAAAGCAACCTATAAAAAGCAGTTTTCGTTTCGGAAAACTGCTTTTTATTTTTTAACTTTTTTGGAAAAAATCTCTCTTTTCGATTGACAGCCCTCCGAGTTTCGTGTATAATATTAAATTGAGGCATTATGCTGACAGATTGTTTTTGAAAGAGAGAAACAAAATGGAACAGTTATATTACAAAACGAAGATTGCGGGTCTTGACCGCGCACTCCCCCTCTGCCCGATCAGCGATACGCTGATGATCGGTGCATTCGTCATTTTTGGAGATCCCGAGCTCACCACCGCTTGCGCCGAGGCGCTTCTCGCACGCGCACCCGAGTATGATTATATGATCTCCGCCGAAGCCAAGGGAATTCCGCTGGTGCACGAAATGGCAAGACTTGCAGGCAATCAAAAATATTTTCTTGCAAGAAAATCTCCCAAACTCTATATGACAGGCGTTTTTGAAGCAGAACTTCATTCGATCACCACCGAAAAGGATCAGAAGCTTTACCTCGACCAAGCAGATGCCGAAGAAATGCGCGGCAAAAAAATTCTGATCGTCGACGACGTCATCTCCACGGGAGAATCGCTCCGCGCCATCGAGCATCTTGTCGAAAAGGCAGGCGGCATCATCTGCGGAAAAATGACGATCTTTGCCGAGGGCGACGCACAGGAGCGCAAGGATCTGATTTACCTTGAAAAGCTCCCCCTCTTCGACCGCGAAGGAAATCCTATTGCTTGACTTGATACGAAAGGAACTATAAATCATGGCAGAATTATTAAAAGCAACTGATAAGCGCACACACTATTGCGCAACCCTCTCGGCAGAGAACGTCGGAGAGCGCGTTTGCGTGATGGGATGGGCGCAAAAGCAGAGAGACCTTGGCGCTCTCATCTTCATTGACCTGCACGACCGAACGGGTATCGTTCAGCTCTCATTTGACGATGCAACCGACCGCGAGATCTTCAAAAAAGCATTCAGCGTCCGCGCCGAGTTCGTGCTCTGCGCGAAGGGACTCGTTCGCCGCCGCGGCGAGGGTGCCGTCAACAAAAACATTCCGACGGGAGAGATCGAGATTGCCGTCGACGAATTCAGCATTCTCTCGGCAGCCGAAACGCCTCCCTTCGAGATCGTCGAGGACAGCCGCGTCAACGCAGAGCTTCGTCTGAAGCACCGTTATCTCGACCTGCGCCGTCCCGATATGCAGAGAAATATCATCGCTCGCTCCCGCGTTTCTAAGATCGCACGCGACTACTACGCTGAGCAGGGATTCATCGATATCGAAACCCCCACACTCTGCAAACCTACCCCCGAGGGTGCGCGTGACTACCTCGTTCCCTCCCGTGTTCACAAAGGAAAATTCTACGCACTTCCCCAGTCGCCTCAGCTCTATAAGCAGCTTTTGATGGTTTCGGGCTTTGACCGTTACTTCCAGTTGGCGCGCTGCTACCGCGACGAGGATCTTCGCGCGGACCGTCAGCCCGAATTTACGCAGATCGATACCGAGATGTCCTTCGTCACGGCAGATGACGTAATGAAGATGCACGAGGGCTTCCTCAAGCGCCTTCTGAAGGACTATATGAATATCGAAGTCACCGAAGATTTCCCGCGTATGCCCTATGCGGAAGCGATGGACCGCTTTGGCTCGGACAAGCCCGACATCCGCTTTGGCTATGAGCTGACCAACCTTTCCGAGATCCTTCGCACCTGCGAATTCAAGGTGTTCTCGGGAGCAATCGAAAACGGCGGCTCGGTTCGCGGTATCAACGTCAAGGGCGGCGCAAAGTTCTCGCGCAAGGAGATCGACTCGCTGGTTGAGTTTGTAAAGCTCTACAAGGCAAAGGGACTTGCTTGGCTCAAGTGGGCGCCCACGGGTGAGATCTCGTCCTCGTATGCAAAATTCCTGACCGACGAAGAGAACGAAGCCATCAAGGCGGCAATGGGCGCCGAGGCAGGCGACCTCGTCCTCATCGTTGCCGATAAAAACAAGGTCGTGTTCGACTCGCTCGGCGCGCTCCGTTGCGAGTGCGCAAAGCGTATGGGAATCCTCGATCCGATGAACTTCAAGTTCCTCTGGGTCACCGAATTCCCGCTGCTTGAGTACAGCGAGGAGGACGGCCGCTTCTACGCAATGCACCACCCCTTCACCGCTCCGATGGACGAGGATCTGCAGTATCTTGACAGCGATCCCGGTCGTGTCCGCGCCAAGGCATACGACATCGTGCTTAACGGCACGGAGCTCGGCGGCGGCTCGGTAAGAATTCACGACGGCGCAATCCAGTCGAAGATGTTCGAGGTACTCGGACTTTCCGAGGCTGAGGCACAGGAAAAGTTCGGCTATCTGCTGGATGCCTTCCGTTACGGCGTACCGCCGCACGGTGGACTTGCCTTCGGATTTGACCGTCTGGTCACCCTCCTGCTCGGCCTTGAGGACATCCGCGACGTCATTGCCTTCCCGAAGGTACAGACGGCGGCAGAGCTGATGACCAAGTGTCCGTCCGAGCCCGACGCAGGCGCGCTCGCAGAGCTTTGCCTTGCGGTCGTCAAGGAAACCGAATAAAAAATCAGGAAGCTTGCCTTAGCAAGCTTCCTTTTTTCATACTTGATTATTCGTCCAGCGCTTCAAAACGTTCGCGGGCACGGAAAATGAGCGAAATGCACCAGATTCCTGCCAAAGCCACGACGGTATATACGATGCGACTGCCGAGAGCCGTCTGACCGCCGAAAAGCCACGCAACGAGATCGAAACGGAAAAGACCGATGCTTCCCCAGTTCAGCGCGCCGATGATCGTAATAATTAAGGCGATTCTGTCCATGATCATTGTCAAATCCTCCTTTGATACGGTTTTCGCCGCCTATTCGTAGTTTTTCCCTTCTTTTTTTCTTTATAAGCGGCAAAAATCGGAATTTTTTCTCCAAAACATTGACGAAATCGGTAAAAAATGGGACAATATGGGTAAAAAGTAGTACAATGATCGAAACAAAAATAAAGGAGATCATTTTTATGGACAAGAAATTACATTTGGGCCATCGCGGACGAATGCGCCTAAAATTTATAAAGGACCCTTCGCTCTTAGAGAATCATGAGATTATGGAGCTGTTGCTTTATTATGCCATTCCAAGGAAGAACACCAACGAAGAGGCACATCGACTCATCAAAAAATTTGGTAGCTTTCGCCGTGTCTTTGACGCAGATCAGCAACAATTGGAAGAAGTGGAAGGTATCGGAGAAAACGCCTCGTTTTTCCTTCGCCTGATTTCCGAAGGCATCTCTCGCTACTCGCAGGATGCGCACTTTATTACCCATCCTCTCACCTCGCGTGCGGCGCTGATGGAATATCTCTGCTCCCTCTTTATCGGAGAATCGAAGGAAAAGGTTTATCTGATCCTTTTGAGCTCGTCCGGAAAAATTTTAAAAACCGAGGTTGTCGGCAGCGGCTTTGCGGGATGTTCTGAAATTTCGATTCAAAAGATGAATGCGCTTGCCGTCGAATCGGGTGCGGCATCTGCAGTCCTTGCGCATAATCATCCTGACGGAATTCCCATTCCCTCACAGCAGGACATTATCACGACGCAAAAAATCCAACTCATTTTCAAACAGCTCGGCGTCACACTCATCGACCATTTCATCGTCGTGGACAACGAATGCGTTCCGATCTTGCGTAATGATAAGGCATTTGAAGAAACGAAGCCCTCATCGAAGAGAAAAACCAAGAAAAAGAAATAAAAAGAGTCTTGGCGTACCTGTAATAAAGCAGGTACGCCAAGTTTCTTTTTTTATTCTTCGTTACTGTAATTTTTAACCCCTTGCATTTTTCCCATCGGTCGGAAGCCGTCGATCTCTCCGCGTTGAATCGCACCGAAAATGCGGTAGCGCAAGCCCTTATTTTCGCGCTCGAGTCTTGCAAGAAGCTGTTTCATCTCCTCGCGCTCGGTATTTCCGTCGGCGGGACAAGGAGATTTCATCACGGGAAGCTCGACTTTGGTCGCAAAATACCGCACGTCCTTTTCGGGCATATAAATCATGGGGCGAATCATCGTAATGTCGGTGTTCGACAGATAGGTCACGGGCTGAAAACACCCGATGCGTCCCTCGTAAAAGAGATTGAGCATAAAGGTTTCGACCACGTCGTCAAAATGATGTCCGAGCGCCACGGTTGTACATCCAAGCTCCTTTGCTCCGCGATAGAGAGCGCCGCGGCGCATCTTGGCGCAAAGCGAGCAAGGATTTTTCTCCTTACGCACGTCAAAAATCACCTGAGAGATTTTGGTGGGAATGATATGATACGGCACGCCAAGCTCCTCGCAAAGCGCCGAAATTTTGGAAAAATCCGCACCCTCAAATCCCATATCGACCGTAATGGCGCAAAGCTCAAATTTTTTAGGGTAAAAACGGCGAAGCTCCGCCATCGCGCAAAGAAGCGTCAACGAATCCTTGCCCGCTGATACCCCCACCGCGATCTTGTCGCCCTCGCGAATCATTTCGTAATCGTCCACCGCACGGCGAACGTAGCTCAGCACTCGTTTGATATGTTCCATTTACTCATTTCCTTCGTAAAAACTCATCGTATCGTAAATTTTTTGCGCCCGCGCACTCAAGGCTCTCGTGCCTGATTTGTCTGCCGTATCGTGTAAGATCAGCGGAGGAAGCACGCGAAGCGACGGCGCGCCCCCCTTGGTTGCCGAGATCAGCACCATCGACGGCTCGCTCTCTTGGTCTGCGTGCACGAAAACCATCGTCTTCGGCTCCAAATGATGCTCCCGCAGAGCGCTCATCAGCTCCGAAAGTCGATCGGGACGCCAGACGCAATAAAAGCGTCCGCCGTATTTCAGAAGACGCTCGGCGGCGGCGCAAAAGTCACCAATTCCACCGCAGACCTCGTGCCTTGCGATATATTTTCCATCCGACAGATTTCTCTTTCCGCTGTCGGTCCGCATATAAGGAGGATTGGAAAAGACGACGTCGACCTCTTTGCCCATATCCGCTACACCAAACTCGCGCACGTCGGTATGACGCACAAAGACGCGATCCTCCATTCGGTTGAGAAGCACGTTGCGTGCGGCAAGCGTGGAAAATTCCTCTTGCACCTCCAGCGCCCAGATCTTATCAAAGCGCTCTCGTGCGGCAAGCAAAAGCGAAATAATTCCCGTGCCCGTCCCAAGCTCCACCGCAAGCGCGCGTCGCTGGGGGCGCATAAATGCCGCCAAAAGATAGGCGTCCGTTCCAAAGGTCAGTCCGTCCTTTTTTTGAATGAGCGAGATTTTCTCGTTGACCTCATCGAGCCGCTCGTTTTCCGCAAGCTTCGGCACCGTCTTCCCTCCTCTCTCAAAAAACTCAAAATTCAAAAGCAAACGGACCGATATGCTCCGCATACCGATCCGTTTGTTTGTATCCGTATGTATTCAGGATAATCCGAAATCACTCAGCAACGGGAGCAGCAACGGGGCAAGCATCTGCGCATGCGCCGCACTCAATGCACTCGTCAGCATTGATCTCATACTTCGTATCGCCTTCCTTGATTGCGCTTACAGGGCAAGCGTCTGCACATGCGCCACAAGCGATGCACTCGTCGGTAATCTTGTATGCCATCGTAATATTCCTCCATATAATAATTTTTTCAAATTCATCGGCAGATCACTCTGCTCTTCTTATATTGTATCACAATAATTCAAAATTGCAAGAGCAATTTGAATATTTTTCTCAAAAATTTCGTGTTTTTTCACGTTTTTTACGCAAAATTCACGCGCTGTTCGCATTTTTCGAATCAAATCCGCCATTTTACCGACAAAATCGACGGTACGTCGTCGCCCGGAAATTTCTGATAATACACGGTAAAGAGGCTTCCGTCCGAGAGCTCCACCGTCGAGGAATATCCAAGATCGGCACCAAACTGCGCGGAACGATCGTCGAGTAGATATTCCTTTTCCCAAGTTTCTCCGAGATCATAGCTGACCATCGCGCGAATGCTTCTTGGATGCTCACGGCGACCGTAAGAGCAAACAAGCACTCCCGACGAATGAAGCATCAGGTGAGGAGGCGAGCCGCTCACATCAAGACAGCGCACGTCGCTCCAGCTAAGTCCGCCGTCTTCGGAGTATGCCGTGGCAATTCCGAAAGGCTTGCGACCCTCAATACGGAACGCACCGAGAAGCCGTCCGTCGGGAAGCTCCAGCACGTGCGGCTCCTCGAGTGTTTCTCCTTCTTTCAGCCATTCGGGGAGAGTCACGGTCGAGCGGTAATGCCAGGTATATCCGCCGTCTGTGCTTCGATATAGCATAACAACACCCTTGTGTTCGCCTTCTTTCTCGCTGGGGTAATGCTCCACGCCAAGATAGATCAGCGATCCGTCGCGGCACATCGTAGGACCGTGCGGTGCCGTCACGGGTACGCGGATCGTATCACTCCACGTCACACCGCCATCCTCGGAAATTCGGACGTAGGAACCGCCACTCGTCAGCTCCTTGGGCAACAGCTCAAAGCTCTTGAGCATTCCTTCGGTGACATCCTTTGCTTCGGGCGCAGGACGCCACATAATATCGTCGTAATATTTGTTGAGATAATCCTCACCGGAAATCGTAAACCAAGAAACAAGCAATCTGCCCTTCCCCATCGCAAGAATACCGCCGTCGCGGTCATCTACGTAAGTATCGTTCACGACGATGGGCGGTGTCCAGGTCTTTCCCTCGTTTTTACTGATGTACATTACGGTTTTGCCGAACGGACAAATGTGTGCTACGCGGAATCCCGATGCAACGGCATAGAGCACTCCGCTTTCGTCACGCGTTACGGTCGGCCACCCTTGATAGCGAAAGAGCGTATTCTGCAAACGGCTCACGATGCCGTGCTCTGCTTCGGGAATTACTGTTTTCATACCTCTTCTCCTTTTTGTGTTTGTTGTTCTTGATAAAGTCTGCGAACAGAAAAAAACTGAAAAAACTGACAGAGCATCGAATGGAGCGAATAAATCACATACGTGATCTGAGCCATATCTTCCAACATCAGGCTCACGTTTAAGCCAAACGACAGAAAAGCCGAGGGCAGGATCAACCACGTATATTCACGGTACCCCAGAAGCGTGAGTACCGAAACGAAAAATCCGACCAACGTGCCCGCAATATCCCACAACCGATGCTTGGAATCTGCCACGGAAAGTAACATATACATTCCCACGAAAGAAACCGCAAAAAGCAGAACCATCACAAGCCAACCACGCCGAGTCAGTTTTCGGAATTCGGTGGAATGCCGATAGGCGTGCTTGCTCCAGCGGACAAACGTGACTAGCTGAAACGGGCACGAAATCAGTAATGCCGATGCCGCGGAAGCATATAACCCAAAGGAAACGTACACCGCAGCGTAGATCAGAGAATTGAATCCTCCCAACAGACACGCATATCGATTTGCCTTGGTTTGCAACAGTCCGACGATGAGTGATACAAACAGCGGAATGATGCGAAAAACACTCTGCTCAAATATGATCCCCGTCCAGGCGATCGCCACCGCAGCGACAAGCGTCATACCAATCGAAACCCTATTTTCCCGCATCCACCAATTGATCTTTTCCATATCGTCTATCCCTCTTTTTTGTTTTTCTAATAATATTATATCAAAACAAACAGGGAAAAAGCAATGACACGGCGCGACAATATTTTGCCACGCCGTGTCTTGTTTTCGGATTTTTTTATTTTTTCGCCCACTGACGGCGATATTTTCCCGCCGAAACGCCAAACTGACGGGAAAACGCGGAATAGAAGCCCGAAAGCGAGGTATATCCTATCGCCCAAGCGATCTCCTCTACCGACCGATCACTCTCGCAAAGAAGCTGCGCGGCGTGCCTCAATCGTACTTCAATAAGAAGCGAACGAAAGCTCTTGCCATAAATTTCTTGCAAAACTCGGTTGACCTGACGCTTAGAAAGATTCAGCTGCGTCGCCAGATGCTCTTCCGAGATCGGATCGGCATAATACCGATGAAAATAATCCTCGATCAACAGCTTCCGCGAATTTTTTTCATCCATTTGGCTCAGTGCCCATGATTTCTGCTCCAATTCACCAAGCCAAAGACGAAGCAAATACACGTAAAATTGCGTCAAAAGAGCTTCGACGCAAGCCATCGCACCAAGCTCTTCCGAAAAAATCTCTTCGGCAATCTTACGCATCAGTCCGCAAAGACGCGGCTGTGGGGCAAAAACCATCACCGACGTATGCCGTAAAAGACGTTCATAAAGCAAGGGCTGCGTCTTTCGTTCTCCTTGCTGAAAAGAAAACCGAATACCCAATAACTGCGAGGAATTTTCAACGTCTTTCGTACGGTGATAGTGATTGGGAGGAAGCAAGCAAAGTGAGTCCCTTGGCAACAGAATCCTCTCCCCTTCATCTAACTCGACAACCATCGTTCCATCCATCGAAAGCAAAAGCTCATAGTACGCGTGCGAATGTACGACGGGAGAAGCCGCGCCCCCTGCGAACGCACCCTCAAGCGCGCCATCTATCACCGTTCGAATCGAAAGATCTCCAATGTTCGTTACGATCATCATCTCGTTTTTTCATTCATTTAATTTGCTTGATTTGCTACTGACAACAGAAATTTCAATCGGGATATACAAAACGGATCGACAAGATCTGCGGCGGATCGAGCGGTTCTTCGCCAAAGACCGGAACCTCGGCAAGCTTATCGATCGTTTCCAATCCCTCGATCACTTTACCGAACGCGGCATATTCTCCGTCGAGCCAATCCGAAACGTCCTGATGACAAATAAAGAACTGACTGCTCGCCGAGTTATAATCATCCCCGCGTCTTGCCATCGAGAGCACGCCGCGCGTATGCGAGAGTGTGTTTTCAAAGCCGTTGGCAGAAAATTCGCCAAATACCTTCGTATCCGAGCCGCCAAGACCCGTTCCCAAGGGATCTCCGCCCTGTACGACAAAGTCTTTGACGATACGGTGGAAGGTCAGCTTCGTGTAAAATCCGTCCTCCACCAGATTTTGGAAATTCTCCACCGTTTGCGGTGCAATATCGGGATAGAGCTCAACAATCATCGTTCCGTAGCCCTTGGTATTGATACGAACATAGTTCGTCCGCTCCTCCGAAAAACGCCAAACGATGGAGTCATCGTCTTTTTTCTCGGTCGTTTCAGCCTCGGACGTATCAGCTCCGCCACCGCCGCCGACCGATCCTTCTTCTTTTTGCGCACTACAGCCCACAAAGGAAAGCGTCAGTACAAGCACCAAAAAAAGTGCCAGATATTTTTTGAAATGATTCATTTTTTGCAAATCTCCTTGTTTTCAATAACATTATAATTGTATCACAAAGTTACCAAAAAATCAAGTTTTTTCTTTACATTTTTGTTGTTTTATGATATACTATATATAATCTTGATGTATCTCCCAATAATTGGAGTTTTTCCTCAAGCCAAACAAAAACTTGAAAACGGAGAATATCGCAATGAAAAAATTTTTAGCCGTCGTTTTAGTGATTTTCATGCTCTTCCCGCTGGTAGCATGTCAATCGACCGCCGATCCCGCGTCCGACAGCGACGACTCGGTAGCCGAGAGCACGACTGTTTCCGACGACGAAAACACGCCCTCCGAAACGCCGAGCACTCCCGACAATTCAGGAACGCCGAATGAGCCGAATGAGCCGACACCTCCCGTCGAGGACAACTCTCCCAAGATCCTCCTCGTAGACAAGGGCGAGCCGGTATATACGGTGGTCAGCTCGCATTACAACTTTGATGATGCCGCGCAGAAAATGGTTTACGCCATTACACAAAAAACGGGAATTACCTTCCGTTTGGTCAAGAGCGAGGCACAGTCCGGTGTCAAGGGCAAAAAAATCATCATCGGTTACGCCCCCTCCAAGGTGCTCAAGGACACGTCGGGGTTGGAATACTGCGGACTGCTGTCCCACGATTCGGGGCTTTCCCTCCACCTGACGGCTTATGCCGACGATCTTGTGATCAAGACAATGCAAAAATTTGCGGAAATCGATTTTAATTCCTACATAACGACCGATGAGAACGGAAAGAAGACCCTCGCCGTTCCAAAGAACGTACTCTGCTTTGTCGATAATTCCGCCACCTATGACGATGACACCCCGATGCTGATGGGCAAAGATCTTGCCGACTACCGCATCGTATTTCCCGACAATCTGACCTCGACCGAAAAATATCTGGCAAAGGATTTTCTGGACGGAATCGGACGCAATACGGGCTACGTTTTAAACTATACGACCGACAAAAATGCGCCCGCCGCCTATGAGATCGTCTTTGGTAAGACCAACCGTCCCGAGAGCATCGCGCTCTACGACGGACTCAAGACCGGAGAATTCAAGATCAAGAGCATAGGCAACAGCATCTACGTCGCCTACGACAACTATCTCCTTGCCGACGATGCCTGCGATGCCTTCCATCCGATGTACGTCAACAACACCGAAACCTCGTTTGACGTTACCGCATCGCCCAACCATTCTATTGCGGGAATCGAACGTCCCGACGGCACCGACTACCGTATTATGTCCTCAAACATCATCTGCGCGGCAGACCGAAACGGTATTCAAACCTTTGATATTGAACTGAATATCTCGTGGCAAGACCGTTGCGGCATTCAGGGCGCAACCTTCCTTGCATATCTGCCCGACGTCATCGGCTTGCAGGAAATGCAAGAGGGTCTGTCCGAGGGTGTCTACGCAACGATGTACACCGAGCTCTTAAAGACGGTCGGTCACGAATACTCCTTCGTTGACTACTATTCCACCGGAGAAATCCCGATCGCATCGCACAGCACCCCCATTCTCTACCGCCATACGGTATGGCAGGTTGAAGCGCAGGATATTCTCTACCCCGATCAGTTCCTCTACCCGATGCACCGTTGGCAGTGGGCGCTCTTCTCGAAGATCGACAATCCCGATGAAAAGATCATCGTTCTCAACCTCCACTACCCCACGGCAAGTAACCGCGAAAAGCAACATGCGGCAGCTCAGATCATCAATTCTGTCCTCTTGGAGCTTCAGGCAACCTACAAAGACGTTCCGATCTTTATGACGGGTGACTTCAATACCGGTTACGACACCGAGGTCTACAATCTCGGCATTGCAAACACAGGACTTGTTTCCTCTGCCAAGCTGACCGACAACAAAAACAAGACGGCGAGCATCGACCACGTCTTTACCGATACCGCTCTGACTGAGGTTCTTTCGTACCGCGTCATTGAGGATCGCTACACCAAGCTTTCCTCTGACCACCGTCCCGTCCTTGCAGACGTTCGCTTAAAATAACGGAGGTATTTTATGAAACGACTAATTTCCATTCTCTTGGTTCTTCTGCTCCTTTGCTCCTTCGCCGCCTGTGATACGGGTAGCACACCCGTCGCCGACACCGAGGAAACAACAACCGCGCCCTCCGCGACAGAGAAGGATACAAACGACGACACCCCCGCCCCTTGTACTCACGTTTATAATGCGATCGTAACGCCGCCGACGGCACATGCGCAAGGATATACGACGCACACCTGCACCCTTTGCGGCGAGGCTTACGTCGATACATACGTCGATAAACTGACCTCGTTCCGTATTCAGTACGACGACTATATTCCCTCCTTCGGCTCGATTAGCGCCACCTCGGAAACCGTGACGCTCGAGGGTGACGCATTGGAGATCGTTACCAAAAACAACGTGAAATATTTCCACGCGAAAGGCGTGGGTGAGGTTACCATGACCGACGGCGACCAAACGCAGGTCATCATCATCGATAAAGCGAAGATCAATCTCGTCGTCGTGATGGGACAGAGCAACTCGGTCGCCTGGGAAATTGACCTCTTCAAAGACGCTCTCTCGGATATTTCTGCCCCGCTCGGAACGGCGTATCGTTGGAGCCATCGCACGACGCAACCGATCAATTATACCACCCCAACACGCGGAATCCACTCCACTCTGCTTGCTGAGCTCTACGCACAAAGCGTTGCAGCGGGAGATCCCGTCAAGAACGTTCTGATTTGGGAAAACAATATCACCAGCACCAGCGGTCAATCGATCACGGGTTGGGCAACCCCCTCGGAAACCACACAGGATACCAAGGATACGGCAACGATGATCAAAAACTGCAAAAAATATTATACGGATCGAAGTGATCTTTACGAGATCGTGTCGATAGGTATGTATTGGTTGCAGGGCGAGATCGACGGATCTACCGATACCGACAACCACGATCCGATGGATCCCCCAACCTACGAGGCGTGCTTTATGAAAATGTGGCGAAGCCTCAAATCGGCAGGTCTTGAATATGTCGCCTTCCTGCGCGTTCGCGGTGACGTTGCCGATAATATGCATCCGAACGCCGATGCACCCGATCACAACGACATTGATTACAACACCGCCCTCGCGGCACAGCTCAAAATGATTGCCGAAAACGATAACTTCTATCTGGCAACGGCGATTACCGAGAACTGGGTCGGCACAGCGGACACCGAGCACACGATCGACATCCAAAACTACTACTCGCTGATGGAAAAATACAGCGGCGGTACCCGTTTTGAGGACGAGTTCGGCAACGTAGCAACCTACGCCGACGGCAAGCTGACCACGACGATGAAATCGATTTACGGCTCGATCAACTACTGCCATTACGGAAAATTCGGCTATACCCTCTTGGGTGCTGACGCGGCGTACAATATGTATCGCGCACTGCACGGTAAAAAGGTCGCCATCGTTCAGGGTGACACCTCGGGCGCTCCTGCAAAGCAGACCGTAGCGACCGCAGGCGAGCAAAAAGTCATCACCGTCACAAGCATGTGGGAAAACATCACCTTCCACGCTGATACGGGTAGTATGGCAGGCAAGCTGAGCATCACCGTCAAGAGCGGCGAGAATGACGCTACCTCGCAGGTGCGGATCAATGAAGGCGCTCACCTCGGCGCGCTGAGCACCGCTCATCTTCTGAATCTCGAAAACGTTCTGATCACCGTCACCTACACGACCACCGACGGAACGGTAGCTACCGTAACCTATACGCTAAACAACCAAATCGCATAAAAAACTCCCCGCAAACAAGGTTTGCGGGGAATTTTTTATTCGTTTTCTGTCGAAGCAAGTGCTCGGCGCTGAGAAGCCTTTTTCCAAAGATGCTGTGTCAGCGTGGTCAAACTCCACACGATCGCGCCCGAAGTAGCGACACAAAGAAGCGCCATCGGAAGCACACGCAAGCCCTCCTCGGTCGTCGTGTGCTTGTCCTGAAAATACATACACCACGCGACGTGATTGAGGAAAAGATAGAGGCTCATCGTCGAAAAGATACTGCTGTACTTAAAGCTGAGGTGCGGCGTATGCCACGCCTTGCCCGACAGCGCGATCCACAAAATACCGAACTGAAGCGCCGTCAGCACCAAATCGTACGCGCTGTAAGAAAATTCCTTCTGACAGGTCACGTAGATCAAAAAGAGCAGACCGAGAAGCTCGGCGACCGAAAGAAGAATCCTCGTCCGAAGCACGGGACGCCACTCGCGAGTACGCTGAAGGAGCGCGCCGAGGAAAAATCCTGCACTAATTCCCGCAATCGCGCGCAACACGCCTGCGTGGAAGAGCTCAGCAACCCATTTGGTCGTCACACCGAGATGTCCGTAGGTCATATTCAACAGTCCCCAAACGAGAAGCGAAAGGATCGGACAGAGGGTATATGCCGCGTGCTCGGGCTTCTTTTTGAGGAAGGGATGAAGAAGCGCCACCGCGAGAAGCATTGCCGATACGTACCACGAAACGCCCGTCGTCCAACGACCCTTGAAGCCTGCCGATTGCAACGGGAAAATCTCAAAGATCAAAAGCGGAATGTCCCAAAGGTTCTCCTTTTCCATCGGAGCGAATACGAGAAGCTCCTGAATGAGAAATCCGCTGATCGCCGAGAACAGGAGCGGCAAAAAGAGCGCCTTGTATTTATTCCAGACAAAGCGAGCCGTCCCGTCGGGGAGCTCCGCGAGCTCCTTTTTCTTCTGAAGTGACAAAAACATCAGGTAGCCCGAGATCATAAAAAATCCCTCTACTACAATGTATCCGCCAAAGAAGCCGAGATCAAAGTGATACAAAAAAATCATCAGCGAAAACAAAAATTTTAAATAATCAATCGCACTGTTTCGTTTCATCGTGCCGTTTCTCTCCTTATCAATTCCTAATACAAAGCGCAAATCAGAGCTTGTTCTTCCCTATTATATCATAAAACGAGTTCCGTGTCAATCAATACCCTGCTCCAAGAGCCGTCAAGGACGCGAATGGTGGTTTGATAATATTTTTCCTGAAAATAGACGGCGCGGGCAATCTCTTCGGCAGAAAAGCTCATGCCCTCGGGTGCCATCACCAGCTTGTCCTCCACGTCATCCGCGCGATACACAATGCCGATGATCCGTCCCGTATAGGTAGACACGGGATGCTCCACACCGACGAGGAATACGTCAAGCTCCTCCCCGTCGCCCCCGAGCACGTCGGGAATATAACCGTAGTTGATCGGATAGATCAAGGTCTTTTCCCCCTTGTGATGCACGTACCCGATCGGACGGTCGATCTCGATCGTGACAATTTTACCAAGATACCCCTCCACCTGCGCGTGCCGCTCCGCAAGACTCATCGTTCCCTTTTCTTGGCTCATGGCGTTACTTCCTTTCTGCCAAACTCTATCTCCATCATTATAATATGATTTCTCTGTTTTTTCAAGCCATTTTTGATAAAATGCAAAAAAATCGGACACGTCATCAAGGATTCCCCTAGATGACGTGTCCGATTTTTAGTTGCTTTTTTGGTGTGTTCAGAAATTAGCGCAGCATTAATATAAGCATGCCCAACACTCCAAGCACAAAGAAAAGAATGCTCAATGCCCATGTCCATGCGTGATATTCTTTCAGCTTACCAAATGCTTGAAATGGACTTTTGAAATTATTAATTATCAAAGAAATTCTCTTTTGAGGAATAAGTGCCGTTCGGTGCTGTATGATCATAACCAACGAAATACCGAAAAACACGGTAACCCCCCAAAAAATCGAGTCAAAAAACGAAAGAATAATCGAAGCAACCGTAAAGAGACAGATAAACATTGCAAATATTAATTTGTTACGTTCTTTCATATCGATCTCCTTACGTAAATTGAAAATATCTTGGACACATCACCGAGCAAACGCCCAAAATGACGTGTCCAATTTTTTTATTGATCTCTGTAGGGGCGATTCACGAATCGCCCGCGGGTCATTCGTGAATGACCCCTACGAAAGCCTTATAAATCAAGACTTACTTGCTTGCCTCTTCGATGGCAACTGCAACGGCAACGGTCATACCAACCATGGGGTTGTTACCTGCGCCGATGAGTCCCATCATTTCGACGTGAGCGGGAACCGAGGAAGAGCCTGCGAACTGTGCGTCGCCGTGCATTCTTCCGAGAGTATCGGTCATACCGTAGGAAGCAGGTCCTGCTGCCATGTTATCGGGGTGAAGCGTACGACCCGTACCACCGCCCGATGCTACCGAGAAGTACTTCACGCCGTTCTCGGTACACCACTTCTTGTAGGTACCTGCAACGGGGTGCTGGAATCTGGTGGGGTTGGTGGAGTTACCGGTGATCGAAACACCGACGTTCTCAAGTCTCATAATTGCAACGCCTTCCGGAACGCTATCCGAGCCGTAGCACTTAACCTTTGCTCTGTCGCCGTTCGAGTAAGCGGTTTCCTTGATTACCTTAACCTCTTCAGCATAAGGATCGAACTCGGTCTGTACGTAGGTAAAGCCGTTAATTCTCGAAATGATCATAGCGGCATCCTTGCCAAGACCGTTCAGAATAACGCGCAGGGGCTTTACTCTGACCTTGTTTGCGTTGAGCGCGATCTTAATTGCGCCCTCTGCTGCTGCGAAAGACTCGTGTCCTGCAAGGAAGCAGAAGCACTCGGTCTCCTCGGACAGAAGCATTGCGCCGAGGTTTCCGTGTCCAAGACCTACCTTACGGTTCTCTGCTACCGAACCGGGGATACAGAATGCCTGCAGACCGATACCGATTGCGGCAGCGGCGTCAGCAGCCTTCGTGCAACCCTTCTTGATTGCGATCGCAGCGCCTACCGTGTACGCCCACTTTGCGTTCTCAAACGCGATGGGCTGGGTCTCTTCAACGATCTTATAGGGGTCGATGCCCTTAGCATCGCAGATCTCCTTACACTCATCAATGGAGGAGATACCGTATTCCTTCAGGACTGCAAGGATCTTCGCCTCGCGTCTCTCATAACCTTCAAAATGTGCCATGTGTCTTACCTCCTTGATTATTCCTTACGGGGATCGATGTACTTCACAGCGTCATTGAATCTGCCGTAAGTACCCTTGGACTTCTCGTATGCCTCGTTCGGCTCCATGCCCTTCTTGATGAAGTCGGTCATCTTGCCGAGAGAAACGAACTCGTAACCGATCACCTGATCGTCTGCGTCGAGAGCCATTCTCGTGCAGTAACCCTCGGTCATCTCGAGGTAACGAACGCCCTTTGCCTTGGTTCCGTACATCGTACCAACCATGGATCTCTCACCCTTACCGAGGTCTTCCATACCTGCGCCGATGACCAGACCGCCCTCAGAGAATGCCGACTGCGAACGACCGTAAACGATCTGCAGGAAGAGCTCTCTCATTGCGGTGTTGATTGCGTCACAAACGAGGTCGGTGTTCAGAGCCTCAAGGAGGGTCTTGCCGGGAAGGATCTCTGCCGCCATTGCTGCAGAGTGGGTCATACCCGAACAACCGATGGTCTCAACGAGAGCTTCCTCGATGATACCGTTCTTTACGTTCAGGGACAGCTTACAAGCGCCCTGCTGGGGTGCACACCAGCCCACACCGTGGGTGTATGCGGAGATATCGGTGATCTCCTTAGCCTGTACCCATTTGCCCTCTTCGGGAATGGGAGCGGGTCCGTGGTTGGGGCCCTTTGCTACGACGCACATCTTTGCAACTTCTGCGCTCATAGCATATTCGCAAGAAAATTCTTTGCTCATGATTTTATCTCCTTTGTAAAATATTAAACAAAATTACTTAATAATCTCGCCCGTGACGTAGCCTGCGGCACCTGCTGCATTTGCCTCGTCGGTGTCAATATGCATTGCCAGCGCAAACTTTTCGGAAACGCGAACAACGACGTCGTCAAAAATCAGGGGACGAGCGGTGTCCAGACGAACCTTAACGATCTCCTTGTCGGTTACGCCAAGCTCTGCGGCATCCGCGGGAGTCATATGAATATGACGCTTTGCTGCGAGAACGCCTTCGCCAAGCTCAACCTCGCCACAAGGACCAACCAGCTTACAACCAACGCTACCCGTAACGTCGCCCGACTCACGAACGGGAACGCACGCAAGACCGATCGTACGAGCGTCGGTCAGAGAAATCTCGACCTGGCTTGCAGGACGGGTGGGTCCGAGAATGCTTGCCTTCAAAGTGCCCTTAGGTCCTACGACCGTTACCTTTTCCTCACACGCGAACTGACCGGGCTGACTGAGATCCTTCTTGTTGGTGAGCTCGTGACCTGCGCCAAACAGAGTCTCAACGTCTTCCTTCGTCAGGTGTACGTGTCTTGCAGAGGTTTCAACCAAAAAATTCTTTGCCATTTTTTATCCCTCACTATGTAATTAAACTACGCGCAGACAAAATTGCCCACACACTGCTATTATATCACATTTTTTTCGGTTTGTAAAGATTGAAATCTCAGTTTTCTGCAAATAATAAAAATAAATTCTATAAAAATACGGAGAAATTATGGCAGAACAACAAAATTCACAAAATGAAACGCTCGACCGTCTGGAAGAAATCGAGAAAAGCGGTGGTGTGCTGACGCACGCGAAGGACGGATCGATCCAATGTCTTTCGATCATTGGACAGATTGAGGGACACTATTTTCTCCCCGACGGACAAAAGGCAACCAAATACGAGCACATCATTCCTCTGCTCGTTTCGATGGAGCAGGACGATGGGGTGGACGGACTTCTGATCGTCCTCAACACAATGGGGGGCGACGTCGAAGCAGGTCTCGCGCTCGCCGAGATGATCGCGTCGATGACAAAGCCGACCGTTTCTCTCGTCCTCGGCGGCGGGCATTCGATCGGAGTTCCGCTTGCCACCTCGGCAAAGAGATCCTTTATCGTTCCCTCGGCAACGATGACGGTCCATCCCGTACGCATCAACGGACTTGTTGTCGGTGTGCCGCAGACCTTTCATTATTTCAATGAGATGCAAAAGCGGATCATCAAATTCATCTGCGACCACTCGAGAGCCAATCCCGACGAGATCCGAGAGCTGATGATGCGCCCCGACGAGATCGCCACCGACGTCGGATCGATCATTGACGGTGACGAAGCGGTAAAATACGGCATTATCGACGAGGTCGGCGGGCTCTCCGATGCACTCAATGCCCTGCAAAGTATGATTAAAGAGAAAAAAGAGAAGAACGGCTCTCATTGAGCCGTTCTTCTCTTATGTTGCCCGAATTTCTCCGCAGGCGATCCTCTCTCCCGAGTTTCCCGAGGGCTGGGTATGCAGATCGTCGGGAGAAGCATGCAAAATCACTGTTTTTCCAATGATCTCCCGCACCGAAAAGCGATCGTTCAGAAACATCGAAAGCGCATTCCCATGATTGCCAAAGATGGGCGGCAAATCGCCCGCATGATAGGGGTGCGGGCAATGTTCGGGATTATAATGCTCTCCCGCATTTAAAAACGCATCTCCCGTACAAGAGCCTCCCTCGTGAATATGAAAACCGAATACGGGATGCGCACACGCTTCCTCACCCGTGGGCAAGCCTTGCAATTCGGTAGCAACCAAAACGCCTCTCTCTGTCTGATAAAACAAAACTGTTCCAAAAAGATCAGGATAGCGATCGCTCCCACGCAAGCTCGCCACAGCATTTGGCGAACGTTGAAGAATTTCTCTGACACGAATAAAATAACGATTCTCTCTGGTACTTCTATACATCACAGTTCCTCTTTTCTGCTATTGCTTAAACGCACGATAAGCAATAGCAGAATATGCCGTGTAGCAGAGATCTGTGAGGGCGAAGCTTTTTATTTTTCTACAAGCTCTCCGCGAAGGAATTCCACGATCTTCTTTTCTTCTCTTGAAATTTTGACCTGCGTGACGCCGAGAGCTTCCGCCGTTTGCTGTTGCGTGAGATTGCGGTAATACCGAAGCGCAACGATCCTCTGCCAGAATTCCGACATCCGTCCGATGGCTTGTCCAAGTGCCATTTTATCGATCATTTGCTCCATCTCCAGCGTACTTCCCTCATCCGCGATCATCGCTTCCCACTCCATTCCGTCCTCATCTCCAAAGGCTCTCTCCGAAAGTGAAACGATGGGAGAGGATGCTTCGAGTGCCATTGCCGCTTCTTCCACACTCACACCGCACGCCTCGGCAAGTTCCCCGATGTGCGGCTCTCTGCCTTCTTCGGTCTGAATCCTCTGCTTGGCATTCATCAGAGAAACGCTAAGCCTCTTATAATAGCGTCCGACCTTGATCGGTCCTTCGTCCCTCATATGACGGCGAAGCTCCCCGAAGACCAACGGCACGGCGTAGGTCGAAAAGCAGGTTCCGCGCTCGAGGTCAAAGCTCCGCGCCGCCTTGATCATTCCGATCGTTCCGATCTGCAAAAGATCCTCCATATCGACGCCGCGATCGCGGAAGCGGTAGGCAAGATTGCGAAGCAGTCCCGCATTGAGCGAAAGAATTTTCTCCATCGCGCGCTCGGACTCCTTTCCCTCTCCCGTCTGGATCAAACGGATCAGGTCGAGATTTTCCGAATAATCCTTTGCCGCGTTCTCTCTCAGCGGCTCGACAGCCGTTTGCAAAGCGTTACCGTAGTTCCCTTCCCGCATTTTGACGACACCCTCACCTTATCACAAAAGCTTTCCATCACCGTAAAGCCCATACCGCTCCGCTCGCTTGCCGCGTCGGTGGTATAGAGCGGCTGACGGGCAAGAGAAATATCCTCAATGCCACAGCCTCGATCGCGAATTTCAATTTGAATGCTTCGGTCGCTATACAGCTTGACCGTGATGTAAATCGTGCCCACCGTATCACGGTACGCGTGCACGATACAGTTGGTCACCGCCTCGGAAACGGCGCACTTAATATCGGCTATTTCTCCCGTTTTGGGATCCTGTTGTGCGCAAAAAGCGGAAACCATGGCGCGCGCCGCCGATTCGTTGACCGAATAGGACGGGAGCTTCAGTTTCATTTCATTGACGAGCTTCTTTTCCGTATCTTTCATACCCTCTCCTCCTTTTTATCATCCTCGGCGTCCTCAATCTTCACCATTCTCTGGAGTCCCGCCAAGGTAAAGATCTTGACGAGCCGCTCGTGGGGTTTTCGGAGCATCAGCTCTCCGCCGAGCTTTTGCATCAGCGAATATCGTCCCATAATCAGCCCCAGTCCCGAGCTATCCATAAATTCAATGTGAGAAAGATCGAGCACGACTTTCCTCGGTTGCTCCTCGAGGAGTAGCGTGTCGATCTCGGTTCGGATCTGCACGGCACTGTGGTGATCGATCTCGCCGTAAAGCGTCAGAACGAGAGCCGCTTCGCCGCGCTCGACCTCAAAGCCGCAATTATGTTTGATCATATTGCTTTTTTAACCTCCGTTTTCTTATCATTTCATTTTTCTTCATTGTAACATACCCGCCCCGTAAAAGTTGTCGAAACTCGGCGAGAATGAGAAAATTTGTAGCTTTGAGCAAAACTTGCATTTTCGTTTGTAGGGGCGTGCATTGCACGTCCGCCGTGATCAACCCAAAACGGACGACCAATGGTCGCCCCTACAAATATTTGCGTGATTATTCCGCAAAAAAAGAGGACCTTCCGAAGAAAGTCCTCTTGATTTTTTATTTTACGCGTTTGCCTTCTGGTAGTTCTCAACGATCTTCTGTGCGATGTTGGCGGGAACGGTGTCGTAGCCCGTAACCTCGTACTCGAAGCTTCCGCGTCCCTGCGTCATTGCGCGGAGAATGATGGGATATTCCATCAGCTCTGCCTTGGGAGCGAGTGCGTGAACGGTGGTATATCCCTTTGCAGCGGGATCCATTCCCATCACGGCACCGCGGCGCTTATTGAGGTCGCCCATCACGTCGCCCACGATCGAATCGGGAACGGTGATGTCAAGATTTCCAACCGGCTCAAGGAGCACGGGAGCAGCAAGCTCCAGACACTTCTTGTAGGCAATGCTTGCCGCCGTCTTGAAGGAAAGCTCGTCGGAGTCTACGTCGTGGTACGATCCGTCGTACAGGTCAGCCGCGAGCTGTACGAGCGGGAAGCCTGCGACACCCTTGACCATCGCATCCTGCAATCCCTTTTCAACGGCAGGATAGAAGTTCTTCGGCACGGTTCCGCCGACAACCGATACGGTAAAGGTCAGACCCTCGTCCTCACCGGGAGCGAAGCGGATCTTAACGTGACCGTACTGACCCGAACCGCCGTTCTGCTTCTTATGCTTACCTTCGACGTCCACACGCTTCGTGATCTTTTCACGGTACGCGATCTTGGGCGTATCGAAGTTGACGCTCACACCAAAGCGGTTCTTCAGCTTTGCAGCGAGCACGGCAAGGTGCATATCACCCTGACCTGCCACCAGCATCTGCTTGGTTTCCGCGTTATTTTCATATCCGAGCGTCAGATCCTCTTCGATCATCTTTACGATACTCTGCGAGATCTTGCCCTCGTCCTTTGCGGTTGCGGGAATGAGCGCCTTGACGTAGTAGGGCGTGGGGTATTCGATGGGAGCGAATTTCAGCTCTCTGTTCCAGGTCAGCGTATCGTTGGTGTTGGTGCTCGTCAGCTTTGCAACCATACCGATGTCACCGCAGCAAAGCTCGTCAACCTCGGTCTGCTTCTTGCCGTTGATCACGTAGATGTGCGCGAGCTTCTCGGAGTCGCCCGTCGTATTGTTCTTCATCATAATATCGCGCTTGACCGTTCCGTCCATAACCTTGAAGAAGGACATCTTTCCAACGAACGGGTCAGCCACCGTCTTGAAGATAAAGAGTGCGGGCTCGCCCTCGGGAACGATCTCGAAGTCGGAGCCGTCTGCAAGCAGCTCGTTCTTCTTTGCGGTGTGACGGGGGAAGGACTCGGTGATCTTGTCAAGCAGCGTCCAAAGACCCCAAAGCTTGGTTGCCGCGCCGCAGAAGACGGGCACGATCTCACCGTGAATGATACCCTCGTGGACAGCGTTGATCGCTTCCATAAAGGTAATCTCCTCACCCTCGAAATATTTCATCATCAGATCCTCGTTCGTACCTGCGATGGCTTCCATCAGCATATCGCGGTACTTTGCAACGGCTTCCTTCGACTCCTCGGGAATGATCTCGACGCTGTGACGACCGTTGTCGTCAAAGACGTGCGCGATTTCGTCGATCAGGTCGATACAACCCTTGACCTCGCCGTCCTTGACCATCGGAATGGTCAGAGGGCAGACGTGCTTTCCGAAGGTTTCGTGCAGAGAGTCGAGAACTCGTCCGAAACGAGCATCGTTATCGTCAAACTTATTGATAAAGAAAGCTCTGGGAATTCCCGCCTTTTCGGCATATCCCCACGCGAGCTCAGTTCCAACCTCGATGCCTGCCTTACCGTCAACGACGATGATCGCCGCGTCGGCAACGCGGAGCGCCTGTGCGGCTTCTCCAACGAAATCGAGATAACCGGGAGTGTCAAGCAGGTTGATCTTGACGTCCTTCCACATCATATTCATCATCGAAGTAGACAGAGAAAAGCCTCTCTTGATCTCTTCTGCGTCGTAGTCCGACACGGTATTTCCGTCCGCAACCTTTCCAAGACGGTCGGTTCCTCCCGTCAAATATATCATAGCCTCGGCGAGCGAGGTCTTTCCGCATCCTCCGTGTCCGAGCAATGCAACGTTTCTGATTCTTTTGGTTTCAATAGCAGCCATTGGCTTTTCCTCCTTCTCTCCGCATCTTGGCGGAAGGTCTTTGATATTTTGTCGGGAAGTCTTTCCATCCAAGGAAATGTTACACACCGATTAATATCATTATACAATAATTTTTCTTGAATTTCAAGATGTTTTTTGTGTTTTTTCAAATACAAGCATAGAAATCTTCCACTTGTTTTTGTGCACATTAACTAAAAAAGCAGGACTTTTTCGCAAAAAAGTCCTGCTTGAAAGCGAGAGATCATATCAGAGAGAAAATTCGTTTCGCATTTTCGGCGGTGATTTTTACCATCTCCTCGTAGGGAATTCCCCTCAGATCGGCGAGCGCGTTTGCCGTATACGCCATTCTTCCCGAATGGTTCAGCCGTCCGCGGAAGGGCTCGGGCGAGAGGTAGGGCGCGTCGGTTTCAATGAGAATTTGATTGATCGGCACGACCGATACAACCTCGCGCACCTTGCGCGCGTTCTTGAAGGTCACGACACCCGAAAAGGAGATATACCATCCGCGACGCGTCAGCTCCTTTGCCATCTCGGCACTGCCGCTGAAGCTGTGAAAGACACCGCGTACGTTCGGGTGACGAAGCACGCTCTCAAAGCAATCTCCGTGCGCTTCTCTGTCGTGAATGATGACGGGAAGATCCCATTCCTCTGCCAAGAGAAGCTGTTTTTCAAAAAGCTCTGCCTGCTTTTCCTTGTCGCAAGGCTGCCAGTAATAGTCAAGTCCGATCTCGCCGAGCGCAACGATCTTGCCCTCGTTTCGCTTCTCTTTTGTATCCATCAGCGCAGAAAGCTCCGAGAGAAGCTCGTCGACACTACGAGGATCGCTTTGCGCATCCTCGGGGTGAATACCGATTGCGGTATACATTCCCTCATATTTTTTTGCTTGCTCAATACAGCGCTTGGCGTTTTCGGGATTTGTAGCAACGTTGATCACCCCGACGACCCCCTTGCCGAACACCTCGCCATCGAGAATTTCGTCGGTGCCGTCATCAAATTTCCGATCAAAATAATGTGCGTGGGAATCGAAAAGTCCGCGGCAGTCCAGTTCTTGATTCATCATTTTTAAAATTCCTGTTTTAAACTTCTGTGAAATAGCGCGCCGAGTGCTTTTTCAGGATCTGCACCCTCGTAAAGCACCGAATAAATGGTCTGACAGATCGGAAGCTCAACGCCGTATCGTTCCGAAAGAGCGATGAGCGCCTTTACGGTATAATACCCTTCCGCAAGAAAGTCGCACGCTTCTCCCGTAATGAACCGTTCGCCAAACAGACGATTATGGCTGTAGGGCGAAAAAACGGTTGCCTCGTAGTCCCCGAGATGACAAAGTCCGTATGCCGAAAGCTCGTTTCCTCCCATCGCGGCAATCAAGCGAGCAATTTCTCGCGTGCCTCTGGACATCAGCGCACCTTTTAGGGTGGAAAGCTTCATTCCGTCCAGCATTCCCGCCGCGATTCCGATGACGTTTTTCGCCGCCGCACCAACCTCATTTCCGACGAGATCAGCACCGTAATAAAAGCGGATCAGCTCCCCGGAAAAGGCTTCGACGAGCTTCTGTTTCACCGCGTCACTCTTTGCATCGATCACCATACAGTTGGGAATCCCCGCATAAAACTCCTGCACATGACCGGGTCCGAGCCAAACGGCAACCGAGCACGACGGATCGGCGTACTCTTCCGAAATTTCGGAAAGACGCTTTCCCGTGTCGATCTCAATTCCCTTCATACAAAGCACGAAAATTTTATCCTTTAACCCAAGCGCGGAAAGCTCCTGCCAAAGTCCGCGCAAGCCTTGCGAGGCAATCGAGATAACGATGACCTCGGCATCGGCAATGTCGGAAAGACTTGTGGTCAGCTTCACCGATTCGGGAAGCGTCAATAAGTCGTTTTTCCGTTCCGAGAGAAAGCGCGACATATGTGCCGAACTTTTTCTGCCGTAGAGTGTCAGGTCGTGTCCGAGGCGGTCGAGATACCAGGTAATCAGCGAGCCCCAGCGCCCGCAACCAATCACTGCAATTTTCATAATTTCTCCTTAAAAAGTAAGGCGGTCTTTTGTATCAGACCGCCTTTTGTTCGTTTATCTTACGCGTTCACCAAGAGGCGTGTCTTCTGCGAGGAATACCACGCGAACCTCTTCCTCACCGCTGGCAAGGATCATTCCCTGCGACTCAATACCGCAGAGCGTGGCGGGCTTGAGGTTTGCCACAAGGATCAGCTTCTTTCCGATGAGCTGCTCGGGCTCGTAGAATTTCGCAATTCCAGAAACGACCTGTCTCTTCTCATATCCGAGGTCTACCTGAAGCAGAAGCAGTTTCTTTGCCTTCGGCACTCTTTCACAAGAAATAACCTGTGCGGTTCTGAGCTCCACGCCCATAAAGTCTTCGATGCCAATCAGCGCACAACCCTCGGGCTTTTCCTTTGCCTTCGCTTCCTTCTCTGCCTCAGCGATCATTCTCTGACGCTCTGCCTCGAACTCGGCAAGCACCTTTGCTTCGTCCATTCGGGCAAAGAGCACCTTAGAATCCTTGACCGTGCTTCCCGGAACAAGTGCGCCGAAGCGGTCTGCCGTACCGATCGATGCATATCCGCATACGTCGGTATTCAGCTCGGAGAGAATCTCCTCTGCCGTTGCGGGAATGAAGGGATGAAGCAGAACCGCACCCCAACGAATTGCCTCAAGAAGCGTATACAGAACCGTTCCGAGTCGTTCGCGCTGGCTCTCGTCCTTGGCAAGTGCCCAAGGTGTCGTCTCGTCAATATATTTGTTGGCGCGAGAGAGCATTACAAAGATCTCCTCCAGCGCATCGGCGATGCGATATGCGTCCATATTCTCGACAACCTTCTCGTATGCCTTGACACAGGCAGAAACGACCTCGTCGTCGAGCGCCTCCTTAGCAGAGGGCGCCTGAATCACGCTGTCGAAGTATTTCTTCTGCATGTCAAGGGTACGCTTAACAAGGTTACCAAGGTTGTTGACAAGATCGGTGTTAAATCTCTTGATGACGTTCTCGTAGGTGATCGAACCGTCGTTCGCGTAGGGCATTTCAGCGAGTGCGTAGTAGCGAACGCCGTCGACGGTAAATTTCTCTGCCAGCTTGTCGGCGTAAATGACGTTACCGCGCGACTTGGACATCTTGTCCATACCGAAATTAAACCACGGGTGTGCAAAGACCTTCTTAGGCAAGGGCAGATCGAGTGCCATGAGGAAGATCGGCCAATAAATAGTGTGGAAACGAATGATATCCTTACCGATGATGTGTACGTCGGCAGGCCAGTATTTTTTGAACTGCTCGCTCTGCTCCTCGTAGGTCTTGTCGGGATCATAGCCAATTGCCGTGATATAGTTGGTCAGTGCGTCAAGCCAGACGTAGGTGACGTGCTTGGGGTCGATATCCACGGGAATTCCCCACGCAAACGAGGTACGGGATACGCAGAGATCCTGCAATCCTGCCTTCAGGAAGTTGTTGACAATCTCCTTCTTGCGGCTCTCGGGCTCAATAAATTCGGGGTGCTCGTCGATATACTGCATCAGACGATCGGCATACTTGCTCATTTTGAAGAAATACGCCTCTTCCTTTGCCTGCTGTACGGGACGTCCGCAATCGGGGCACTTGCCGTCCACCACCTGCGTTTCGGTAAAGAAGGATTCGCAGGGCGTGCAATACCAACCCTCGTAATAGCCTTTATAAATATCGCCCTGCTCGTAGAACTTCGTGAACATCTTGCGAACCGCCGTCTCGTGATAATCGTCGGTCGTGCGGATAAAGTGGTCGTACTTTACGTTCATATGATCCCACAGCGCACGGATCTCTCCCGCAACGCCATCCACGTATGCCTTCGGGGTAATGCCGGCTTCCTTTGCGAGATCCTCGATCTTCTGTCCGTGCTCGTCGGTACCCGTGCACATAAAGACGTCGTAGCCCCGCTCACGGCGATAACGCGTGAGTGCATCGGTCATGATCGCCTCGTAGGTATTTCCGAAGTGAGGCTTTTTCGATGCATACGCAATCGCTGTCGTGATATAAAATTTCTCTCCCATTTTGATTTCTCCTTATCGATTCATAGCGTCCTTGAACCTATGATTGTTCCATTTTATCATATTATATCAAAAAAAATTCTCTTTTACAAGGGCTTTGCCGAATTTTACGCCAAATATTCCCTATTTTTTTCGAGGGTAGTTCCTCTTTTTTTGACAAATACTGAAAATACAAAACCAAAGAAAAGGATTAAAAAACATTTTATGAATCAATCGATCTCCCCAAAAACGTTCCGTGCGCCGACGGCGCTCCGCCCCGCGCTACGTGAGCTCGGACTACTCGGCGTCGGCGGTGCCGCTTATTATTCTCTCGAAGTCCTCTGCCGTGGATATTCCCACTGGAGTATGGCTCTTTGCGGAGGAGTTTGTCTTTCGGGTATTTTTCACATCAACCGCGCAATGAAATCCAAGCCTATCTTGCTTCGTGCCACAATCAGCGGCATACTGATTACCGCAGTCGAACTCGTATGCGGCTGTCTTGTCAATCTCACCTTTCGCCTCGGCGTGTGGGATTACTCACACCTCCCCCTCAATCTACTTGGACAAATCTGCATACCCTTTACCCTCCTTTGGATCGCGCTCTCGATCCCCGTGTGCGGTATCTGCTCCCTGTGTGAGCGAAAAAATGTAAAAAAGAAGACGAAAAATAATACTTGACAATTCGATTTGAATGTTATATAATATACTTTGCTGAAAAAAATATCAAGAAAAAATTAGAAATTTATGGAGGAAATCACAATGTTTGAAAAATTTGCTGACCTGCTCGTAGACGAGCTTCAGATCGACCGCGACGATATTACGATGGAGGCTGAGCTTTCCAACGACCTCGGCATCAACTCGATCGAGCTTGCTGACCTTGTCATGCTTTGCGAGGAGAAGTTTGACATCGAGATCAACGACGAGGACATTCGTAAGTTCACGACCGTCGGTGACGTCGTTGCTTACCTCGAAACTCTCTGAGATCAACATAAGAAAATAGCGCAGACGTGAATCATTCACGTCTGCGTTTATTGTAAACGAAAACCCCGCCATAGTGGCGGGGTTCAATAAAGGTTAACCGGTGAGAAGAAATCCTCCAAATATGATCTAATAAGTTCGACCTGCCAGTCAATACCAAAATAAATATGTGGAGGATTTATCTATGAAAAAGGTTACCATAGACAATAATAGTTTAGCACATACGAGTTGGAATTGCAAGTACCATATTGTATTTGCGCCAAAATACAGGCGAAAAGTATTTTTTGCAGAAAAAAGATTAGAGATAAGAG